>NZ_KB892135.1:0-304291 GCF_000373665.1 Streptomyces sp. BoleA5
CGCAGGATGCGGCCGTCGTCGCTGTAGAAGACGCCGGGGTAGGCCATGAACAGCTTGAAGGAGGTGACGCCCTCCTCGACGAGGATGTCCATCTCCTTGAGGGTGTCCTCGTTGACGTCGGAGAGGATCATGTGGAAGCCGTAGTCGATCNCGCACTGGGCGTCGGCCTTGGCGTGCCAGCTGTCGAGTCCGGCGCGCAACGGCTCGCCGACCGACTGCACGGCGAAGTCCACGATCGTCGTCGTCCCGCCCCAGGCGGCGGCCCGGGTGCCGGTCTCGAAGGTGTCCGAGGCGAAGGTGCCGCCGAAGGGCAGCTCCATGTGGGTGTGCGCGTCGACGCCGCCCGGGATGACGTACTTCCCGGTCGCGTCGACGACGCGGTCGGCGGACGCGGCCCAGCCCCGCGCCGGGTCGGAGTCGTGCGACGCGAGGGCGGCGACCCTGCCCCCCTCGACGAGGACGTCGGCGTGGACCTCCTCCGCGGCGGTGACGACCAGTCCGCCCCGGATGACGATGCGGCTCATGCTCCCACTCCTTCCAATGGTGAGGGCGGGGTCCGCGGAAACCTCGATGCCATGTCGGAACGGCTCTACGCACGTAGACCCCGCCATGGTGGAAAACGTATGACCGGTCACCCACGGTGGCAATACCGCTGCTCTCCATCGACGGGACGATCGCTGCGACTCCGAGCCCCCTACGGCGAACGCTCACAATATGCCATGAACCGGGCGTTCGGGTCTGTAGGTGACGAGGTGTGAAATCGCGTTGCCCCGGCCGCGGTGGCACGGCGACGATGGGCGCATGGAGGATCCCGCATGCGGCTGAGGCTGCGTCACTTCAGCCCGCGCACCGGCCCGGTGGAGCACCGGATCGTGCAGCCCTGGCAGCCCCCGCGCCACACGGCCCTCACCGACCCGGCCGGCTACGGCTTCCTGGTCGGCGACCATACGGGGCTCTCGGCGCTGGCCGGGCTGTTCGCCTTCGCCGCGTACTCGCGGCGCACCGTCGTCCATGTGCCGCTGCGCGGCGGCGTCCCCCTGGACGAGGAGGCGTACCTGGAGACAGCCGGCGGCCGCGTCGACCTCGTCCACCACTCGCTGGGCCTGCGGGTGAGCGAGTGGCCCGGGCTGCGCCGCCGTCTGACCGGCGGAGTGCCCCTGAGCGTCCGCACGGACGAGGCGCGCACCGCGCGCGACGCCGACGCCTGGTTGCGGCGCTGCGGCCACGCGGACACCCGCGACCGGCTGCGGCCGGTCGGCCACGCGCGGACGCTGTTCCTGGTGGGCAGCCGCGGCACCTTCTCCTTCGCCGCGACGGCACTGGCGCGGGCGGCCGGCCTGGGGCCGCGTCAGAAGGGCCTGACAAAAGGGCACATGGCCCTGGTCGAGGGCCTCACACCGCTGCTGGAGTCCGGCGACCGGCGGCGCGGGCCCGAACTCGACATCGCCTTCAAGGCGTACCCGCCGTACGCCCACTTCCGCAGGCCCGGCCGTCCACGGCGGCGGGGCGGCGCCCCGGCGCCCTCTCCCGCCGCCACCGGACCGCGGGCGGCGGGCCCATGAGGTTCGCGACGTTCAACGTGCTGCACGGTCTGCCGATCAGTGACGGCAGGCCGGCCCCATTCCCCCGCGGCGAGTCCGCGGGGGAACCCCTCGCGCGTGCCGTCGCGTCCCTGGACGCCGACGTCCTCGCGCTGCAGGAGCTCGACCGCTTCCAGGTCCGGTCCGGACGGGTGGACCAGGCCGCGGCCGCCGCCGCGGCGTCCGGCGCGCGGGACTGGCGCTACGCGTCGGCGGCACACGGCCGCTCGGTGCCGGGCACGGGGTGGGTGCGTGATCCGGCAGAACCCGGGATGCGGGTGTACGGGCCGAAGGACGCGGCCCGGGGCGACGGCCCGCCGTCGCACGGGATCGCCCTGGCCACCCGGCTGCCCGCACGGGAGTGGCGGGCCCGGCGGCTGCCCCCCTCGCCCGTGGGGCTGCCCCTGCGGGTGCCCGGACTCGCCGGGCTCCGGATGATGGCCGACCAGCCGCGCTGCGCCCTGGCGGCCGTCCTTGATGGCGCGCGAGGGCCGTTCACGGTGGTCGCGGTGCACCTGTCGTTCGTCCCCGGCTGGAACGTGGGCCAGTTGGTGGCGATCCGGCGCTGGATCGCCGGCCTGCCCCGGCCCCACCTGCTCCTGGGCGACCCCAACCTGGTGGGCCCGGTGCCGCCGCTGGCGCTGGGCGGGGCCTGGCGGACGCTCGCCCGTACGCGCACCTACCCCTCGCACCGCCCCGTCGTGCAGTTCGACCACGTGCTGGCTGCGGGCCTCGGGCGGGCCGCCGTGCGCTCCGCGAGGGCGCCCGCCGTGCCGGTCTCCGACCACCGGCCGCTCGTCGTCGACCTGCAGCTCTGACGGCGGCGGGTGGGCGGGGGCCAAGGCCCCGGCCCACCCGCCGCGGTGACGTCCCGTCAGGCCGGACCGTCGCCCAGCTCGCTCTGCGCCTGCTTGAGCGCCGCCTCCAGGATCGAGGCGCCCTCCTCCGCCTCGGCGACGGTCAGGGAGAGCGGTGGGGCGATGCGCAGCGCGTCGCCGGCCCGGCCGCCCTTGCCGATCAGCAGACCGCCCTCACGCGCCGCCTCGAGGACCACGCCCGCCGCGGCCGGCGAGGCCAGTTCGACGCCGAGCATCAGCCCGCGGCCGCGCACCTCGCGTACCACCGGGAGCCCGGCGGAGATGGCCTCCAGCCGCGACCTGAGCAGACCGCCCACGCGCCGCGCGTTGCCCTGCAGGTCGTGGTCGAGGAGGTACTGGAGGTTGGCCAGCGCGCCCGCCGTGGTGATGGGGCTGCCGCCGAAGGTGGAGATGGAGTTGGCGGTGAGGCAGTTCATCACCTCGGCGCGGGCGACGACGCCGCCCATGGACAGCCCGTTGCCGACGCCCTTGGCGAAGGTCAGGACGTCCGGCGGGCCGGAGCCCTCGTGCGCCTGCCAGCCCCAGAAGTGCTCACCGGTCCGGCCCCAGCCGGTCTGCACCTCGTCCGTGATCCACAGGATGCCGTGCCGGTCGAGGACCTGCTTGAAGGCGGCCAGCAGCCCGTCCGGGCCCGAGGTGAAGCCCCCGACGCCCTGGACCGGTTCGGCGATCAAGGCGGCTACCTGGCCGTTGGCCTGGCCGAGGATGTCCTCGAGGTCCGCCACGCAGGCGGCCGTGAACTCCGCGTCGGACAGGTGCGCGTAGGGGCCGCGGTGGCGGACGCCTCCGTGCACGTACAGCGTCTGGAGCGGTGACAGGCTCGTCGGCGACCAGGAGGTGTTGCCGGTGATGCCGATCGCGGAGAAGGAACGCCCGTGGTAGCTGTTGCGCAGCGCCAGGATCTGGTTGGACTTCCGGTAGGTGGTGGCGAGCAGCAGCGCGGTGTCGTTCGCCTCGGTGCCGGAGGTGGTGAAGAAGACCCGGGCGTCCGGGATGCCCGACAGCCGGGCGATGCGCTCGGCGAGGTCGACGGCCTGGGAGCTCAGGTAGAGCGTGGAGGAGTGCAGGATCCTCCCGGCCTGCTCGCGGATCGCCGCGGTGACCTCCGGCAGGGCGTGGGCGGTCATGGTGGTGAGGATGCCGCCGAAGAAGTCGAGGTACTGGCGTCCCTCGGCGTCCCAGACGTGCCGGCCCTCGCCGTGGGTGATCTCGATGGGCTCCCGGTAGTACGTCGCGAGCCACTGCGGCATCACGGCCCGGTGGCGGGAGTGGAGCGCGGCGTGCGGGTTCTCGGTGATGGTCATGGACGTGTTCACGCCTCCGTCAGGGTGCCGTAGGCGTCAGGGCGGCGGTCCCGGTAGAAGGCCCACTGCTGGCGCACGGCGGGGATCAGGTCGAAGTCCAGGTCACGCACGATCAGCTGTTCCTCCTTGTCGGAGGCGACGTCGCCCACGAACTGGCCCCGCGGGTCGACGAAGTAGGACGTGCCGTAGAAGTCGTTGTCGCCGTAGACCGGTTCCTGGCCGACCCGGTTGATGGCGGCGACGAAGTACTCGTTGGCGACGGCCGCGGCCGGCTGCTCCAGCTGCCACAGGTAGGAGGAGAGCCCGCGGTGGGTCGCCGAGGGGTTGTAGACCAGCTGCGCGCCGGCCAGGCCCAGCGCCCGCCATCCCTCGGGGAAGTGGCGGTCGTAGCAGATGTACACGCCGACCTTGCCGACGGCCGTGTCGAACACCGGCCAGCCCAGGTTGCCGGGCTTGAAGTAGTACTTCTCCCAGAAGCCCTTGACCTGCGGNATGTGGTGCTTGCGGTACTTGCCGAGATAGCTGCCGTCGGCGTCGATGACGGCGGCGGTGTTGTAGTAGAAGCCGTCCTGCTCGATCTCGTAGACCGGCACCACCGTCACCATGCCCGTCTCACGGGCGAGGGTCTGCATGCGCTGCACGGTCGGGCCGTCCGGCACCCGCTCGGCCCACCGGTAGTTCTCGGCCTCCTGCACCTGGCAGAAGTACGGGGAGTTGAAGACCTCCTGGAAGCCGATCACCCGGGCGCCCCGCGCGGCCGCCTCGCGGGCGTGCTCCTCGTGCTTCGCGATCATCGACTCGGTGTCACCGGTCCACGTCGCCTGGACGAGCGCGGCGCGTACGACATTGGGCATGACAGCTCCTTTGACGCGAGGTCACGCCGGAACGGCGGGCTGGTCTACGCACGTAGATCCGGCGCTGGGACGAACGTAAGAGCCCACAGCCCACTGTGGCAATACCGGCGCCGTTACTCAACGAAGCCGATCAGATTTCGCGGTCGGGCAGACCCGCTCGGCGCAGTGCGGCGGCCACGTCACGGCGTTTGGAGACCGACACCAGCCCCGCCGCGTCCAGGAGCGGGCCGACGAGCCCGGCGCGCTCGCGGGCGATCCCGGCGGCCGCCTCCGGGCTGCGGGCGCGCACGAGGGCGGTCAGCAGGCTCAGCGCCGCGTCCCGGTGGCCGGCGTCGAGAAGGGCCCAGGCGGTCGCGGCGACCTCGGCGGCGGGCCTGGCGGCCGCCTGGTGCAGCAGGGTCCGCCGGTCGTCGCCGCGGCCCGCCGAGTCCAGGGCGGTCGCGGCGGCCGCCAGACGGTGCGGGGGCTGTGCTGCCAGCTCCCACAGCAGTGTGGCCACGTCCGCGGCCAACCCCGACCGCTCCAGCGCGGCCGCGAGTTCGGGGATGTCCTCGGGCGGGCCCGCCACGGCCTCGCTCATCAGCACGTACGCCTCGCCGGTGCGGCCGGTCCGGCGCAGCTCCGCCATGCGTGCCGCGGCCGTCCGTGCGGCCTCCCTGCGGACGTGCGCCTCACGGACGCCGCCGCGCGCCTGCCCGGCCTCGCGGGTACCGGGCGTGTCCCGGCCCGCCGCGCCGGCGAAGCGCGCCCCGCGGGGACCTGGGTCGCTGCCGCCCTCCGGCGCCGCGACCACGGGCGGCACGACGGGGAGCGCGGCCGCCTCGGCCTCGGGTGCGCCGGCGAAGCGGGCGCCGCCGTACCGCGCTCCGCCGCGGGGGCGTTGCCAGCGTCCGCGGGCGGAGGACCGGTCGGCCGTCCCGGGCCGGGCGGCGTCGTCGTCACCGCGGCCGGGTGCGACCGCCGGGGCGTCCGCGCCGGGGGGCCGGGGTGCGGCCGGGGCGCGGGGCGCCGGCACGCGGGAGGCCGGGGCCGCCTGCGGGCGGAACCACCCCTCGGGCACGACCGGGCGGGAGCGGACCGCGTCGAGGCGCGCCTGGAACTCCGCGCAGCGCGCGACGGCCCGTTCACGGTCGTCGCGGGCCCAGGCGAGCTCGTTGCCGAGGCGCTCCGCCTCGGCGGGGGTGGCCGCGACGCGCAGCGCGGCGGCGACGTCGCGCTCGTGCAGCACCGCGTACCGGCGTTCCCTGGATAAGGCGTCCAGTCGCGTGCTCAGCGCCGCCTCGCCGCCCGGTACGGCGTCGTGAGCGGCGACGGCGGCGGCGTGCAGTCTGCGGGCGGGCTCGGCCGCAGCCTCCTGCGGGTGGGTGCCCCGCGCGGCGGCCGCGTCCTGGAGCAGGGCGAGGACGACGTCCCACGGCGGGACGTCGGACCCGTCGAGCCAGGCCCTGACGCCTTCGGGATCGCGTTCGGCGAAGACCGCGTACCAGCCGGGCGTGTCGCCCGCCGCGCCGACGAGCCCCCGGAGGTACCGGGCGAACTGCTCGACCGAGCCCGTGACCTGGCTGCGCGCCCCGCGTTCCACTCTCGCTCCTCCCTGCCTGCCGCCCGGCGGCGGAAGCGTGTGGTCCGCACGGCATTCGACACCCGTGGTGTTACGACGGTGCTACGGAGAGTTTTCGCACAGGGGGCGGAGGGTGCACGGGCGCCCGGACCCCGCGCGGAGGCACGGCGGCGCGCCCCCTCGCCGGGGACCCGGCACCACGGCGTCCCAGGAGCTCAGGACGGGGCCGCCTGCGGGCGGTGACGGCGGTAATGGCGTGCGACGCGGGCGCGGTTGCCGCAGGACGGCTTGCACCACTCCTGGCGGCCGTGGGACTTCACGAAGTACCGGACGCAGCGGGGCGCGGTGCAGGCCCGCAGCCGTTCACGCTCGGGGCCGGCGAGGAAGTCGACGGCGGCGCGGGCGAGTTCGGCGACGATCCGGGCGTCGGCACCGGCCCGGCCGGCCGGCTCCACCGCGGCCTCCAGCCGGGCGGCGGGAGCCTCCTGCGCCTCCCACACCAGCCGGGGTACGACGGGGACCCGCGCAGCGGCGGCGTTGAGGTGCGCGAGGGCCTCCTCGGCGGGCATCAGGCGCCGGGCGTCGGCGGAGCTGGGCGGCGCCGGCGCCACGGCGCGGGCGAAGAGGGCGCGCACGGCACGGCGGAGGGCGAGGACATCGGTGAGCGCGGCGTCGTCCGCGGTGAAACCGCCGTGCTCGGGGACGTGTTCGCGGACCCAGGCGGTGAGCGCTGAAGGGTCGCCGAGGTCGTCGGCGACCCCTCCGTCGCCGTCGTGCCGGACCGTGCTCACCAGTTCCAGGGCCAGGTAGCGCTCCACGGCGCCCCTCCTCTTGATCGTTCGCCGGCCGCACCATACCGTTCTAACGTCAGAAGAGGAATTTAGCATTAAGCCTGGAGGGGAGCGGCCCATGCTGCTGGCTCACATCAGCGACCTGCATCTGGACGGCACCGAACGCTCGACGGAACGCGCCACCCGCGTCATGTCCTATCTGCGCGGGCTCCCCCGGCAGCCGGACGCACTGCTGGTCACCGGCGACATCGCCGACCACGGCGCCCCGGCCGAGTACGAGGAGGCCGCCCGGATCCTCGACGCGCCCTTCCCGGTATTCCCCTGTCCGGGCAACCACGACCGCCGCGCCGCCTACCGCAAGGCGCTGCTGGGCGAGGCCGGGGAGACGGGACCGGTGAACCGGGCGCACCTCGTCGCCGGGACCGCGGTCCTGATGTGCGACTCGACGATCCCGGGCGAGGACGACGGCCTGCTCGACGAGGAGACCCTGGAGTGGCTGTCCACGACCCTGGGCGGGCTGGCCCCCGGCACCCCGGCGCTGCTGGCCTTCCACCATCCGCCCGTCGCGCTGCACCATCCGCTGCCCGACGGCTACCGGCTCGGCCGGCCCGCGGCCCTGGAGGAACTGCTGGCCGCGCACCCGGAAGTGGTCGCCGTACTGACCGGGCACGCGCACACGCCCGCCGCCACCACCTTCGCCGGGCGGCCGCTGATCGCCGCGCCGGGAGTGACGTGGACGCTGCGCATGCCGTGGGAGGGCGAGCAGGACGGCTCGGTGGCCGACCGCTCGGCGCCGCCCGGCGTCGCCTTCCATGTGCTGGACGACGAGCGGCGCCTGACGACTCACTACCGAGTGGTGCTCTGAACCACCATCGCCGAGCCGCCGCCGCGGCGCACCGTCTCGGCGGCGGCGAGCCAACGGCCGTCCGGCAGCCGCTGCACGCCGGTCGTGGCACCGATCTCACCCGCGTCGGCGAAGCCGTGCCCGATGTTCTTCAGCTCCGCCGCCACGTCGCTCGCGAGGAAGGCGGGCTCTACCTGGGTGGCTGTCGCATTGCGCTGGCTGGCGCGCGGCGCGGCGATCGCGTCCACCAGCGGCATGCCTCGGTCGACGTGCTCGGTGAGCACCTGCAGCACGGTGGTGATGATCGTGGCGCCGCCGGGCGAGCCCAGCGCGAAGTCGACACGGCCGTCCTTCAGCACGATCGTCGGCGACATAGAGGAGCGGGGCCGCTTCCCGGGGCCCGGCAGGTTGGGGTCGTGGACGGCGGGGGCGGCCGGGACGAACGAGAAGTCGGTCAGCTCGTTGTTCAGCAGGAAACCGCGCCCGGGGACGGTGATCGCGCTGCCGCCGGTCTGCTCGATCGTCAACGTGTACGCGACGACGTTGCCCCACTTGTCGGCGACGGTGAGGTGCGTGGTGCTCTCGCCCTCGTACGTCGTCGGGGCGGCCTTGCCGCCGCTGGCGCAGCGCGCCGGGTGGAACGGGTCGCCCGGGGCGACCGGGCTGGTCAGTACCGCGTCGTCCTTGATCAGGCAGGCCCGGGAGTCGGCGAACGACCGGGACAGCAGCCCCGCGGTCGGGACCTTCTCGAAGGCCGGGTCGCCGACCCAGCGACCGCGGTCGGCGAAGGAGATCCGGCTCGCCTCGAGGAAGCGGTGCAGGTACTGGGCCTCGGACAGCCGCGAGAGCCTGCCCGTGCGCTCCAGGATGTTCAGCGCCTCGCCGACCGTGGTGCCGCCGGAGGAGGAGGGGGCCATGCCGTAGACGTCCAGACCGCGGTACGAGACGCGGGTGGGGCTCTGCGGCTTGGCCTTGTAGGCCTTGAGGTCCGCCGTCGTGAGGTCGCCCGGGCGGACGACGCGGCTCGCGGCCGGGTCCACCGGAGGCTTGCGCACGGTGTTCACGATGTCGGCGCCTATGCCGCCGCTGTAGACGGCGGAGACGCCCTTGCGGCCCAGTTCGGCGTAGGTGCGGGCGAGGTCGGGGTTCTTGAGGGTGGAGCCGACGGCGGGCGGCTGCCCGCCGGGCAGGAAGAGTGCCGCGGTCGCCGGGAAGTCCTTGAAGCGCGCCTGGTTGGCCTCCGTCTGGCTGCGGAAGGTGGCGTCCACGGCGAAGCCGTCGTGCGCGAGGCGCTCGGCGGGCCGCAGCACGTCCCGCAGGCTGCGGCTGCCCCAGGACCGCAGGGCGGTGTCCCAGGTCGCGGGGGTGCCGGGGACGCCGACGCTCAGACCACTGGTGACGGCGTCGTTGAAGGGAAGCGGTTGGCCGTTCTCGACGAAGAGCTTGTCGGTGGCGCTCTTCGGGGCCGTCTCACGGCCGTCGATGGTGTGGACCTTGCGGTGCCTGGCGTCGTAGTAGACGAAGTAACCACCACCGCCGATCCCCGCGGAGTACGGCTCGGTGACGCCCAGGGCGGCCGCGGTGGCCACCGCGGCGTCGACGGCGTTCCCCCCGCGCCGCAGCACCTCGATGCCTGCGGCGGAGGCGTCGGCGTCGACGCTGGAGACCGCGCCCCCGTAGCCGACGGCGAGCGGGACCTTGGCGGGCGTCGAGTCCCGGGCCGGGGCGTCCACCCCCGGCGGGGCCGCGGCCACCGACAACGCGGCGGTGGCGGTTACGGCGAGCAGCGACAGACTCCGTACAGCGTGACGACGCATACGTGGACCTCCACTGGGGCGACCGTCCGGGCAGCCTAACCCCACCCTGCCTTTCTCGTCAGGAACGCCTCAACTACCATCCCGGCCCATGAGCGACGACGTGCGCAACATCGTGCTGGGACTGGCCGCGAGCGGTATCAGCGCCGCGCTGGGCTGGTTCGTCCGCACGTACCTGTGGCGGCGCAAGCTGCGCCGCAAACAGCGCTTCTTCGGGCTGCCCACCGGCTCGGAGTGTCTGATGGTGATCAACCGCGATCCGGGCTCGACGCGCGGATGGAGCGTGGCGCGCCATGACGTCTTCGCGCTGATCGAGCTGTCCGCGCTGATCAAGGAGTGCGGGGCGCACGCCGAGATCCTGCCCCACGACACCGCGTGGCAGGGCTTCGGGGCGCGCACGGAGTTCTGCATCGGCGGTCCCATATCCAACCATCGCATGGCGGCGCACCTGCGCTCCATGTTGCCCGGTTTCCAGGTGAACGACTTCACCGGGCCCGTCGAGGACCAGGGCGCGCTGACCGTGGGCGGCGAGGCCTACCGCATGGAGAAGGGCAAGGTGGAGTACGTCTTCCTGGCCCGGCTGGCCGCCGACGAGAACACCGGGAACAACCGCCCGGTCTTCCTCGCCTCCGGCCAGCGCGGGGTGAACAACCAGGCCGCCGTGCGCTACCTCGCCCGCCACTACCTGCGGCTGGCCCGTAAGTACGGGGTGGACGGCACCTTCTGCCTGCTGCTGAAGGTCGTCAACTCCGACGCCTACGGACCCGACGTGGTGGAGGTCGTCGCCGACGTCACCCGTGAGGCCAGGACCCCCGCCGGCCGCCCCGTGGCCGTCGCCGCGGAGTGACGGCCCGGGGCCGGTCGGGCGGGCGGCCGCGGGGGCACGGGCCCCCGCGGCCCCGTCATATACGGCCGCGTGCGCAGAGCCGGTCCAGGACCGCGGCGGCCATGGCCTCCTCGCCCAGCGCGTTGGGGTGGGCGGGCGCGGCCGGAGCCGCGGGTGTGAGCGGCTCGATCCAGCGGACGCCGGGGGCCGTGCACATGTCGTGGCCGACGGTCGGCGTGTAGGTGTCGACGTAGGTCGCGTGGGCGGCCTTGGCACGTCGGGCCAGCATGGCGTTGAGCCGCTTCTCGGTGTCCCGGAGGTAGGCGAAGTCCCCGTCGGCGAAGGGCACGGCCGGCCGGCAGCCGACCCCGCTGTCGGGGAGCAGCGCGGGGTAGCCCACGACCACGACACGCGCCCGCGGCGCGCGGTGGTGGATGGCGTCGAGCACGGCGTCGATCTTCGGCGCCGTCGCCTCCACGGCGGCCCGCAACTGGTCGGTGCCGCCGGCCGAGTAGTACTTCTCGCAGGGATTGCCGGTCGGGTCGGAGACCGCGGCACCGGCGCAGGTGCGGATGATGCTGCCGAAGCCGACGTCGTTGCCGCCGATCTGCAGCGTGACCAGGGAGGTACGGCGGCTCAGGGCGTCCAGCTGCGGCGGGTTGCTGCCCTGGGCCTTCCACATCTCGGCGGTGGTGGCCCCGCCGCAGCTCACGTCGGTGAGTACGGTGCCTCTCAGGCGCTGCGCGACCAGCGAGGGGTAGTTGCGGTTCGACCGTGCGCAGTTGGCGTCCACCTGGTCGGGGATGAGCGGTCCCGACGTGTACGAGTCCCCGAGCGCGACGTACGCGTCCCGGTGGCCGTTGCCGTGGCCGTGTCCCGGATGGTGGCCGTCGCGTGTGTGCGCGGTGGCCGGAACCGCGCTCACCGCGGTGAGCACGAGCGCGGCCGATGCCACGGCCGCCCCCAGGATCGATGCACGTCCGACACCCATCGGGCCCTCCCCCTGTCGACGCTGACGGGTTCAGACTCGGCGTCCCAGGTGTCCGAAGTCAATGGAGGTGTCGCAAGTTCGCTCGACGGACTGACGTTCCCTCAGGTCGGGCAACCCCTGCCGGCGTGCGGCATGCGGTCGCATCGGCGCCGTGAAGACCGCGGCCTCGCTGTCCGGGAGCGCACTCCGAAAGACCCCTTCGGAGTGGAACCGACGCTGTGCTCCGCCCCCTGCGCCGTCCCGGCCGGCCACCGCACGGAGGCGGCCGCGGACACCGTCGGCCCCCTCCGCACCGAGCACGTCCCGGCCCTCTCCGGCCTGGCCTTCTCCTCCCCGGCAATGTGACCCGCGCGGCTCTCCGTACCGCTTCGCCGACCGTCACTCCCGTAGCGTGCGTACCTCGGTACGCAGCCGTGGCCTGCGTACCTAAGGTCGTGCCACGAGCGGGAGAGAGGACAGCGGGGATGGCCGAGCCGGGGCCGGTGTACCAGTGGATCGCCGACGACCTCATGCGGCGGATCGACGAGGGACTCCTCAAGCCCGAGTCCCCCATCCCCTCCCGTTCCCGGCTCAAGGAGGCCTACCGGGCGAGCGACCAGACCGTCGACCGGGCGGTGCGCGTGCTGAAGGCGGCGGGATACGTCGAAGGGCAGTTCGGGCGCGGGGTGTTCGTGGTGGACCGTTCCGCCCGCGCGACCCTCGACCGCGGCACGGGCGCGGTGGACTCGCCCTTCGCCGCACGGGTCGTCGGAGACACCGCGGAGGTGGACTGGGAGGCCTCGACCGTCACCACGACCGCCCCGCCGGCCATCGCCGAGCGGCTGGGCATCACCACCGGCGACCCGGTGGTGATGACCCGTTACGAGTACCTGGCGAACCGCCGGCCCGTGCAGCTCGCCACCAGTTGGGAGCCGCTGGCCGTCACCGACGGCACCGACGTCGCGCACCCCGAGCGCGGCCCCTACGCCCGCCGGGGGGTGCGGGGGCGGCTGGCCGCGATCGGGGTCCGCGTCGTACGGGCCCGCGAGATCCTGGAGTCGCGCCCGGCCACCGGCTGGGAGGCACAGGCGCTCGGCTGCGCGCACGGACAGTGCGTGACGGCGGTCCAGCGGACGTATTTCGACGCCGACGACCGTGCCGTCGAGACTTCCGACACGGTGATCCGCGCCGACCGCTGGCGCGTGGCCTACAGCATCGACTTCTCGTCCTGACCGGGCCCGTTGGGGGCCGCGCCCGGCCGTCGGCGGTGTGTACGGGCTGTGGCTATCGGCCTCCGGCGGCAGCGCCCGCATGGCCCTCGCCGAGCACCCGGCCGACCAGCGCGTCGCGGTCGGCCTTGGGGATGGCGGTCCAGCGGGTACCGCGGATCGCGCCCTCGAGGGCGAGCAGGGTGTGGGTGCGGGCGTCCTCGGGAAGCCCCTCGCGGATCATCGCGAAGGCCCCTCCGGATCCGAGTCGGCGCAGCTCGTCGGCGTCCGGCACGCCGGCGCTGCGGAGGCGCTCGGCCAGGACCGCGCCGATGTTGGGCATCTGCTGCAGGGAGTCCATGACCCCATCATGCACCTCCCGACGCCCCGTCAGACGGCGATCTCGGCCCAGACACGCTTGCCGCCCGGGAGGAGTTCTGTCCCCCAGCGGTATGTGAGGGCGGAAACCACCTGGAGACCGCGGGTGCTCCCGGCCGTGTCGGGGACCCGGCCGGTCAGCACCAGGCAGGGCGGAGTGCGGGAGCCGTCGCGGACCGACATGTGCACCAGCGTCAGCCGCCGCGACAGCATCACGCCCACGCGCCGGCCGCCGGCGTGCCGTACGGCGTTGGAGACGAGCTCGGCGAGCACGATGCCCGCGGTGTCCAGCAGGTACCCGAGACCCCACACGTCCAGGGTCGCCGCGAGGATGCGGCGTGCCTGGGCGGGCGCCAGGTCGTCGGCGGGCAGGAAGACCTCGCCCAGCAGCACCGTGGCGGGCGGGGCCGTGACGGGGTCGGCCGCCGGATCGCGGGTACGGAGGGTATCCGGAGGCGACGCGCCGCCCGCACCCCGGTCGGCGCCGGGGGCGACCCGCCGGAACGGGGGCGGCGCGGCCAGGTTGTCCCCCATGTGACCACCTCGCAGGTGTCGTAGGTGGCGCCGAGCATTCCCGTGAAGCCCACGTGCACGCGATACCCCCGCGCTATTCTCACCACGACATACCCGCTGGTAACACCGGTGGAGCGCCGACGGGTGGACGGGAGTCGTGGATGTCGGAACCGGTTTCCGGTGATGCCGTCGATATCCCCGCGTGGGCCTGGGAGCGCGAGGAGATACGGGAGGCCCTGCGGACCCGCGACGCCGGAGCGATCCTGCGGTTCGCACAGCAGTACGGCGGCGCGAGCCAGTCGCGCATCGCGGCCGCGACGGGGCTGCTGCAGGGCCGGGTCAACGAGATCGTGCGGGGCCGCCGTTCGGTGGTGCGGTTCGACGTGTTCGAGCGGATCGCCCAGGGCCTGCGCATGCCGGACCACGCGCGGCTGCTCATGGGGCTCGCGCCGCGCCGTCTGCGCTCCTACGGAGTCGGGGACCTGATGGACCATCCGCAGGTCGCCGCTGTCGCGCTGACCAAGCCGGAGGCGGCCGCCGAGATCCGGGAGGCGGCGGCGGGCGCGGACGCGGTGGACGTGGTGGGGGTGCGCGCCATGGGGCTGCTGGCGCTCGGCGACTCGCTGCTGCGCGGACCGCTGACCCGCCGGGAGCGGACCCCCGCCCGTATGCGGCTGCTGCTGCTGCACCCGGAGAGCCCCGCGGTCGCCCCCATCGCGGAGGAGGTCGGCGAGACACCGCGCTTCTTCGCCTCGAGCCTGCGCTTTGCGGAGGAGATGCTCGGCGCCCTCGCCGAGGAAGGAACGATTCACCTCGAGGTCTACCGCTACCGCACCACGCCGGTGTGGCGGCTGGTGCGCCTCGACGCCGCCACCTTCGTCTCCGTCATAGGACCGCCCGCGGACCCGCGGGGCTCGCTGGTCTACCGGCTCTCCCCCACCCCGCCCGGTTCGGTGCTCCACGGCTTCGACCGCTGGTTCGAGGCCATGCTCGGCGAGGCCGAACGCGTCATATAGGCCGTGCCGCGGGCCCTGGCGGCGCTCAGGCCTCGGAGGCCTCGGCGTAGACCTGGGACAGCTCCGGGGTGCCGCTCTCCGCCCACTCGTGGCCGGCCTCGACGACGTCGAGTTCACGGCCGGAGGCCAGCAGGATGACGGGCCGGCCGTTGGGCCAGATCTGCCAGCTCGCGCCGGGCACGGTGCGCACGACGACCGTGCCGAGGTAGAGCCCGGCGTCGTTGCCGAGCCAGGACAGCTCGTCCGGGTCGTCGCGCCAGCGCGGGACCAGCTGGTCCAGACGCTCCAAGGAGACGGACGTGTCGTCCAGTTCCACTCCCTCGGCCTCGGCCCTGGCACGCAGCAGCTCGCACTCCGAGAGCAGTTCGGCGACTCCTTCCGGGTCCTCGGCGAGGGACTCCGGTACGGCCGCGCCGCGGACTTCGCCGTACCGTTTGCGCCACCTGTCCAGGAAGGAGATGTCCATGGGCATCAGCCTATGGTGTAGGCCTTCCGCAGTGTCTCGTGGACGGTCCATGTCGTGCTGTCTCCTTCGCGCAGGACGCAGACGTCGCCCGGTCCGAGCTCCAGGGTCGGTCCGCCCTCCACCTCGACGGTGGCGCGGCCGCTGACGACCACGAACATCTCGTCCGCCTCGGTGTCGGTCACCACGCCCGGGGTGATCTGCCAGATCCCTCTCGTGCGGGTGCCGTCGGGCGACTGCCACAGCACCTTCCCGGTGACCTCCGGGGAGCCGGAGACGATCTGCCCCGGATCCAGGGGCTCGGGTTCGAGCACGGCGGTGGCGATGTCGACGGAGAAGCTCTTCATGGCCGGAGCGTACGCGCGGGCGTATGCCGACGGTAACGACACGTTGTATACGTTCCGTTGCCGCACAATACGTAACGTAAGGCTGCCCGGCGGGAGAAGGACCACGCAATGCGGGATGAACGGGAAGCCGGGGTGCGGGCGGCGGACCGCGCCTGGCGGCTGCTGGAGGAGTTGGCGGCGCGGGCCCCGGGGACGGTGTGGCTGGCACCCGGCGCGGACGACCCCGAGGTCGCGGCGTGGGGCGTGCCGCTGCCCCAGGAGGTGCGGCACCTGGTCGGCAGGGTGAGGTCGATCCGCATCGGCGGCTTGGAGGAGTACCGGCTGGCCCCCGAGCGCGGTCTGCACCCGGGCGGCTGGGCCGTGGGGCCGCCGGGCACCGCGCACCTGCTGCACGAGTCCGGCGGGGACACGCTCTTCGTCGACGTGGACGAGAACACGGGTGCCTGGGGCAGGGTGTTCGCCGCCACCGGGGTCTTCCTCGACACCTGGGCGTATGTGGCGCCGTCACTGGTCGACTGGGTCACCCTGCTCGCCAGGGCGGGGCTCGCCGCCCTGGCGGGCATGGCGCCCGAGGCAGGACGGGAGCCGGGGTCAGGGCCGGCGTCGGTGCCGGATGGGGCGGACGAGACGCTCCCGGAGCACGCCGCGGTGCTGGAGCGGCTCGCCGAGACCTCGCACGTCTTCTCCTACCGGCCCGACCTGAGGGGCACCCCGGTGGGCCGGGCCCGGCCTGAGGCCGACCCGGAGCTGGCCGCCGTGCTGACCGGGCTGCCGGACGACGCCCTGGTGGTGGACCTGCGCGACGTGGCGCACCCGGCGACCTTGCACCTGCCCTGCCCGCCGGGGCTGCGCGGCTACGTCGAGTTCCAGCGCAGGGCCGGCGGGCGCTTCGCCGTGGGTCTCCCCCGGACCGGTCAGACGTCGAGGTCGACCACGACCGGGGCGTGGTCGGAGGCGCCCTTGCCCTTGCGCTCCTCGCGGTCGACGTAGGCGTCGCCGACCGCCTTGCCGAAGGACTGGTTCGCGTAGACCAGGTCGATCCGCATGCCGCGGTTCTTGGGGAAGGCCAGCTGGCGGTAGTCCCAGTAGGTGTAGGGACGGTCGTACTTCAGGGGGCGGGGCACCACGTCGCTGAGCCCGGCCTCGCGCAGGTGCGCCAGCGCCTCCCGCTCGGCGGGGGTGACGTGGGTCATCCCATCGAAGACCGACGGGTCCCACACGTCCTCGTCGGTGGGCGCCACGTTGTAGTCGCCGAGGACGGCGAAGGGGCGCTCGCCCGCCGCGTCCTGCGCGACCGCCGCGCGCAGCGCCTCGAACCAGCGGAGCTTGTACGCGTAGTGCTCATGGCCGACCTCACGGCCGTTGGGCACGTACACCGACCAGACCCGGACCGGGCCGCAGGTCGCCGAGACCGCTCGGGGCTCGTCGACCTCGTCGTACAGCGGACCGCCGGGCAGGCCCACGACGACGTCCTCGAGGCCCACCTTGGACAGGAGGGCCACGCCGTTCCACCGGCCGGTGGCGTTGACGGCGGTCTCGTAGCCGAGGGCGCGCAGCTCGTCGAACGGGAACTGCTCCTCGGCGCACTTGGTCTCCTGGATGCACAGCACGTCCGGGCTGTTCTTCTCCAGCCAGGCCAGCAGTCGCGGCAGGCGGGCGGTGATCGAGTTGACGTTCCAGGTGGCGATGCGCATGGACCCGAATGTACCGCCCGCCTCCGACAGCCGGTTCCGGGGCGTTCCCGCAGACCGTCCGCGCCAGGTCGTCAGCCTGGGACGTCAGCCCAGCTCGGCGCTGTCGCCGGGGGCCATCCTGCCGTGCTCGGCGCCGCCGACACCGGGCCCGTCGGGGCCGAGCAGCCGGTCGTACAGGGTACGGGCGAGGTCGTTGAGCAGCCCGTCGTGGACGTCGATGGCGCGGACCGGCTTGACCTCGCGGAGGTAGTCGATGACCTCGGAGACCTTGTTCCAAGGTGCGTGCACGGGCAGCAGCAGCGTCTCGACGGGCCGGCCGGGCACGGTGAGCGCGTCGCCGGGGTGGAAGAGGGAGCCGTCGGCGAGGAAGCCGACGTTGGTGATGCGCGGGATGTCGGGGTGGATCACGGCGTGCATCTGGCCGTACACCTCGATGTCGAAGCCGGCCGCGCTGAAGGTGTCGCCCTCGCCGACGGTGTGGACCCGGCCCGGGAAGGCGGCCGAGACCTGGTCGGCGACGCTCTTCAGGGTCCAGATCTCGGCGGCGGGGTTGGCCTCCAGGGCGGCGCGCAGCTGCTGCTCGCTGAAGTGGTCCGGGTGCTCGTGCGTGACGAGGACCGCCTCCGCGCCCACCGCGGCGTCCGGCTCGGTGAAGCCCCCGGGATCGATGACGAGCGCCCGCCCGTCCTTCTCCAGCCGGACGCAGGCGTGGCCCCTCTTCGTCAGCTTCATGACTCTCCTCCAGAGCGGTGATCCTTTGCACGACCATCATGGCCGAGGCCCCGGGCGCCGCACACGCCGTATCCAGGTGGAGATGCCGAACGGCTGACGGGGCGACCAGGTCGCCGTGCGCGCGGGCTCACTCCCGTGGGCGAGTCTCCTCCCGGATGACGCGCCGCGCCACCGCGAAGGCGGAGGTGGCGGCGGGCACCCCGCAGTAGACGGCGGTGTGCAGCAGCACCTCCTCGATCTCGGCCGGGGTGAGGCCGCCGCGCAGCGCGGCCTTGGTGTGCGCGGCCAGTTCCGTGTGGTGGCCGCCGGCGACGAGCGCGGTCAGGGTGATGACGCTGCGGGTCCGCCGGTCGAGCCCGGGCCGGTTCCAGACCTCGCCCCAGGCGTAGCGGGTGACGAAGTCCTCGAAGTCCCCGGCGGCCTCCTCGGTCTCCTCGGCCGCCCGGTCGACGTACGCGTCGCCCAGCAGCTCGCGCCGGGTGCGGTCGCCCTCGGCGTACCGGTCCGGCCCGGCCGCGGCGCCGCCCGCGTGCTGCGGGACGGGCCACACGGGGGCCGCCGCCGGTACCGGCCCAGGGACGACGGGGGCGGGCTGCGCGGGTACGGCCACGACCGCGGGCTGCTCGGTCCAGGTGGCCTCGAAGTGGCGGGCGAGGAGCTCGCCCACGGCGGCGGGCTGCTCCACCGGCACCAAATGCGAGGCTCCGGGGACGACCGCGAGCCGCGCGTCGGGTATCCCGGCGACCAGGGCCCGGGCGTCGGCGGGCGGCGTCACCTGGTCCTCGGCTCCGCCCAGGACCAGCGTCGGCACGGTGATCAGGCCCAGCTCGGCGCGCACGTCGTGGGCGGCCAGCGCCTCGCAGGCGGCGATGTAGCACTCCGGGTCGACGGCCCGGGCCATCTGGACTGACCAGTCCACGATGGCGGCCTGGACGTCACGGAAGGCGGGGGCGAACCAGCGCTCGGGGGCGCTCAGGGCGATCTGCTCCAGGCCGTTGGCGCGGACGACCACCCCGAGCTGCCGCCAGGCGTCGGGCGTGCCGAAGCGGGCTGCCGAGGAGACCAGGGCGAGCGAGGCGACGCGCTGCGGGGCGCGCAGCGCGAGCTGGGTACCGATGGCGCCGCCGAAGGCGCAGCCCGCGTAGCCGAAGCGCTCGACGCCGGCCTCGTCCAAGGTACGCAGCAGGCGGTCGGCGAGGTCCGCGGTGGAGATCGAGGGGTCGGCGGGGGCGCCGCCGTGCCCCGGGAGGTCGTACCGCAGGACCCGCCACTGCCGGGTCAGCTCGGGTATCTGCCGGTCCCACATGTGCCACGTCGTGCCCAGTGAGGGGCCGAGGACCAGGACCGGCGCGTCCTGCGGTCCGTCGATGCGGTGCTGGAGGGTCTTGGGGCTATGCTCGTCGGTCACTCGCGCCACGCTATCCAGGCGTTCGCGCGCGCCGACGGCCGGGCCCCGCGGCGGCGCGGGACCCTTGCGGCGCCTGGGCGCCGGTCAGCGGAAGTTTATCGTGGACACGACATAGACCACGGGGTGGTCCGTGTTGGAGAAGTCGACCGTGATGTTGTGGTCCGGCTTGTCGCCGTGCTGCTTGAGCTTGAGGCCCGCCCACCTGCCGTCCGCGCCGAAGTTCCAGCGCACGGTGCGGGCCTGCTTCCGGCTCACGGTCACCTCGCCGTCCGCGAGGGCGGAGCGGCTCCTGCCGTACTGGGCGAGGAAGGTGTCCAGGCCGCCCTGGTTGGTGCGGAACTGCACGTAGAAGGAGCTGGACGCCCAGTTGTTGGTCTCCAGGTATGCCACCGGCGCCGAACCGGACGGGATCGTCACCTCGTAGATCCGCCGCTGCACCTTGGTGGGCCACAGATGGGTGAGCGTGGTGGCGGCGGCCTGCTGCTGCTTCTCCTCGCCGCTGTCCCGGCTCTGCTCCGCAGAGATGATCACATAGCCGATCGGGACCAGGATCAGCAGCGGGACGACCGTCCACTGCACCCAGCCCGGTGGCTTCCTCGGGGGCATGGCACTCACTTGCCGACAACCTTCGCGTAGCGCTCGTACCGCTCGACCCGCCGCCGGTTGGCCCGCCGGAAGCGGCGCGCGACCAGCCGCGCCAGATCCGCGGCGCCGACCATCCCGGCCTCGGGGCCGAGCTGCGCCTTGACGATACGCGCCTCCGGCCGGTAGCCGCGCCCGGTCAGATGGCGCCGGAACGCGTCGCGGGCCGGGGCGATCAGCAGATCGTCGGCCGCACTGACGCCGCCTCCGATGACGAAGCAGGAAGGATCCAGGGCCGCGGCGAGATTGGCGATGCCGACGCCCAGCCACTGGCCGATGTCCTGGAAGAGCTCGACGCACATAGCATCACCCTCACGGGCGAGCTCCGTGATGAGCGGACCGGTGATCTCCCGCACCTGGCCGCCGACCCGGTCGATGATCCCGTACGCCACCGGGGACTCGGCCGCCGCCAGCTCCCGGGCCTCGCGCACCAGGGCGTTGCCCGAGCTGTACTGCTCCCAGCAGCCGCGGTTGCCGCAGGCGCAGCGGTGCCCGCCGGGCACCACCTGCATATGGCCGAACTCGCCCGCCACGCCGTAGCGGCCCCGCTTGACCTGGCCGTCCTCCAGGATGGCGCCGCCGATGCCGGTGCCGAGCGTGATCATGACGAGGTCGTTCTCGCCGCGGCCCGCGCCGAAGCGCCATTCCGCCCAGGCGGCGGTGTTGGCGTCGTTGTCCACCATGACGGGAACCCGCAGGCGTTCGGTGAGGCGGGCCTTCAGCGGCTCGTCCCGCCAGGACAAGTGGGGCGCGAAGAGCACCCGCGAGCGGTCGGCGTCGACCCAGCCGGCCGCGCCGATGCCGACGGCGTGCACATCGTGCCGCTCGGACAGGTCGAGGACGAGCTCGGTGATGGTGTCCTCCACCACCTTCGGGCTCTTGCTCTTGTCCGGGGTCTCGGTGCGCAGCTTCTCCAGGATGTTGCCGTCCGCGTCGACCACGCCGGCCATCACCTTGGTGCCGCCGATGTCGATGCCGACGGTGGGGACGCGGGGCGCGGTGAGGTGCGAGCGGCGTTCACGGCGGCCCACCGTGCTCAGCAGTGTGGAGCTGCTGGAGGTGCGGGCGGCACCCCGGTACATGCTCATCGGTTCACCCCCGTGGTTCCGATCCCGGACTCGGTCCCGAACTGCAGCTCGGTCGTCGCTCGCAAGGCTCGTCTCTCCGGGGTCGGGGGCGTTTCTCCGAGTGATTCTAAGTGCCGGTGGCAGCGGGGGTGTGGCCCCCGGCCCGGGGCGACGGCGGGCGGGTGCGCGGGGCGGGCGGCCGGGGCCGCCCGCCCCGCCGTCACGGCGCCGGGCGGCGCAGCTCGTGGGCGAGGGCCTCCAGGTCCGTGCCGCCGGCCATCTCCCGGGTGAGCTCGTCCACCGTGATCCCGTCCCTGGTGTAGGTTCCGGTCATCGCGCCGCGGCGCAGCAGGACGAAGCGGTCGCCGACGAGGTGGGCGTGATGGGGGTTGTGCGTGATGAGGACCACGCCGAGCCCGGCGTCCCGCGCCGCGGCGACGTACTTCAGGACGACGCCGGACTGCCGGACACCGAGCGCCGCCGTGGGCTCGTCAAGGATGAGCACCTTGGCCCCGAAGTGCACCGCCCGGGCGATGGCGACGCACTGGCGCTGCCCGCCCGACAGCGTGCCGATGGACCGGTCCACGTCGTGCAGGTCGATGCCCATGTCGCGCAGGGCCGTGCGGGTCGTCTCCCGCATCATGGCGACGTCCAGGCGCTTGAAGGGGCCGCGGCCCTTCCTCGGCTCGGAGCCGAGGAAGAAGTTCCGCCACACCGGCATCAGCGGGACGACCGCCAGATCCTGGTACACGGTGGCGATGCCGTGGTCGAGCGCCTCACGCGGGGACGCGTGGCGCACGGGCACGCCCTCGATCTCGTAGCTGCCCCGGTCGTGCTGGTGCAGCCCCGCGATGATCTTGATCAGGGTGGACTTCCCGGCGCCGTTGTCGCCGAGGACGCAGGTGATCTCCCCCGCGTGGACCTCCAGGGAGACGTCCTCCAGAGCGCGCACGTGCCCGTACGCCTTGCTGACGCCGGTCAGCTTCACCAGGGCCGTCACTTCGCCGCCTCCGCCCGCTTGCGGACCCAGGCGTTGAGCAGCGTCGCCAGCAGCAGCATGGCGCCCAGGAAGAACTTGAACCAGTCCGGGTTCCACTCGGCGTAGACGATGCCCTTGCTGGTCATGCCGAAGATGAACGCGCCGACCGCCGACCCGATGGCGGAGCCGTAGCCGCCGGTCATCAGACAGCCGCCGATCACGGCGGCGATGATGTACAGGAACTCGTTGCCGATGCCCTCTCCCGACTGCACCACGTCGAAGGAGAACAGCAGGTGCTGCCCGGAGATCCACGCGCAGAAGGCGACGGCCATGTAGAGGCCCGTCTTCGTACGGGTGACGGGGACGC
Organism: Streptomyces sp. BoleA5; assembly: GCF_000373665.1. Taxonomy (NCBI): domain Bacteria; kingdom Bacillati; phylum Actinomycetota; class Actinomycetes; order Kitasatosporales; family Streptomycetaceae; genus Streptomyces; species Streptomyces sp. BoleA5. The sequence goes on from NZ_KB892135.1 coordinate 22,237, forward strand.
CGACCGCGCGGGCCGCGTCGGGGCCACCGCCGGACGCGAAGATCCAGTTGCCGGCGCGGGTGCGCAGCAGCACCCAGGTCGCGACGGCGACCAGGGCGATCCACCACAGGATGGTCACCTGGAGGTCGACGTCGCCGATGGTCAGGTGCGAGGCGAACAGCGCACGCGCCGAGGGGAAGCCCTCCATGTCGGCGATGGACTTGGTGCTGACCGTGCCGTCGATGAGCTTGGTGAAGCCCAGGTTGAGGCCGGTGAGCATCAGGAAGGTGCCCAGCGTGATGATGAAGCTCGGCAGCTTGGTGCGGGACAGCATGATGCCGTTGAAGAAGCCGATGGCAAGGGTGACGAGCAGCGAGACGCCGACCCCGACCCAGACGTTCGCCGTCATCTGGTAGCTGAACATCGACGACACCAGGGCGGAGGACGTCACCAGGACGCCCGCCGACAGGTCGAACTCGCCGCCGATCATCAGCAGCGCCACCGGCACCGCCATGATCCCGATCGTGGACGCCGCGTACAGGACCGTCCCCAGGCTCGCCGGCCGCAGGAAGGAGTCGGCGGCCACCGAGAAGAAGACGAAGACGGCCACGGCGCCGACGACCGCGCCCAGCTCGGGGCGGCCGAACAGGCGGTGCCCGAGCCGCCTCGGAGGCGCGAGACTGTCCGCGCTCATCGGGTGCCCCGCTTCGCGTAGTCCTTCAGCGCGGCCGCGTCGTCCTTGGTGACGATCTGCGGGCCGGTGAGCACGGGCCTGCCGCCGCCGAGGACGTCGGCGTTGTAGCGGTAGAGCCACAGAAGGTCGACGGCCTCGTATCCCTGCAGGTACGGCTGCTGGTCCACGGCGAAGCCGATGGTGCCGGCCTCCAGCGCGCCCGCGACCTGGCCGTTGAGGTCGAAGGTGTCGACCTCGGCCTGGCTGCCCGCCTGCTCCTTCGCCTTGGCGGCGGTGGCGGCGTAGGGCGCGCCGAGGGTCACGACGGCGTCGATGGAGCGGTCGGCCGCCAGCTTGGCCTGGAGGGCGGACTGGACGTCGGGCATGTTGGTGCCGTTGACGTACAGGTTCTCCGTCGTGCCCTCGAAGGTGTTCTTCACACCCGCGCAGCGCTGCTCGTGGCCGACGTTGCCCTGCTCGTGCAGCACGCACAGGACGTGCTTCCTGCCGCGCTCCGTGAGCTCGTCGCCGACGGCCTCGCCGGCGATGGTCTCGTCCTGGCCGATGTGGGCCAGGGCCCCGAAATCCTTGGACTGGGCGGACCCGGAGTTGATGGTGATGACCGGGATGCCCGCCTTCTCCGCCTTCAGGACCACGTCCTTCATGGCCTCGGGCTTGGCGAGCGTGACGACCAGGCCGTCGACCCTCTGGTCGATGGCCGTCTGCACCAGCTGCGCCTGGTCCTTGCCCTGGTCGCTGTTGGAGTACAGGAACTTGATGTTGTCCTTGGCGGCGGCCTGCCGGGCGCCCTTCTGGACGATGTCCCAGAAGCTGTCGCCGGCACCGGCGTGGGTGACCATGGCGACCGTCCACCTCGGTGTGTCGACGGCCGAACCGTTGGCCTGGGCCTCCTTGGCCCGCTGCTCCGCGCGCAGGCCCCCGGTGCTGCTGCAGCCCGCCAGCGCCACACCGATGACCACTGTCAGTAGCGCACCGAGTGCACGCTTTCCCCTGTTCGCGCTCTCCACGTCGTGCCTTTCCCTGCTGGTCTTGGAACCGACCAAGTATCCGTCACAGGGGGCGATGCTTGCGGAAGGGGGGGTTCCGCGGCCGTTCAGGCCCGTACGAGCAGCTGGAACTCGAAGGCGTAGCGGGATGCGCGGTAGATGTGCGTGCCGTACTCGACGGCCCGTCCGGTGTCGTCGTACGTCGTCCGGCTCATCGTGAGCAGCGCGGCTCCCGGCTCCTCGGCGAGCAGCTCACCCTCCGCCTCGGTGGCGCAGCGCGCTCCGACCGACTGACGGGCGCTGTGCAGGGTGATCCCGGCGGCGCGCATCATGCGGTAGAGACCGGTGGACTCCAGCTTGGCGTTGTCCAGGGGGATGAGTCCGGGCGGCAGGTAGTTGCACATGTGGGCCATCGGCTCACCATGGGTGAAGCGCAGCCGCTGGAGGACGACGACGTCACTGCCCTCGGCGACTCCGAGGGCGGCGGCGACCTGCGCGGTGGCCGGCTCGGTCTCGTTGCGCAGCACCTGGGTGGCGGGACTCTGCCCGGCGGCCTGGAGGTCGTCGAAGAGGCTGCTCAGCTCCAGGGGCCGCTTTACCTGGCTGTGCACGACCTGGGTGCCCACGCCGCGCCGGCGCACGAGCAGCCCCTTGTCCACGAGGGACTGGATGGCCTGCCGGACGGTCGGCCGGGAGAGGCCGAGGCGTCCGGCGAGTTCGATCTCGTTGCCCAGGAGGCTGCCGGGGGCGAGCCTGCCGTGCTCGATGGCACCCTCCAGCTGCTGGGCGAGCTGGTAGTACAGCGGCACCGGACTGGAGCGGTCCACCTCGAACTCGAGCGGCGCGGACTCTGCTTTGGACACAGGGGGAGCGTATCCGCCGGTCTCGATCTCAGGAAACTCTGACATCACATTGTCCGAACATTTGGATCCACGCCTTCTCGAGAGCCTGCGGACAGGCCGGTGCGGTCGGTGGTGCGGGGTTCGGGAGCGGGTTCAGGAGCGGCTTCCGGGAGCGGGTTCCGGCTTGCCTCCTCACAGGTGGCGGCGGCGGTCGCCCAGGTGCCGCTCATAGGACTTGCGGGCCTCGACGGCCGCCTCGCGGGAGGCCGTCTCGGCGACCGGCACGTCCCACCAGGCCTGGGCGTCGGGGCCCGTCGGTGTGGGGTCGGTCTCGACGTACACGCAGGTCGGGCGGTCGGAGGCACGGGCGGCGGCCAGCGCCTCACGCAGTTCGCGCACGGTATCGGCGCGCAGCACGTCCATCCCGAGGCTGGCGGCGTTGGCGGCGAGGTCCACGGGGAGCGGGTCGCCGGTGAAGGACCCGTCGGCGGCGCGATAGCGGTAGGCGGTGCCGTAGCGCTCGCCGCCGACCTCGGAGGACAGCCCGCCGATGGAGGCGTAGCCGTGGTTCTGGATGAGGAGGAGGTTGATGTTCACGCCCTCCTGGACGGCGGTCACGATCTCCGTCGGCATCATCAGGTAGGTGCCGTCGCCGACGAGCGCCCACACGGGACGGTCGGGCGCCGCCATCCGCACGCCGATGGAGGCCGGGATCTCGTAGCCCATGCAGGAATAGCCGTACTCCAGGTGGTACTGGCGCGGGGAGCGGGCGCGCCACAGCTTGTGCAGGTCACCGGGGAGGGAGCCGGCGGCGTTGATCAGGACGTCGTCCTCGCCGACCACCGAGTCCAGGGCGCCGAGGACCTGGGTCTGGGTGGGGCGGTCGGTGTCGTCCGCGGCGTACGCGGCGTCCACGACTCGCTCCCAGCGCTCCTTGCCGGCGCGGTACTCGGCCTCGTACTCCGGCGCGACGTGGTGTCCCGCCACGGCCTGCGCGAGGGCTTCGAGGCTCGCGCGGGCGTCGCCGACCAGGGTGCGGGCGCCGAGCTTGTGGGCGTCGGAGCCGGTGATGTTGAGGTTGAGGAAGCGCACGCCGGGCGCGGCGAAGAGCGTGGAGGAGGCGGTGGTGAAGTCGGTGTAGCGGGTGCCCACGCCGATGACCAGGTCGGCGGTGCGCGCGATGTCGTCGGCGACGGCGGTGCCGGTGTGGCCGACGCCGCCGAGGTCGGCCGGGTGGTCGTGGCGCAGCGAGCCCTTGCCGGCCTGCGTGGAGGCCACGGGGATGCCGGTCGCCTCGACCAGTGCGCGCAGGGCCGGCTCGGCCGCGCTGTGGTGGACGCCGCCGCCCGCGATGATCAGCGGGCGCCGGGCGGTGCGCACCGCCTCCGCGGCGGCGGCGAGCTCGGCGGCCTCGGGGGCCGGACGGCGTACGTGCCAGACGCGCTCGGCGAAGAACTCCTCGGGCCAGTCGTACGCCTCGGTCTGGACGTCCTGCGGGAGGGCGAGCGTGACGGCTCCGGTCTCGGCGGGATCGGCGAGCACCCGCATCGCCTGGAGCGCGGACGGGATCAGGGCCTCGGGCCGGGTGATCCGGTCGAACCAGCGGGAGACCGGGCGCAGCGCGTCGTTGACGGAGACGTCGCCGTACTGGGTGTGCTCCAGTTGCTGGAGCACCGGGTCGGGGATCCGGTTGGCGAAGGAGTCGCCGGGGAGCAGCAGCACCGGCAGCCGGTTGACGGTGGCGAGCGCAGCACCGGTGACGAGGTTGGTGGCGCCGGGGCCGATGGAGGTGGTGACGGCCTGCGCGGACAGCCGGTCGAGCTGGCGGGCGTAGCCGACGGCGGCGTGCACCATGGCCTGCTCGTTGCGGCCCTGGTGGTACGGCATCTCCTGCCGGTACTCCACCAGCGCCTGGCCGATGCCGGCGACGTTTCCGTGGCCGAAGATGCCCCACGTGCCGGCGACGAGCCGGCGGCGGACCCCGTCGCGCTCGGTGTACTGCGCGGACAGGAACCGCACCAGAGCCTGGGCGACCGTGAGGCGGCGTACGGACTGGCTGCTCATCAGGACCTCTCGGGGGCTTCGCCGGTGGCGGCGGGTGCGGTGTACAGGGGCAGGCGCGGGTCGACGGGCTGGTCCGGCCAGGTGGCACGGACCCAGGCGTGGTCGGGGTGGTCGCAGATCAGCCAGGCGCGCTCCTCCCCCGGGCCCGCCATGACGTTGAGGTAGTACATGTCGTGGCCGGGGACGGCCATCGACGGGCCGTGCCAGCCGTCGGGGATGAGCACGACGTCACCGCCCCGGACCTCGGCGAGGACGTCGGTGTTGCGGCCGTTGCCGGAGGGCGACACACGCTGGTAGCCGATGCCCTCCCTGCCGTGTGCCGGGGCGATCTCGAAGTAGTAGATCTCCTCCAGGCGCGATTCGCCCTCGCGGTCCTCGTCGTGCTTGTGCGGCGGGAAGGACGACCAGTTGCCCGCCGGGGTGAGCACCTCGACCGCGATCAGGCGGTCGCACGCGAACACACCGGCGGCGCCGAAGTTGTTGACCTGCCGGCTGCAACTGCCGCTTCCCCGCAGCTCGACGGGGACGGCGGAGGCCGGTCCGTAGCGGGCGGGCAGCCGGCGTTCGCAGCGGGCACCGGCCAGGGCGAAGCGGCCGCCGGAGGCGGTGGTGAGGGTCACCGTCTCGTCGCGCGGCACGTACGCGAAGTCGCTGACCGCCGTGAACACGCTCTCGCGCCCGGCGAGCCGGAACGTCTCGCCCTGGGCGGAGACCTCGCAGCCGCCGGAGAGCGGGAGCACGATCCACTCGCTGTCGCCCGTGGTGAACTCGTGCCGTCCGCCGGGCGGAAGGTCCAGGATCCGCAGGGAGGAGTGGTCCCAGCCGGCCCGGCCGGGGTCGACGTCGACGGCGTACGGGCCGGCGGCGGCCTTCCCGGCGGCCAGGTGGTTCTCGGTGCTGGTCATGGCGTGGGCCTCGCACTTCTCGCGGTTCGACCGGTCTTCACAGGAGACCGACGGCGGTGTCGACGGCGGTCTCCACACTGCCCTCCGGCGGGTAGAGCAGGGTGCGGCCGACGACCAGGCCCTGGACGGTGGGCAGCCGCAGCGCCTTGCGCCACTTCTCGTAGACCGCGTCCTGTTCCCTGCCCACCTCTCCGCCGAGCAGGACGGCGGGCAGGGTGGAGGCCTCCATGACGGTGGCCATGTCGTCGACGTCCTCGGTGACGGGCACCTTGAGCCAGGTGTAGGCGGAGGTCCCGGCGAGACCCGAGGCGATGGCGATGGACTTGGTGACGGCCTCCGCGCTGAGGTCGTTGCGGACCCGGCCGTCGACGCGGCGGGATATGAAGGGCTCGACGAAGACCGGGAGCCGGTGCTCGGCCATCTCGTCGATGGCGCGGGCGGTGGCGACCATGGTGCTCAGCGAGCCGCTGTCCTCGTAGCTGATGCGCAGCAGCAGCTTGCCCGCGTCGAAGCCGAGCCTGGCTATGTCCTGGGCGCGGTGGCCGGTGAAGCGATCGTCGAGCTCGAAGGAGGCGCCGGCCAGGCCGCCGCGGTTCATCGACCCCATGACGACCTTGCCCTCGAGCGCGCCGAGCAGCAGCAGGTCCTCCAGGATGTCCGCGGTGCCGAGGACCCCGTCCACACCGGGACGGGAGAGCGCGGTGCACAGCCGCTCCAGCAGGTCGACGCGGTTGGCCATGGCGAACTCGCGGTCCCCCACGGCGAAGGCGCCCCGCGCGGGGTGGTCGGCGGCGAGGATCATCAGCCGGCCGCTGTCACCGACGAGCGGGCGCCGGACACGCCGGGCGGCGGCCTCGGCGATCGCCTCGGGGTGGTGGGTCCGCACCTTCACCAGGTCGGAGATGCTGATGCTCAAGAGGAGCTCGCTTTCGGGCAGAGGGCGGACCGTCAGCCGCGGCCGAGGAGGTCCTGGACCTCCGACGCGGTGGGCATCGCGGAGGAGCAGGCGAGACGGGAGGCGACGATCGCGCCCGCGGCGTTGGCATGGCTCATGATCCGTTCCAGTTCCCAGCCGGCGAGCAGCCCGTGGCAGAGGGAGCCGCCGAAGGCGTCGCCCGCGCCGAGCCCGTTGACCACCTCGACGGGTACCGGCGGCACCTCGGCGGTGGTGCCGTCGCGGTGGACGGCGAGCACGCCCTTGGGGCCCTGCTTGACGACGGCGAGTTCGGCACCGGCGGCGAGCAGCGCCTCGGCGGCGGCGCGCGGTTCGCGCACCCCTGTGGCGATCTCGCACTCGTCGAGGTTGCCGACGGCGACGGTGGCCGAGGCCAGCGCCCGCGCGTAGTAGGGGCGGGCCTCTTCCGGGTCCTTCCAGAACATGGGGCGCCAGTCGAGGTCGAAGACGGTGGTGCCGCGCCGCGCCCTGGCCTCGAGGGCGGTGAGCGTGGCGGTGCGGCTCGGCTCGGCGCACAGGCCGGTTCCGGTCATCCAGAAGATGCGGGCGGCCCGGACGGCGTCCAGGTCCAGCTCGTCGGCGTGGATCTCCAGGTCGGGAGCCTTGGGGAGCCGGTAGAAGTAGAGCGGGAAGTCGTCCGGCGGGAAGATCTCGCAGAAGGTGACGGGCGTCGGGTACGCGGCGACCGGGGTGACGTAGCGGTCGTCGACCCCGAACTCGTCGAGCGCCTGGTGGCAGTAGGTGCCGAAGGGGTCGTCGCCGGTGCGGGTGATGACGGCGGTGCGGCGGCCGAGGCGGGCGGCGGCGACCGCGACGTTGGTGGCGGAGCCGCCGAGGAACTTGCCGAACGTCTCGACCTGGGGCAGGGGGACGCCGGTCTGCAGCGGGTAGAGGTCGACCCCGATCCGGCCCATCGTGATCAGGTCGTACGGCTCGGTCATGGGCGTGACTCCTCGTCGTGCGTCACCGGGGGTCGCTCTGCGGCCCTGTCAGGTCTAGCCCGCCCGGTCGCGGGATGTCAACACTATGTCCTTACATACGAACGTACCGCCTTGCCGGACGTCCAGGTCGTTATCTTGTCGTTACGTCAAGATGCATTGATGTCTTGACAAAGTCTTGACAGGGACCCCGGGGAGGGGTTTGCTCCCGTGCAGCACCCGGCCATGTGAACACGTCCGTCCTCTTCTCCCTCCCACCGCAGTGAGGTGCAGGAACATGGAACGCTCTCGCAGAAACCGTCGGATCTCCGCCGTCGCGGCCCTCTCCGCCGCCGCGCTCCTCCTCGCAGCCGGCTGTTCCAGCAGCTCAGGAGGGAAGAAGGCCGAGGAGTCGCCGGACGCCGCCGCCGCGGGCAAGGCGGACACGCCGCGGATGAAGATCGCGATGGTCACGCACGCGGCCCCCGGCGACACCTTCTGGGACCTGATCCGCAAGGGCGCCCAGGCCGCCGCCGCCAAGGACAACGTCGAACTGATCTACTCCAACGACCCCAACGCCGCGACCCAGGCCAACCTGATCCAGAACGCGATCGACCAGAAGGTCGACGGTATAGCCGTCACCCTGGCCAAGCCCGAGGCCATGAAGGACGTCGTCACCAAGGCGGAGGCCGCGGGCATCCCGGTGGTCGGCTTCAACGCGGGCCTGGACGACTGGAAGGACCAGGGGCTGCTGGAGTACTTCGGACAGGACGAGAGCGTCGCCGGCGAGGCGCTGGGCGACAAGCTCAACGACCTGGGCGCCAAGCACAACATCTGCGTGATCCACGAACAGGGCCACGTCGCCCTCGAGGCCCGCTGCGCCGGCGTGAAGAAGACGTTCAAGGGGAAGACCGAGAACCTCTACGTCAACGGCACGGACATGCCGTCGGTGAAGTCCACGATCACCGCGAAGCTCAAGCAGGACTCCGGCATCGACTACGTCGTCACCCTGGGCGCGCCCTTCGCGCTGACCGCCGTCCAGTCGGTCGCGGACGCCGGAAGCAAGGCCAAGGTCGGCACGTTCGACCTCAACAAGGACCTGGTCAAGGCCGTCCAGGACGGCGGGGTGCAGTTCGCCGTCGACCAGCAGCCGTACCTGCAGGGCTACCTGTCCGTCGACTCCCTGTGGCTGTACAAGACCAACGGCAACGTCAGCGGCGGCGGCGTGGCACCGGTCCTGACCGGCCCGGCCTTCGTCGACAAGGACAACGTCGAGTCCGTGGCCGCGTTCGCCGCGAAGGGCACCCGGTGATCCCCGTGTCCCAGGCAGCCGCCCCAGCGGCGTCCCCCTCACCACCCGCGTCGCCCGCCTCCGAGGCGGACGGCCGCACCACCGAACGCTCGCTGCTGCGCCGGACGCTGGCCCGCCCGGAGATCGGCGCGCTGATCGCCGCCGTCGCGGTCTACCTCTTCTTCTTCGCGGTGGCGCCGTCCTTCCGCGAGGCCGGTTCGCTGGCGACCGTGCTCTACCAGGCATCGGTCATGGGCATCATGGCGCTGCCCGTGGCCCTGCTGATGATCGGCGGCGAGTTCGACCTCTCGGCCGGCGTCGCGGTGACCGCGTCGGCGCTGACCGCGAGCATGTTCAGCTTCCAGCTGAGCATGAACGTCTGGACGGGCGTGGCCGTCGCCCTGGTGGTGTCCCTGGGCATCGGGGCGCTCAACGGCTACATGCTGGTGAGGACGGGACTGCCCAGCTTCCTCATCACCCTGGCCACCTTCCTGATGCTGCAGGGCCTCAACCTGGCGGTCACCAAGATCTTCACCGACAACGTCGCCACCGACTCCATCAGCGACATGGACGGCTTCGACCAGGCGCGCGCCGTGTTCGCCTCGGAGATCGGCGTCGGCGGTGTCCAGCTCAAGGTGACGGTGCTGTGGTGGCTGGGCTTCGCGGCCCTCGCCACCTGGGTGCTGCTGCGCACCAGGTTCGGCAACTGGACCTTCGCGGTCGGCGGGAACAAGGACAGCGCGCGGGCGGTCGGCGTACCGGTGGCCTTCACCAAGATCGCGCTGTTCATGGCGGTGGGCTTCGGCGCCTGGTTCACCGGCATGCACCTGCTCTTCTCGTTCAACGCGGTGCAGTCCGGTGAGGGCGTCGGCAACGAGTTCCTGTACATCATCGCGGCGGTCATCGGCGGCTGCCTGCTCACCGGCGGCTACGGTTCGGCGATCGGCTCGGTGATCGGCGCATTCATCTTCGGGATGGTCTCGCAGGGCATCGTGTACGCCAACTGGAACCCCGACTGGTTCAAGTTCTTCCTCGGCGTGATGCTCCTGATCGCGACCCTCGTCAATCTGTGGGTCCGCCGCACGGCGACCCGGAGGTGAGCCCGATGACCACTGCCACCACGGCCGGCGGCACCGCCGCCGGCACCGAGCCCCTCGTCGAACTGGACGGGGTGGGCAAGAGCTACGGCAACGTCCGCGCCCTGCACGGGGTCGACCTGGCCGTCCGTCCGGGGCAGGTCACCTGCGTCCTCGGCGACAACGGCGCGGGCAAGTCCACACTGATCAAGATCATCTCCGGGCTGCACCGGCACACCGAGGGCGAGTTCCGCATCGACGGCGCGCCCGTACGGCTGAACACCCCGCGGGAGGCCCTGGACCGCGGCATCGCCGCGGTCTACCAGGACCTGGCGACCGTTCCGCTGATGCCGGTCTGGCGGAACTTCTTCCTCGGCTCCGAGCTGACCCGCGGCCCCTGGCCCGTACGCCGCCTGGACATCGCCCGGATGAAACGGACCGCGGACGAGGAACTGCGGGCGATGGGCATCGTCCTGGACGACCTCGAACAGCCCATCGGCACCCTCTCCGGCGGCCAGCGGCAGTCCGTGGCCATCGCCCGCGCGGTCCACTTCGGTGCGCGGGTGCTGATCCTGGACGAGCCGACCGCGGCGCTGGGCGTCAAGCAGTCGGGGGTCGTCCTGAAGTACATCGCGGCCGCACGCGACCGGGGCCTGGGCGTCATCTTCATCACCCACAATCCGCACCACGCGTTCATGGTGGGCGACCACTTCTCCGTGCTGCGGCTGGGCACCCTGGAACTGAGCGCGCCCCGCGAGGAGGTGTCCCTGGAAGAGCTGACCAACCACATGGCGGGCGGCGCCGAGCTGGCCGCGCTCAAGCACGAACTGGCCCAGGTCCGCGGTGTCGACGTGGAGGAACTGCCCGAACTGGAGGACCTGGCCGAGGGCCGCCCCTCCCCGTGAGGGAGCGGCCCCGGACTCCCCCCAGCCTGACATGACGTCCGTATGTCAGGACCAACTCTTGACGGCTGCCCGGCCGGACGGCGAAGCTTCCAGCGGGACCACGGAGCTCCGCGGGCATCCGTACCACCGCCCTGACGGGCCGCCCTACCGAACCACGACCGGTCCGCGGCGACCGGCGAGAGGAGCCCTCCTCATGACTGCCCCCTCCCCCGTTCTGGACCGGATCCGGATCGGCTCCGCGCCCGACTCGTGGGGCGTCTGGTTCCCCGACGACCCGCAGCAGGTGCCCTGGCAGCGCTTCCTCGACGAGGTCTCCCAGTCGGGCTACGAATGGATCGAGCTCGGCCCGTACGGCTATCTGCCGACCGACCCGGCCCGGCTCACCGAGGAGACCGCGCGCCGGGGCCTGAAGGTCTCCGCCGGCACCGTCTTCACCTCCCTGCACCGCGGCCCGTCGGTCTGGGACGCCACCTGGGAGCACGTCGGCCAGGTCGCGGCGCTCGCCCAGGCCATGGACGCCCGGCACCTGGTGGTCATCCCGTCCTTCTGGCGCGACGACAAGACCGCCGAGATCCTCGAGCCGCGCGAGCTCACCGCCGAGCAGTGGGGACACCTCGCCACCGGCATGGAGCGGCTGGGCCGCCAGGTCCGCGACACCTACGGCCTGGACATCGTGGTCCACCCGCACGCCGACACGCACATCGACACCGAGGAGCACGTCGAGCGCTTCCTCGACGCCACCGACCCGGGCCTGGTCAGCCTCTGCCTGGACACCGGCCACTACGCCTACTGCGGCGGCGACAGCGTCAAGCTCATCGAGACCTACGGGGAGCGGATCGGCTACCTGCACCTGAAGCAGGTCGACCCGGAGATCCTCGCCGACGTCGTCAAGAACGGGGTCCCCTTCGGCCCGGCCGTGCAGCGCGGCGTCATGTGCGAGCCGCCGGGCGGGGTGCCCGCCCTGGAACCGGTGCTGGCCGCCGCCCAGGGCCTGGGCGTCGACCTGTTCGCCATCGTCGAGCAGGACATGTACCCCTGCGAGCCGGAGCGGCCGCTGCCCATCGCGCAGCGCACCCGGAAGTTCCTGCGCTCCTGCGGTGCCTGACGCACCGCCCACGAAAGGGAAGACACGCATCATGACGCAGCACGGACCGCTCGGGGTCGCCGTCATCGGGACCGGCAAGATGGGCGCCGACCACGTACGCCGCATCAACGACGTCGTGAGCGGCGCCCGGGTGACCGCCGTCGTCGACGTCGACGCCGAACGTGTGAAGGCGGTCGCCGACGGCGTCGAGGGCTGCACGGCCTACACCGACCCCGCGGCGGCCATGGCCGCGGCCGACGTGGACGCCGTCCTGATCGCCTCTCCCGGCCCCGCCCACGAGGCGGCGCTGCTCACCGCCTTCGAGCACGACCTGCCGGTGCTGTGCGAGAAGCCGCTCACACCCGACGCCGCCTCCGCGCTGCGGGTGATGGAGGCCGAACAGCGGCTCGGGCACCGTCGGGTCCAGGTCGGCTTCATGCGGCGCTACGACGCGGAGTACACCAGGCTCAAGACGCTGCTGGACAGCGGTGAACTGGGCCGGACGCTGATGCTGCACAACCGGCACCGCAACGCGAGCATCCCGCCCGGCTTCACCAACGCCAACCTCGTCAACGACTCCCTCGTGCACGAGATGGACGTGACCCGCTGGCTGCTCGGCCAGGAGATCACCGCCGTGACCGTGCTGCGCCCGCGCCCCTCCGCCAACGCGCCCGAGGGCCTGGACGACCCGCAGTTCGTGGTCTTCGAGACCGACGGCGGCGCGATCGTCGACGTCGAGGTCTACCTCAACTGCGGTTTCGGCTACCAGGTGCAGGCCGAGGCGGTCTGCGAACACGGCAGCGCCCGCATCGGCGACGCGCACGACCTGCTCGTCAACACCGCGGGGCGCTGGGGCGGCACGATCGCCCAGGACTTCGTGGAACGCTTCGCCGACGCCTACGACCGCGAGGTCCAGGCCTGGGTCGACGCCACCCGGCGCGGCGAGGTCACCGGCCCCAGTGTCTGGGACGGCTACGCCGCCGCGGCGGTCTGCGAGGCCGGCGTCCGCTCGCAGAGCGAGGGCGGGCGCGTCGAGGTCGAGCTGGTCGGCCGTCCGGCGTTCTACCGCTGAGGGACGCACGTCCCAGGCCACCCCGGATCCGGCGCGGGTGGGGCGGTTACTCCCTGGCCGCCCCGCCCGCGCCTCCACCGCACCCGTGAGAAAGGCATCCCCGTACATGCGCGTCGTCCTCTTCGGCGTCGGGCGCCTCGGCTCCTTCCACGCGGCCACCCTCCACGCCCATCCCGAGGTCTCCGAACTGGTCCTCGCGGACGCCGACACCGCGCGGGCCGCCGAGGCCGCCGCGCGGATCGGTGCCGGGGCCCGGGCGGCGGCCTCGGTCGACGCGGCGTTCGCGGACGGCGCGGACGCCGTCGTCATCGCCTCGGCGACCGCCGCCCACGCCGGGCTGATCTCGCGCGCGGTGCGGGCCGGGCTCCCCGCCTACTGCGAGAAGCCGGTCGCCCTCGACCTGGAGTCGACGGTCACCGCGCTGCGTGAGGTCGAGGAGGCCGGCACCGTCCTCCAGATGGGCTTCCAGCGCCGCTTCGACCCCGGCTACCGCGCCGCCCGCGCGGCCGTCCGGGCCGGCCGGCTCGGACGGCTGCACACCGTACGTGCGCTGACCTCCGACATGGCGCCCCCGCCGCCGGAGTTCGTGCCGCTGTCCGGCGGGCTCTACCGGGACTGCCTGATCCACGACTTCGACGCGGTGCGGTGGGTGACCGGCCGTGAGGTCGTCGAGGTGTACGCCATGGGTGCCAACGGAGGGGCCGACTTCTTCCGCGAGGCGGGCGACGTGGACACGGCGGCGGCACTCCTCACCCTCGACGACGGCACCCTCGCGACCGCCACCTCCACCCGCTACAACGGCGCGGGGTACGACATCCGCATGGAACTCGCCGGATCTCTGGACCAGATCGCGGTCGGCGTCGGCCCCCGTACGCCGGTCACGTCCGTGGAACCGGGCGCGGCGCCGGGCGTGCCCGACCCGTGGACCGGATTCGTGGACCGCTTCGGGGACGCGTACCGGGCGGAGATCGACGCCTTCCTGCGGGTGGTGACGGGCCGGTCGGAGAACCCCTGCGACGGGCGCGAGGCGCTCGACGCGCTGCTCGTGGCGGAGGCGTGCGAGGTCTCGCGCAGCGGGCGGCGGCCGGTCACGACCGCCGAGATGGCCGAGGTGGCGGAGCGCGCCGGCAGGCGCGCGGGATGACCGCGCGGGGCGCCGCGGGCACGTCACCCCCGCGGTCCGCCCCGGGTGGCGTGATCACCTGCGCCGGTGCTTCCTGGGATGAGTCGGTCCCGGCTGTCCACGAGGGAAGAACCTTTCATGGCGATGAAGGCCCAGGCGCTGCGCACGCCTCGAGCGGCGGGACTGGTGGGGATCGCGTTCGCCGTGCTGATCGGCGCCGCCATCGTCCTGGTCCGGGCCTCCATCCCCAGCGGCGAGGGCGCGCTGACCGGCTCGCCGCTCAGCCTGTCCTCGCGCAGCGGCGTGCAGACGGCGCTGGCCCTCATCCCCTTCGCCGGCATCTTCTTCCTGTGGTTCATCGGCGCGGTGCGCGCGCACGTAGGCTCGGGCGAGGACAAGTTCCTCTCGACGGTCTTCCTCGGCAGCGGCCTGGTGTTCGTCGCGACGCTCTTCGGCGCCGCCGCCGCGGCCGGCAGCCTGCTGGCCACCACGGAGATCGCCTCGCCCGGTACCCCGCGGGCCGAGCTGTCGTACTTCGGGCAGCACTTCACCTACAGCCTGCTGACGACGTACTCGATGCGCATGGCGGCGGTGTTCGTGCTGTCGGCCTCGACCGTCGCGATGCGGCTCGGGTCGTTCCCGCGCTGGCTGGTGCTGCTGGGGTATCTCGTGGGCGTCACCTTGCTGTTCGTGGTGCCGAACGTGCCGCTGGCCGAGCTGGTCTTCCCCCTCTGGGCGCTGGTCGTCAGCCTCCACATCGTGGTGGCGAGCTTCCGTTCCCGGCCGACGGGGCTGCCGGGCGCCTGAGCGCGGGCGGTCAGGCGGTCGTACGGCGCAGAAGCAGCGTGACGAAGCCGAACCTGCCGCGGTAGCCGTGCAGCCACTCGGCTCGGTGGACGGCGGCGGCTTCGAGGGCGGCTCCGCTGTCGGGGTCGCCGGGGTTGTCCAGGGCCCACTCGGAGAGGGAGCCGGTCCAGGACCACTCGTAGTCGTCCCACTCGCGGACGGAGCTGACGTGGGCGAGGACCGGGGTCCAGCCGTCCGCGACGATCCGGTCCACGGTGCTCGCCAGGTCGTCGTACTCCCCCAGCATGTCGACGAGTTCCTGGGTCGGTTCGCGCTCCCAGAAACCGTCGCCGACGAGGACGGTGCCTCCGGGGGCGAGGTGGGTGCGGGCCGCGGCGAGGGTCGGCAGGAGGCCGCCGAAGGCGTGCGCGGCGCCGACGCTGAGGACGAGGTCGAAGGGGCGCTTCGCGGCGAAGTCACCCGCGTCCTGTTCGTGGAGGGTCAGCCGGTCGCCGACGCCGAGCGCGGCGGCCTCGCGGGCCGCCTTCCCCAGTGCGCCGGTGTCCAGGTCGACGCCCTCCGCGGTGACGCCCGGGTGGTCGTCGAGGGCCCGCAGGAGCCAGGCGGCCTCCCCGCAGCCGAGGTCGAGGACGCGTTCGTCGCCGCGGCGCAGCGCCCTGCCGAGGAGACGGCGCACCACTGCGTCGTCGAGCGGTGCGGCGATGGGGTGGTGGGTGTGCGCGATGCGTGAGATGCGGCGTCGGTCCATTGGCGCAGCCTCGCAGGGCGGGCGGGTCACCGCATCCGGTTAATTCGGCTCGGGCGTGCAACGCGATCCGCGACGGTGGCGGTTTCCCTCTTCGCAAGGCTCTTGCGGGAGCGCAGCCGTCACGGCGTCACGACCGGCAGGCCGCCACGGGGGAAGGGACGTCCGGCATGGACAGGAAGACCGTCAGGGCAGCGGGCCGCCACGGTCCACCGCGGCGGGCCCTGTTCTCCGCGCGGCGCGGCGAACGTGTCGTGGAACCCGGGGAGGGCGTTCCCGGCGCAGTCCGGCTCGTCGAAGGACGCCCCTTCCGAGGTCTCCCGTGGTGCCTGCCGTGCGAGCCCGCCCTGGTGAGGGGCGCGGCCGTGCTAGGCGCCGGGCGTGCCGGGGCCGGTGGGCGTGCCGGGGAAGGTGGGCGTGAAGCGCACCGGGAGCCGGCGCACACCGCGCATGAGCATGCCGGGCAGCCAGTCCAGCTTCGCCGGATCGGCGTCGAGGGCGAGGTCGGGGCAGCGCTCCAGGAGGGCGCGGACGGCGACGCGTCCTTCGAGCCGGGCGAGCGGGGCACCGAGGCAGAAGTGCAGGCCGTGCCCGAAGGCGACGTGGCCGCGGGTGTCCCGGCGGATGTCGAAGCGGTCCGCCTCGGGGAAACGGCCCGGGTCGCGGTCGGCGGCGGCCAGGGCGACGAGGACGGGTTCGCGGGCCGGGATGAGGGTGCCGGCGACGTCGACCGGTTCCGTCGTGAAGCGGAAGGTGGCGGTCTCCACCGGGCCGTCGTAGCGGAGCATCTCCTCCACGGCGCCGTCGATGAGGTCCATGTCCGCTCGCAGGAGAGCCAGTTGGTCCGGATGGGTGAGCAGCGCGCGGACACCGTTGGAGATCAGGTTGACCGTGGTCTCGTGTCCGGCGATCAGCAGCAGGAAGGCCATGCCGCTGAGCTCGGGGCGCGAGAGCCGGTCGCCGTCCTCGGAGGTGGTGCGGATGAGCGCGCTCATCAGATCGTCGCCGGGCGCGCAGCGCTTGTCCTCGATCAGCTCGTGGAGGTAGGCCGCGAGTTCCTCGAAGGCCCTGCGCTCGGCCTCCGGCCCCGTCGGTGCGACGACCTCGTTCGACCAGGCCCGGAAGGCCTCCCGGTCCAGGTCGGGAACCCCGAGCAGCTCGCAGATGACGGTGATGGGCAGCGGGTAGGCGAGCGCCTCGACGAGGTCGGCGGTGCCGTCCGGGCGGGCCAGCATCGCGTCGAGCAGCCCGGCGGTGATCTCCTCCACGCGCGGCGCCAGTTCCTCGACCCGGCGGCCGGTGAACTCCCGGGCCACCAGCTTGCGCAGCCGGGTGTGCTCGGGCGGGTCGGAGACGAGCATGTGGCGGCCGAGGAGTTCCTCGTCGTAGGACATCCACCCGAGTGCGCGGGAGTCCTTGGCGAACCGGGTGTCGGCGAGCGCGGCCCGGGCCTGGTCGTGGCCGACGATCAGCCACAGCTCCCCGACGTCGGCGGTGCGCACGCGGTGCACGGGCCCCATCTCGCGGAGCCTGGTGTAGAAGGGGTAGGGATCGGCGGTGAACTCCTCGCCGTAGACCGTGAGATCGACCGTGTCCATGTACCGCACGGTAACCCGGGGGCCCGCCGCGACACGTCACCCTGCGGGACGAGACACCCCGGACGGTCTCATCCGAAGGATTCAGCCGATCGTGGCGGCCCGCCAGGTCTCCGCGTCCGTCTCCAGGAGCGAGGCGAGGACGACGGGGTCCGGCAGGGGCCCGTGGTCGGCGGCGACGCGCAGGGCCGAGGCCGCGGTCAGATGGCCGAGTCGCAGGGCCCGCTCCACGGGCAGGTCCCGCAGCAGACCGCTGAGGAAACCGGCGGCGAAGGCGTCCCCGGCGCCCACCGGTTCCGCCACCCGGACGGTGAGGGCGGGCACGGTGTGGGCGTCGGCCCCGGTGAAGGCGGTGGCGGCGTGCGCCCCGTCCTTCACGACGAGGACACCGGGCCCGGGAAGCAGTTCGCGGACCGAGCGGGCGTCGGTGATCCCCTCGCCCCACAGTGCCTGGGCCTCGTCGAGACCCACGAGGACGATGTCGGCCCGGTCGGCGAGCGGCCGCAGCACGTCGGCGGCGGAGCGGCCGGTCCACAGCGCGGGGCGGTGGTTGACGTCGAAGCTGACGGGCCAGGGGCGGTCCGGGCGCAGCGCCCGTTCGACGAGGGCGTGGCAGCCGGGCGACAGCGCGGGTGTGATGCCGCTGAGGTGGACGAGCGCGGCCCCGGTCAGGGCCGGGCCGTCGAGCACGTCCGGGGTGAGCGCCGAGGCGGCGGACCCCGCGCGGTGGTAGTGGACGCGGGTGCCGTGCGCGGCCGGGTCCTTGAGCAGCAGCCCGGTGGGCCGGTCGGGGTCGGTGCGCACCCCGGAGACGTCGACGCCGCCCGCGGCGATCCGCGCGCGGACCCGCCGGCCGAAGGGGTCGTCGCCGACCGCGGACACCCAGCGGGCGGGGATGCCGTGGTCGGCGAGGTAGAGCGCGACGTTGGACTCGGCGCCCGCGATGTCGACGCGCAGCAGGTCCGCGTCGTCCAGCGGCCCGAGCGGGTCGGGGGCGAGGGCGGCCATCGTCTCGCCGACGCAGACCACGGGTCCGGGTCGCAGCGTCCGGGGGGTGCTCATGGTGGCTTCCTAGGGGATGTCGGCGCGGTCCGCCGGACGGTACGCGGCGGCCGGTGTGCCGGGCACGTCCACCCGGACGGCGAACACGGCGCCGTCGAGCGGTCCCGGAGCGGCCAGGCCGATGTGCGCGCTGGTGACCAGGAGGGTCCGGCCGTCGGGACCGCCGAGGCAGAGCCCTGCGGGCTGTCCGGCGGGCAGGTCGACGATCCGGTCGAGGCTGCCGTCCGGGCGGTAGCGGTGGGCCTGCCCGGTGCCCCAGACGGCGGTCCACAGCCCGCCCTCGCTGTCGGTGGTCATGCCGTCGGGGCTGCCGTCCGCGAGGGCGACGAAGGTCTCGGGGGTGCCGAGGTCGCCGCTCTCAGGGTCGACCGGGTAGCGCCGGACGAGGCCCCGGGCACTGTCGGCCAGATACATGACGGCGCCGTCGGCGGTGAAGGCAGGGCCGTTGGGGATCGTGACGTCCCGCAGCACACGGGTGACGCGGCCGTCGCGGTCCAGGCGGTAGAGCGAGCCGGCGTCCGTGGTGGTGTCGTACGCCATGCTGCCCGCCCAGAAGCGGCCGTGCGGGTCGGCGACGCCGTCGTTCATCCGCATCGGCACCGGCGCGTCGTCCTCGGGGCGGGCGATCCACTCGGCCCGGCCCGCCGGGTCGATGCGGCAGATACCGGTGCCCGCGGCCGCGACCCAGTGGCCCGGGCGACCCTCGACCGGCGCCACCGCGCCCAGCAGACAGGGGAGTTGCGCGACAAGGGTGTGCGGGGCGTCGGGCCCGTCGGCGGCGGCCAGCAGCCGGCCGCTGAGGATGTCGGTGAGCACGGCGCGGCCGTCCGTCCAGCGGATGCCCTCGCCGAGTTCGAGGCGGTCGGTCCCCAGGACCGCCGGGGGCACGGTGGCGGTCACGGGCGGGCCTCCGCGCGGACGACGTCCAGGAAGGTGCGGGCCCGTTCACGCAGGGCCGTGACGTCGCCGCCCTCGGCGGCGTCACCGATCAGGGGCGATCCGACGCCGACGGCGACGGCGCCGCCCCGCAAGTACTCTTGGGCGGCCTGCGCGTCCACCCCGCCCACCGGAACGAACGGCAGGCCGGGGAAGGGACCGCGCAGATCCCGCAGGTAACCCGGGCCGCCGGCGCTGCCGGCCGGGAACAACTTGAGGGCGTCGGCGCCCAGCCGCAGCGCCTGGAGGATGTCGGTGGGGGTCATCACCCCGGCGAGGACGGGGAGTCCGAGTTCCCGTCCGGTGGCGATGCCGTCGCTGACCGCGGGGGTGACCAGGAAGCCGGCACCGGCCTTGTGTGCGGCCCGCGCGTCGTCCGCGCTGAGCACGGTTCCGGCCCCGAGGGTCGCGTCCGGGCCGAGCGCGGTCCGCGCCCGGGCGATGACGTCGAGCGCGTCACGTCCGCTGAGAGACACCTCGATGAGGGTGATCCCCTCCTCGACGAGGGTGAGCACGGTGGTCAGCGCGGCGTCCGGGTCGCTGCCGCGGACGATGGCGAGCAGCCGGCGGTCACGCAGCGTGGCGAGCAGGTCCATCCGACATCCCTTCTGGTGATGGGGGTTCAGGGGCGGCGGGTCGCGGTGACCGTGAGCCGCCAGGCGACCTCGCCTGAGGGCGGGACGACGACCGTGTCGCCGTCGTCCGCCCCGGCGCGGTCGAAGACGCGGCCGAGCATCGGCTCGACGCCGATCGATCGGTACGGCGCGTCCTGGGGGAAGCCGCCGAGGTTGCGCCACAGGGCGACCGCCACGGGCAGACCGCCGGCCTCGACGGCCAGGTGCAGCGCGTCGGGGCCGTCGTGCACGGTCACCCCCGGGGTGAGGACGACCGCCCCGGCGGCGCTCCCGTCGTCCGGTCCGAGCCGGTCGAGGGGGATGCCCTCGACGCGCGGCCAGGCACCGGTGACCCAGCCCGCGCCCTCGTCCGGGTAGAGCCGGGTCTCCGTCCCCGCGTCGACGCCGAGCCACGCGTCCTGGGAGAGTTCCAGCAGGGCGTGGGCGGCCCACACGAAGCGGTAGCCCGGCTCGGCGGTGAGCGTGTAGTCGGCGACGGCCGCGCCCGCCTGCGAGCTCAGGCGCCGGGTGAGCCGGAAGTCGGGGCAGTCCACGACCTCCGCGTCCCCCTCCCGGTGCCAGGGCCGCGACCAGGCGTCCCCGTGGTCGGGGAGCCCGCGCACGGTGGGTACGCACTCCTCCAGGCCGCCGGCGTCGGCGAAGGGGTCGCCGGGCCGGACCAGGGGGCGGCGGGGCTCCTCGCGGTGCCAGAGCCATTCGCGGCCGCCCGCGGTCAGCGAGGTCCAGCGGCCGCCGTGGTCCGGGTCGGTGACCACGGCGACCGGGACCCGGTCTCCGGTCACCATTCGGCGAAGGAGCCGTCGGCGTGCCGCCACACCGGGTTGCGCCAGGCGTGGCCGGAACGGTCCGCCGCGCGGACCGCGTTCTCGTCGATCACGACGCCGAGCCCGGGCAGTTCGGTGCGGCGCGCCTGGCCGTCGACGAACCGGAAGGGCTCGGTGTCGACCACGTAGGAGAGCAGGTCGGCGTCCTTGTTGTAGTGGATGCCCCGGCTCTGCTCCTGGATCAGGAAGTTCGGTGTGGCGAAGGCGACCTGCAGGCTCGCGGCCAGCGCGATCGGACCGAGCGGGCAGTGCGGCGCCAGGTGCGCGCCGAAGGTCTCGGCGAGCGAGGCGATCCGGGTGACCTCCGATATCCCGCCGGCGTGCGACAGGTCCGGCTGGGCCACGGCGATGCCCGCCGTCAGGGCCGGGAGGAAGTCGGCGCGTCCGTAGAGCCGTTCACCGGTGGCGAGCGGCACGGACGAGGCGGCGACCAGGCCCGGCAGCAGGTGCGCCTGCTCGGGCAGGACGGGCTCCTCGACGAACAGCGGGTGCAGCGGGGCTATCTCGTGGAGCACGCGCCGCGCGTTGGCGGCGGTGAAGCGTCCGTGGAAGTCGACCGCGACGTCCCGGTGCGGGCCGAGGGCCTCGCGGGCGGCCGCGACGCGCTGCACGACGGCGGCCGTCTCCGCCGGGCTGCCGAGCGGCGGGGTGCGCCCGGCGGCGTTCATCTTGACGGCCGTGAAGCCCGCCTCCACCTGGGCGTTGATCTCCTCCTTGAGCCGGTCCGGCTCGTCGCCGCCGACCCAGGCGTACACCCGGACCGAGTCGCGGACCGGGCCGCCGAGCAGGGTGTGCACCGGCACGCCGAGGGCGCGGCCGGCGATGTCCCACAGGGCCTGGTCGATGCCGGCCACCGCGCTGGAGAGCACGGGCCCGCCCCGGTAGAAGCCGCCCTTGCTGAGCACCTGCCAGTGGTCCTGGATCCGCAGCGGGTCCTGGCCCACGAGGTGTTCTGCGAGCACCTCCACGGCCGTCCGCACCACCTCGGCCCGGCCCTCCACCACCGGCTCGCCCCAGCCGACGACGCCGTCGTCGGTCTCGATGCGGCAGAACAGCCAGCGGGGCGGTACGAGGAAGGTCTCGACGCGCGCGATCTTCACTGTGCCTGGCCGTCCTTCTGCTCGGCGGAACGGTCCGCGCCCTCGGGCGCCTGCGGGCCGCTGATCTTGTCGAGATCGCGCGTCGCCTGGTCGAGCAGGGCGCGCATGGCGTGTTCCGCGGCGTCCGGGTCCCGGTCGCGCACAGCGTCGAGGACGGCCCGGTGGCTGGGCACCGGGTCCTCGCTGTGCGGGGCGCTGTGCACGAGCTGGTCGCGCTGGGCCAGGCCCGACTCGATGACCATCTCCATGCGTTCCAGCAGTTCGTTGTGGGTGGCCGCGAGCAGCGCCCGGTGGAAGGCGAGGTCGGCCTCCACGGCGTGGTTCGGGCCGCTCTCCTCGCCCATGGCGGTCAGCGCCGCCTCCAGCGCCTCCAGATCGGCGTCGGTGCGGCGGGCCGCGGCCAGCCGCACGGCGGCGGGTTCGATGATGCCGCGGACCTCGCCGAGGTTGCGCAGCAGCGCGGTGTCGGCACCGGTGCCGCTGCTCTCGGAGAACTGCCAGCGCAGCACGTCGGCGTCGAGCAGGTTCCAGTCCGAGCGGGGCCGGACGAACGTGCCGCGCTTCTGCCGGGCGTCGACCATTCCCTTGGCCGCGAGCACTTTCAACGATTCACGCAAAGCCGTCAGGCTGACGTCCAGCTCGCTCTGCAGGGCCGCCATGTCGAGCGTCGCTCCCTCGGGGATCTCGCCGCTGAGCACCCGGCGGGCGAGGGTCTCCACGGTCTGGCCGTGCACTCCTCGGCGCGCGTATGGCGTCATGTGTTTGCCTTTCTTACTGTTCGGTCGGTGGCCGGTGCGTTCTGTTCCGTCAGGCCGAGGCCTTGGTGACGCTCCAGCCGCCGTCCACGAGCAGGCTCGATCCGGTGATGTAGGAGGCTTCGCCGGCGGCGAGGAAGGCGACGGCGGCGGCGACCTCCTCGGGAGTACCGAAACGGCGGGCCGCGGTCTCGGCGACGCTCGTCACGCGGTCGGCCTCCGGGACGCGGTCCCAGGCGGCGGTCAGGATCGGTCCCGGCAGCACCGCGTTGACGCGGACGTCCGGGCCGTACTCGACGGCGAGCTGACCGCACAGCGACAGCAGGGCGCCCTTGCTCGCCGCGTACGCCGGGTGGCCGGGGATGCCGCGGTGGGCATGGACCGAGGAGACGAGCACCACCGCCCCCTGGTGCTCGCGCAGGTCGGGCAGCGTCGCCTTCACGCCCAGGAAGGCGCCGGTGAGGTTGACCGACAGCTGCCGTTCCCAGGAGGCGAGGCTGGTCTCGTGGGCCGGCGCGACCGCGACCGTGTACGCGTTGCTGACCAGGACACCGACGGGCCCGAAGGTGTGGGCGGCGGTGATCACCCGCGCCCAGTCGTCCTCGTCGGCGACGTCGGCGGCGACGAACAGGGCACGGGCCCCCTCCTTGCGCAGCAGTTCGGCGGTCTCCTCGCCGCGTTCGGCGGCGATGTCGACGAGGACGACGGCCGCGCCCTCCGCCGCGAGGCGGGCCGCGCTGGCCGCGCCGATGCCCGACGCGGCGCCGGTGACGACGGCGACGCGGTCGGTGAAACGGGCCGCTGGGTTCATGGGGTGGGTCGTCTCCTGTTCGAGCGGGGGTGGGGGGAGAATTCTTCCGCTGTTGTCACTGCCGTGCCAGGACGGTCAACTCCGCGTCGTGCGTTGCGGTCCAGGCGAACGGCAGCCCCGAGTGGAGGAGGTACGCGCCGCTGTAGCGGGTGCCGGTGGCGGCGTCGGTGTAGACGGCGTCCGGTCGCAGCCCGCGCAGGCGGAGCCGGGCGTCCCGGCCGGGCACCAGGGGCGCTCCGTCGAGGGGGCCGGTGTTCCAGGCCGTCACCACCAGGCGGTCACCGCCCGGTTCCACGTACTGGACACCGCAGGTCGGGTCGGCGGGGCTGCCCAGGAGGTGGACCTCGCCGTGGTGGACGACGTCGCGGACCTCCTTGTAGCGGGCGATCCACCCTGCGGCCTCGGACCGCTGTGCGGGCGTCCAGTGGCGGATGTCGGCTCCGATACCGAGCACGCCCGCCATGGAGTTGACGAAGCGGAAGGCGAGCGAGCGCGGCCGCGGGTCGAAGACGCCGGGGGCGTCGGTGACCCAGGAGCTCATGGTGTGCGGGGCGTGCGCGTGGAGGTAGCCGTACTGGATGCGCAGCCGGTCCATGGGCGCGGTGTTGTCGCTGGGCCACACCACGTCGGTGCGGGCGATGGTGGCGTGCTCGACGCGCCCGCCGCCGCCCGCGCAGCCCTCGACGGTGACGTGGGGATGGGCGGTGCGCAGGTGCTCCAGCACGCGGAGGTAGCCGGCGATGTGCGCGGCGTCGAGGTCCTGGCGCTCGGGGTCGGCGCCCGCCGGGTGGCCGGGGCGGCCGCGCTCGGTGGGCGGACGGTTCATGTCCCACTTGAGATAGCTGATGGCGTGGGAGCCGAGCAACCCGTCGAGCGTGCCGATGACGAATTCCTGGACGTCCTCGCGGCCGAGGTCGAGCAGCAGCTGGTTGCGCACGAGCGTCGCGGGCCGGCCGTCGATCCGGTAGACCCACTCGGGGTGCTCGGCGTAGAGCTTCGAGCGGGGGCTGATCCCCTCGGGTTCGACCCACAGGCCGAAGTCCAGGCCGAGGGCGCGCACGTCCTCGACGAACCGGTCGAACCCACCGGGGAATTCGGCCGGGTCCGGGTCCCAGTCGCCGAGGCCGCCGGTGTCGTCCGGCCGGCCGGTGAACCAGCCGTCGTCGACGACGAAGAGTTCGGCGCCGAGTTCGGCGGCGACCTTGGCGAGCTCCAGCTGGCCTTCGGCGTCGACGTCGAAGCCGGTGGCCTCCCACGAGTTGTAGAGGACCTTGCGGGGCCGGTCCATGCGCTCGCCGGTCAGGTGCCGCTCGTAGCGGTGCCAGACACGGGCCAGGCCGTCGAGGCCGTCGGGACTGAAGGCGCAGGCCAGCCGGGGCGTGACGAGCGTGGCGCCGGGGGCCAGGCGGACGGCGCCCTCGTGGGGCACGCGGCCGGCCCGTACGCGCACCGCGCCGCCGGGCTCGGCGTCGGCGGTGATCCGCCAGTTGCCGGACCACTCCAGGGCGATCCCGTAGGTGGGGGTGGGGCCCTCGGCGGGGGCGGCGGCGTCCTGGACCGCGAGCCACGGGTGGTACGCGTGCCCGGCGGAGCCCTGGGTGCTCTCCATCTCGAAGCGCCCGCGCCGCAGCTCCACGTCCCTCAGCTGGAACTCCTGGGACCACTGGCCGGCCAGGTACGTCAGCCGCGCCCCGCCCTGGACGGGCACGTTGACGGCGGCGGAGTCGAAGCGCTCAAGCCGCACCTCGTGCTCGCCGGTGCAGGTCAGCTCCGTCCAGCGCAGGACGACGTCGGTGCCGGGCACCGTCTCGTAGCGCAGCGTGGTGCGCAGCCCGAGGAGGTCGTCGGCGAAGTCCAGGCGCAGGGCGCGGTCGCCGTCCTGCGTGGCTCCCTCGAACCGCCACCAACTGCCCCGGTCGCCGCCGGGGCGGGAGGCGACCAGGTCGGCGCCGGTGAACGGCCGCAGCCCGTAAGGGATGTACTCGGCCGGGGCGGCGTCGGCGGGGGTGATGAAGTGGGTGCGGCGCGACCAGTCCATGGGCGACGGCCCGTCCTCGGCGCCGTGCGGCCCCCAGGCGGCGAGTTCGGCCCAGCGGCCGTCGCCACCGAGGGTGACGGCGTAGGTGGTGGTGTCGGTGCGCAGCAGCCACCGGTCGTGCGCGGTCACTTGACGGCTCCGAGGTTGAGTCCGGCCACGAAGTGGCGCTGGAAGCGGAGGAAGACGGCCACTGTCGGGGCGGCGGCGATCACCGAGCCGGCCGCGATCACGTTCCACATGGAGACGTACTGGCCCTGCAGTCCGATGAGGGACGCGGTGATGGGCATCTGGGTGTCGGTGCGCAGCACCGTGATGGCCCACAGCAGGTCGTTGAAGATCCAGGTGAACGACAGGGCGCTCAGCGCGGCCAGCGCCGGGCGGGCCAGCGGAAGGATGATCCGCCAGTAGATCTGCCAGGGGCCCGCGCCGTCGATCACGGCGGCCTGCTGGATCTCGCCGGGGATCGCCCGCATGAAGCCGTGCAGCACGAAGACGTAGAAGCCGACGCCGAATCCGACCTGCACGCCGATCAGGGCGTACAGCTGGTCGTAGATGCCGAGCACTTCGCTGAGCTTGGAGACCGGGATCAGCAGGATCTGCGGGGGCAGCAGGTTGCCGCCGAGCATGAGCAGCAGCAGGACGCGCCGGAAGGGCAGGTCGTAACGGCTCAGCCCGAAGGCGGCCATGGAGGCCAGGCCCAGGGAGAGCAGCACGCTGGGGATCGTGACCAGCAGGCTGTTGATGAGGGCGCGCTGCTGGCCGCCGTCCACCCACGCCTGGCGGAAGCCGTCGAGGGTGAAGGAGTGCGGCCAGCTGCCGACGCCGTGCGCGGCGATGTCGTCGAAGGTCCGGGTGCTGGTGACCAGCACGAGGACGATCGGCAGCAGCCACAGGGCGGACAGCAGACCCGCGCTGAGGTGGAAACCGGTCGTGCGTAGGGCACGGCCGCGCAGGACGGACCGGCGGGGCGCCACGGCCGGTACCCTGACGGGCCCGCCGTCGTGGTCGGACGGCTCCTCGACGCGCAGCGTGGCGTGGGTGGCGGTCATCAGTCGGCCTCCCGGAAGGCGCGCACGAGGTAGCTCGCGATGACACCGAAGGCCAGCACGAAGATGACGACGGCGAGCGCGGAGCCGTATCCCAGGCGCAGGGACTGGAACGCGGTGGAGTACATGTAGGTGCTCAGCAGTTCGGAGGAGTGGTACGGGCCGCCGCGGGTGAGGGCCCACACCACGTCGAACGAGCGCAGCGAGTCGATGACGATCACCGACAGGACGACCGCGTTGACGCTGCGCAGCTGGGGCAGCGTGATGTGCCGGAACTGCTGCCAGCGGGTGGCTCCGTCGACCCTGGCCGCCTCGTAGAGGGCGGGGTCGACGCCCTTGAGGCCGGCCAGGTACAGCACCATCACATAGCCGACCTGCCGCCACAGCGCGGGCACGATCACCGCGTAGAAGGCGGTGTCCTGGTCGGCGAGCCAGGCGTGCTTCCAGCTGCCGAGGCCGATGCCGTCGAGCACGTTGTTGATCAGGCCGTCCGGCTGGTACATGGCCTGCCAGACCAGCGCGGTGGCGACCAGCGAGAAGACCACCGGCAGGAAGAGCGCCGCCCGGTAGAACCCGACGCCGCGCCGCTCCTGCTGGAGCAGCAGCGCGGCACCGAGTCCCAGCGCGGCGGAGAGCCCGCCGAAGAGCAGCAGCCACAGCACCGTGTTGATCGCCGCGGTGCGGAAGACCGGGTCGTGCGCCATCTCGCCGAAGTTGCCGAGGCCCACGAACTTCGGGGCCGCCAGGCCGTCCCAGGAGGTCAGGGACAGGTAGAAGCCCTGAAGGGCCGGCCAGAAGACCCAGAAGGCCTCGGCGAGCAGCGGGATGAGGACGAAGGCCAGGACCACCGGGGGCACCCGGGTGGCCCTGGACCGACGTGTGGAGCCGATCAGCGCCATTGTCACTGGCTCCAGATCTTCTGTGCGCTGCGCTGCCACGTGGTGAGGATGGAGCCGATCTGCTTGGGCTTGGCCAGGTAGTGCACCAGCGCGGTGTCCGCGGTCGGCTGGAGTGCGTCGCTGGAGTCGCGGTTGAAGAACTGCGTCACGTCGGCGGCGCTCTCGATGAGCTTGCGGCCCTTGACCACCAGCGGGGTGCCGGCGTCCTTGGCGTCCGGGTGGGTGGGCAGCGCGGTGCCGGAGGAGTTCTTGAGGTAGAGCTCCTGCGCCTCGGCGGAGGCCAGGTAGCCCAGCAGCTCCTTGACGCCGTCGGCGCGCTTGCTGCGGGCGCTGGCGAAGTAGCCGTCGGTGGGCGCCTCCTCGGCGACCGGCACCTTGGGGTCGATGATCGGGAACTGGAAGAAGTCCAGGTCGCCCAGGGCGTCCTTCGGCGCGGCGTCGGCGAAGAAGGTGCCGATGAGCATCATGCCGGTCCGGCCCTGCAGGAGGGCGGTGGTGGCGTCCTGGAACGGTATCGCCGTGCCGTTGGGGTCGAAGTACGGGCGGGCCTGGTCCCAGGTGTCGAAGACCTTGCGGACCTCGGGGTCGTCGAAGCGGTGCTTGCCCGCGAGCAGTTCGCGGTGGTACGTCGCGCCGTTGACACGGATGTTGAGGTAGTCGAACCAGGCGGAGGCGACCCACGGGGTGTCGCCGCCGGCGCCGAGGCCGATGGGGGCGACGCCCTTGCTCTTGAGCTTGTCGCACAGGTCGAGGAACTCGTCCCAGTTCTTCGGCTCCTGGACGCCCCACTTGGCGAAGTTGGACTTCCGGTAGAACATGCCCCACCAGTAGTAGCTGGTGGGCACGAAGACCTTCTTGCCGCTGGAGGTCGAGGTGCACAGCTTCTTCAGGGCGTCGGAGTAGCCCGACAGCTCGGGCTTGCCCCAGATGTCGTCCAGGTCGAGGAGCAGGTCCTTCTTGGCGTACGACTCGGCGACGGAGCCCGGGTACCAGGTGTAGATGTCCGGCGGGTTGGCCGAGGTGAGGTACGTCGGCAGCTGCGTGCGGAAGGTCTCCGACGCGACGGTGTTGAGCTTCGCCTCGGCCTTGCCGCTCTTGTTGAAGGCGGCCACGAGCTGCTGCATCGAGGTCTTCGCCTGCGGGGAGGAGAGGTTGGACTGCAGGGTCACCGGGCCGCCGGACTCTCCTCCGGAGGCGGACGGGCTCTGGGTGACGCAGCTGCTGAGCAGAGCGCCGGTGCCGACTGCGCCGGACACGGCGAGGAACCGGCGGCGGCTGGCGTTGAAGGCGGTCATATGTGCACTCCCTTGGTGCCCACGGAACGGAGCTGAGGCCCCCTGACGGCCCGGCTCTGGGTGCGGCAGGAAGAGCCTGTCGCAGGGGTCAGCGTCCCGTCAAGATTAATTACTAATTTATTTTCTGAGGGGTCCGCCTCCGGGCCGAACAAGGCCCGGGGGCACACCCGTTGGTGCCGAGTGGCACGGGTTGACGCAGGTGAAGCAGGGTGGAGCAGGGTGGAGCAGGGTGTTACGAGGTACCGCGCGACGGTCGCGCGGGGCTCAGAAGGCGTCCCGGCGGACGCGACCGTCCACCCCGAGGATGGTGACGAGCACACCGCCACCCGTCCCGGCGACACCGTCGGGGGAACCGTCGAAGGCACCGCCGACGATGCCGCAGCCGCTGTCGCAGTACTGCCGCCCACGATGCGAAGCCAAGGGGTTCTCCCGAGAGTTGGGGGTTCGGGGCACCCCGCTCCGGTCGTACCGGGCGCCGGTGCCACGGCGGAAACTGTGGCCGGACCCCCGAAGCCTGTCAATATTAATTGCTAATTAACTTAAAAACGCGATCTTTCGGTGACCTGGAAGGGGTCGCGGCACCCGGTCCCGCGGACATCCGTAGGATGCGGCGATGCCCCGCCCCCTCCTGGTCGCCACCGATCTCGACGGCACGCTCCTGCGCAACGACGGCACGCTCTCCGCACGCACCCTGGACGCCCTGCGCACCACGTCCGGCGCCGGCGCCGAGGTCGTCCTCGTCACCGCCCGGCCGCCTCGCTATCTCGACGCCCTGGCCGCCGCCACCGGCCTCACCGGGACCGCGGTGTGCTCCAACGGCGCGATCGTGTACGACATCGCCGGCCGCACCGTCACGGGGTCCACCCCACTCGCCCCCTCCATCGCACGAAGGGTCGCCGCCGCCCTGCGGGACGCGGCACCCGGCGTCGGCTTCGCCGTGGAGACGGGCCACCATCTGCGCTGGGCACCGGGGTACGGGCACCACCTGCCCGAGGACGCGGACGCCGAACTCCCCGTGCGCTCGCTCGCCGAACTGTGGACGGCCCCGGGCCCCGTGGTGAAGCTGCTCGCCTGGTCGCCCGCGCTCGACGCGGACGCCCTGCTGGCCGTCGCGGAGCACGCCGCGGGCGGCGGGGCCCAGTTCACCCACTCCGGCGGCCGCGGCCTGCTGGAGGTCAGCGCCCGCGGCGTCACCAAGGCGGCCGCCCTCGCGGCCCTGTGCGCGGACCGCGGCATCCCCGCCGAGCGGGTCGTCGCCTTCGGCGACATGCCCAACGACCTGCCCGTTCTGACCTGGGCGGGCACCGCGTGCGCCGTCGCCAACGCCCACCCGGCCGTGCTCGCGGCAGTCCCCCACCGCACGGCCTCCAACGAGGACGACGGCGTGGCCCGCGTCCTGGAGCGGCTCTTCGGAGCAGGAGCGCGGGAGCGCTGACACACCGAAGGGCGATCCCCGGAATTCACACCGTCCGGACCGTGTCAGCCGATTCCGTCCGTGCCGCCCGCGCCCTCCGCCGCCTCGCGCAGGGCCTCCAGGACAGGGCGGAGCAGGGGGTGCTCCTCGGCGCCGCGGCGGACGGCGGCGAAGACGCGGCGGGTGGCGACGACGTCGTCGACGGGGCGCACGGCGACGCCGGACAGGTCCATGTCGCGCAGGGCGCTGCGCGGGACGAGGGCCACGCCCGCGCCCGCCGCCGCGAGGGCGACGACCGCGCGGAAGTCGTCGGAGGAGTGCTCCAGCCGGGGCTGGAAACCGGCGTACTCGCAGGCGAGGACGACCACGTCGTGGCAGGGGTTGCCGGGGTAGGGGCCGATCCAGGTCTCGCCGGCGAGGTCGGCGACGCGGACGGAGCCCGTCCCGGCGTCGGCGAGGCGGTGCCCCGACGGGAGGACGGCGTCGAAGGGCTCGGCGTACAGGGGGACGCGGGAGAGCCGCTGGTCGTCGGCGCGGGGGGCGCCGCGGTACTCGACGGCGACGGCGATCCCCGCGCGGCCGTCCAGCACCATGGGCAGCGACTCGTCGCCCTCGGCGTCCCGGACCCGGACCCTGATGCCCGGGGCCGTGCCGGCCAGGGCGGCGATGGCCGGGGCGAGCACCAGCGCGATGCCGGTGGCGAAGGAGGCCACGGTCACCTCGCCGGCGGCGCCGGAGGTGTACGCGGCCAGCTCGGCCTCGGCGCGTTCGAGCTGGGCCAGGACCGTGTTGGCGTGGGTCAGCAGGATCTCGCCGGCGGGGGTGAGCTGGACGCCCCGGCCGCCGCGTTCCAGCAGCCGGTGGCCGGTCTCGTGCTCCAGGGCCGCGAGCTGCTGGGAGACCGCGGAGGGGGTCAGGTACAGCGCCGCGGCCGCGGCGGTCACCGTACGGTGGTCCGCCACGGCCCGCAGGGTCCGCAGCCGTCGTGCGTCGATCACCCATTCATCCTGCCAGGGCATCGCGCGCGGCGATGAATGCGTCCACCGCCTTCTCGACGTCCGCGGTGGAGTGCGCGGCCGACAGCTGGACCCGGATGCGGGCCTTGCCGTGCGGCACGACGGGGTACGAGAAGCCGATGACGTAGACGCCGTGCTCCAGCAGCAGCTCCGCCATGCGGCCCGCCTCCGAGGCGTCGCCGATCATGACCGGCGCGATCGGGTGCTCGCCGGGCAGGATCTCGAAGCCGGCCTCGGTCATGCGGGAGCGGAAGAGGGCGGTGTTCTCCGCGAGGCGGGTGCGCAGCTCCTCGGAGTCCTCGATCAGGTCCAGGACCTTGAGGGAGGCGGCGGCGATGACCGGCGCGAGGGAGTTGGAGAACAGGTACGGACGGGAGCGTTGACGCAGCAGCGCGACGATCTCCGCGCGGGCCGCGACGTAGCCGCCGGAGGCGCCGCCGAGTGCCTTGCCGAGGGTGCCGGTGAGGATGTCGACGCGGTCCATCACCCCGTGCAGGGCGTGGGTGCCGCGGCCGCCGGGGCCGGTGAAGCCGACGGCGTGGGAGTCGTCGACCATGACCATGGCGTCGTAGCGGTCGGCGAGGTCGCAGATCTCGTCCAGCGGCGCGATGTAGCCGTCCATCGAGAAGACGCCGTCGGTGACGATGAGGCGGCGGCGGGCGTCGGACGCCTCCTTGAGGCGGGCCTCCAGCTCGGCCATGTCGCGGTTGGCGTAGCGCAGGCGGCGGGCCTTGGACAGCCGGATGCCGTCGATGATGCTGGCGTGGTTGAGCGCGTCGGAGATGACGGCGTCGTTCTCGTCGAGGAGGGTCTCGAAGACGCCGCCGTTGGCGTCGAAGCAGGAGCTGTAGAGGATCGTGTCCTCGGTCCCGAGGAAGGCCGACAGCCGGGCCTCGAGCTCCTTGTGGACCTCCTGGGTGCCGCAGATGAAGCGGACGGACGCCATGCCGTAGCCCCAGCGGTCCAGGGCGTCCTTGGCGGCGGCGGTGACCTCGGGGTGGTCGGCGAGGCCGAGGTAGTTGTTGGCGCAGAAGTTGAGGACGTCGCCGGGGGCGCCGCCGCCGGTGACCGAGACGGAGGCGCTCTGGGGACTGCCGAGCACGCGCTCGGGCTTGAAGAGTCCGGCCTCGCGGATCTCGTCGAGGGTGCCGCGCAGGTCGTCGCGGACGGAGTCGAACATCGGGGTTCTCCCTGGGAAGCTGCGGGTGGTGCGGGCGGGCCGTGCCTCGGGGGCCGGAAGGGTCAGGCGGTCCAGTCGAGGACGACCTTGCCGCAGCGGCCGCTCGCCGCGTCGTCGAAGGCGGCGTCGAAGTCGCGGTAGGAGTAGCGGCCGGTGACCACCGGGGCGATGTCGAGGCCGCCTTCCAGCAGCACGGACATGGCGTACCAGGTCTCGAACATCTCGCGGCCGTAGATGCCCTTGATGGTGATCATCGACGTGACGATCTTGGCGAAGTCGACGGAGAAGTCCTCCGAGGGCAGGCCGAGCATCGCGATGCGGCCGCCGTTCGTCATGTTGGCGATCATGTCGCGCATGGCCTCGGGGCGGCCGGACATCTCCAGGCCGATGTCGAAGCCCTCGCGCAGGCCCAGCTCGCGCTGGCCGTCGGCGATGGTCGTCTCGGCGACGTTGAGGGCGAGGCTGACGCCGACCTTGCGGGCGAGCTCCAGGCGGTACTCGCTGACGTCGGTGATGACGACGTTGCGCGCGCCGGCGTGCCTGGCGACGGCCGCGGCCATGATGCCGATCGGCCCGGCGCCGGTGATCAGCACGTCCTCGCCGACCAGCGGGAAGGACAGGGCGGTGTGGACGGCGTTGCCGAACGGGTCGAAGATCGCCGCTATGTCGAGGTCGACGGGGACCCGGTGCACCCACACGTTGGACGCGGGCAGCGCGACGTACTCGGCGAAGGCGCCGTCGCGGCCGACTCCGAGGCCGATCGTGTTGCGGCACAGGTGGCGGCGGCCGGCCAGGCAGTTGCGGCACTTGCCGCAGACGAGGTGGCCCTCGCCGCTGACGAGGTCGCCGGTCGTGATCTCGGCGACGTCGGAGCCGACGGCCGCGACCTCGCCGACGAACTCGTGACCGAGCACGAGCGGGGTGGTCACTGCCTGCTGGGCCCAGCCGTCCCAGGAACGGATGTGCAGGTCGGTGCCGCAGATGCCGGTACGCAGCACCTTGATGAGGACGTCCCCGGGACCGATCTCCGGCTCCGGGACGTCCCGCAGCCACAGGCCGGGCGCGGCCTTCTCCTTCACCAGTGCCTTCACTCTTGCGACTCCTGCCGGCAGACGAGGTGGCCCGGCCCGCGCGGGGGGACGCGGACCGGGCACGAGGGGACCCGGGCGGAAGCGGCGGCGCCCGACGGCGCCGGCTCGCGCGTTGCGCCGGGCAGACAGCAATCTGCCCGGCTTCGGGCGTTCAGTCCATCGATCTTTTCTTAAGCTCGGCAACAGCGCAGCTTCACACTCGGCCGGAAGGGCGACGCGGGCCGCCCGCGCACCGGCGCCGTCGCGGCTCAGCGCCCGCCGAGCGCGGCCAGCTGCGCGGTGATGGTGTCGGTGTCCTGGAAGGACAGGCCGATGCGGGCGACGTGCTTCCAGCGCACCAGTCCCTCCGCGTCCACGATGAAGACCGAGCGCTTCAGGCCGAGGCCCGGCATGGTGATGCCGTACGCCTTGGCCACCGTGCGCTCGGTGTCGGCGAGCAGTGGGAAGCGCAGGTCGCGCTTGCGGGCGAAGCGCTCGTGGCTGTCGAGGTCGCTGAAGTTGACGCCCCACACCGTCGCCCCGAGGTCGCGGAAGCGGTCCAGGTCGGAGGTGTAGGAGCAGAGCTGCTTGGTGCACACGGCCGAGTCGTCCCCGGGATAGAAGGCGAGCACGACGGGGGCGCCGCGCTGCGCGGACAGCGAGTACGCGCCGCGCTCGGCACCCGATCCGTCGAGCAGGACTCCCGGGAGGGTGAAGTCGGGGGCGGGGGTGCCGATCTCGGGCACGGGCATGGGGGTCCTCTCACAGGGGGTGACTCGACAGCTTCGAGCGACGATGCAGAACGTTCGTTCTTGCCGAGACGCTACGCGGTGCCGTCCGCTACCGTCAAGGACATGAGTGCACCTCCCGCCGTTCCCCTCGTCACGTTCGCCGCCGCGGACGCGCCGCCGCGCGACCGCATCCTGGCCACCGCGGCCCGGCTGTTCTACACCGAGGGCATCCACGCGGTGGGCATGGACCGGATCGTCACGGAGGCGTCCACCACCAGGGCGACGCTCTACCGGCACTTCCTGGGCAAGGAGCAGCTCGTCCTGAGCTACATCCAGGCCACCGACGAGCAGATCCGCGCCTTCACCACGGCCGCGCTGGAGGGTCTGGGCCCCCGGGAGGCCCTGGCGGGGGTGGCCGGCGCGCTCGGCGACCAGCTGTGCTCACCGGGCTTCCGCGGCTGCCCGTTCCTCAACGCGGCCGCGGAGTACCCCGACCCGGCCGACCCCGTCTCGCGCGCGATCGTGGCCCACCGGACCTGGCTGCGGGAGCTGGTCGCCCGGCTGCTCGCCGAGGCGGGCGCCCCCGAGGCCGCCGAGGACGCGGCGACGCTGATGATGCTGCGCGACGGCGCCGTGATGACCGCGGCGCTCGGTGACGCGGACGCGGTGCGGGCCTCCCTGGACCGGGCGGTGCGGCACGTCCTGGAGGCCGCCGGGGTGGGGTGAGCGCCCCGGCCGCGCCAGGCGGTTCAGCCCGTGAGGGTGTTGAGCCAGCCGGTCAGCAGACGGTTGATCTCCTCGGGGCGTTCCTGCTGGATCCAGTGGCCGCAGCCCTCTACGAGGTGGGAGGCGGTCAGGCCGGGGAGGGTGGTGGGGAAGGCGTCGATGGCGTCGGACATCCAGGTGGTCGAGGCGTCCAGGGCGCCGCCGATGAACAGGGACGGCTGCTTGATCGGGGCTCCGCGGTGGGGGGCGAGGTCTTCCCAGTCGCGGTCCACGTTGCGGTAGCGGTTGAGGGCGCCGGTCAGCCCCGCGCGCTCGAACTCTCCGGCGTACACGTCGAGGTCGTCCTCGGCCAGCCAGGCCGGGAGGACGCCGGCGGGAAAACGGTCACGTAGCCGGCCGCCGTGGGCGACGAAGTGCGGGTCGGGCTCGCCCTGGGCGGGCATGGTGTC
The DNA here is from genome assembly GCF_000373665.1 of Streptomyces sp. BoleA5. Classification (NCBI taxonomy): domain Bacteria; kingdom Bacillati; phylum Actinomycetota; class Actinomycetes; order Kitasatosporales; family Streptomycetaceae; genus Streptomyces; species Streptomyces sp. BoleA5. Next base: position 57,264 of record NZ_KB892135.1, read on the forward strand.
GGCGGACAGGGCGGCGTAGAAGCCCGCGAGCCAGCCCCGCACGTCAGGCTCGATCTCCGTCTCGGCACGGCCGGGCTCCTGGAAGTAGGAGACGTAGAACTCCTGCTCGGGGCCGCCGATCCGGCCGAAGATGTCGGTGGGGCGGGGGCCGCCGGGTGGCGCGTACGGGACGCTCAGCAGGGCGACGGCGCTGAAGACCTCGGGGTGGAGCAGGGCGGAGGTGGCGGCGATGTTGGAGCCCCAGTCGTGGCCGACGACCACCGCGTTCTCCTCGCCGAGGGCGTGCACGAGGGCGACGTTGTCCTCCACCATGTCCAGCATCCGGTAGGCATCGGTCGCCGCGGGCTTGGATGAGCGGCCGTAGCCGCGCACGTCGAGCGCCACCGCCCGGTAGCCGGCCGCGGCGAGGGCCGGGAGCTGGCGGCGCCAGGAGTACCAGGACTCGGGGAAGCCGTGCACGAGCAGGACCAGCGGGCCGGTGCCCTGCTCGACCAGGTGCAGGCGCCCGGCAGGGGCCTCGACGGTGCGGTGGCGGAGTGCGGGGCACGGATCGGGCTGCATGGGGTCTTCTCTCGGTTCGCGGGTGGACGCAGGTACGCATCGATCATGCGACGCGGCGACCGTCCGATGCGATTACCCTTGCCAATCTGGCAAACTTGCAGGACAGGATGGTGGAGTGGCACGTCCGGAAGGGGGCATTGCGGGTGACAGGCGACCACGTGGCCGACACACTGGCGGCGATGGGCCCCCGGCTGCGGGCCGCACGCGAACACCGCGGCGCCACGCTCACCGGCGTCAGCTGCGCGACCGGCATCTCCCCGAGCACGCTGTCGCGGATCGAGACCAGCCGACGCAAGCCCACCCTGGAAGTGGTGCTGCGGTTGGCGAAGGAGTACGGCGTCTCCCTGGACGAACTGGCCGGCACCGCCCCCGCCGCCGCGCCCCGTACCTCCGCGCTCCAGCGTTTCGGCGACGACAAGGCGGTGCTGCCGCTGACCCGGTACGTCGGGGGCCTGCACGCCCACAAACACGTCCTACCCGCCGTCCAGGAGCCGCCCGCGCGGCCCCGGCAGGTCTCCCACGACGGCTGGGAATGGCTGTGCGTCCTGTACGGGCGGCTGTGGCTCGCCCTCGGCGACCAGGACCTCGTCCTGAGCGCCGGGGACGTCGCCGAGTTGGATACCCGCAATCCCCACGGGGTCACGAACGCCGGCCCCGGCGGCCCGGTCGAGTACCTGATCATGTTCGGGCCGCAGGGAGAGCGTCTGCGACCGCGCACCCCGCCCGCCCCCGGCCCCGGCCCCAGGGCCCGGTAGCACGCAGCGAACGAACGGCCTCACGTCCCGGACACGCCCAGGATGTCAGGGCTCTTCCTCGTCGGCCTCAGCGGCGTCGGGGTCACGGAAGGGGCGCGGGCCCTGGCCGGGGCCGCTGGCCTTGATGTCGAACAGGTAGCGGCTCAGGAAGTTGGTGTGCCGGTCCCTTGAGTGGGTGGGGCGGGCGACGTCCTCGTCCTTGATGTCGTGGCCTTCGGCGCGGAGCCCGGGCCACGGCGGCGACGCGACGCACGGCCGTGCGGCGGGTGGGCTTCGCCGCGGCCCGGCGCCGTGCACGGGGCTGCCCCGTGGGGCGGGACGGGGCGGGGGTCAGCCGGCGTGGGTGGAGAACAGCCCGCCGGTCGGGCCCTGCTTGTCGCCGCCCTGGGCCTTCTTCAGGGCGTTGGCCAGGCCCTCGATGGTCATGGACTGCAGGATGACCCGGCCGTCGCCCTCCAGGGTCGCCAGCGAGAGCCCCTCGCCACCGAAGACGGCGTTCATGATCCCCTGCCGGTTGAGCCCGCCGATGCGCTGCACGCCGTAGCGGACGCCGTCCTCGAAGGCGACGATGCAGCCGGTGTCGACCTCGATGCGGCCGCCGAAGTCGGCGGGGTTGAGGTCGATGAAGTTGCCCGCGCCCGCGATGATCACCGTGCCGCGGCCGGTGAACTTCTCCAGGATGAAGCCCTCGCCGCCGCTGGTGCCGGTGCGGCCGCCCTGGAAGGCGATGCCGAAGTCGACGGTCGACTCGGCGGCCACGAAGGCGTCCTTCTCCGCGTACCAGGCGCGCGACCCGTCCAGCTCCAGGGCGCGCATCTCGCCGGGCAGGACGCCCGCGAAGCCGACGGTGCCCTCGCCGCCGCTCGCGCTGAAGTACTGGAAGGCGATGCTCTCGCCCGCCAGCATGCGCTGGCCGGCCTGCATGGCCGTGCCCATCGCCTGGCGCAGCATGCCGCCCATGCCGCCGCCCGCCCCGCCGCCCTGGTCCTGGCGCTGGGCGCCGGGGCCGGCCAGCCGGGTGTCCATGCTCACGTTCGCGGTCTTGAACAGGAACTTCCCCGCCTCGCAGTAGACGGTCTGGCCGGGCTGAAGGGTGCACACGGCCATCTGCATGGCGTTGCCGACGATCTGCTGCTTGAGGGTCACTGCTGTGCTCCGGGTGGTCTCGGGGTGCTCTCGTTCAGGCGGATGTACCCGACAACGAACGACCCGGACGATTCGGTTCCGGTTGCTCCTCCGGCCGCGCGGCGGGGGCGGTCGGCCGCCCGCCGGCGTCGAGGAAGCGGGCGAGCGGCAGGGTGGCGGCGCCGACCGTGACCGCGTCCGTCCCGAGCCGGCCCAGCTCGATGGAGGTCTGGGCGCAGGGGTGGTGCAGCGCGTAGGCGGCGGTGGCCTCGCGGACGGCGTCCAGCAGCCGGGGACCGATCATCAGGCCGGTCCAGCCGGACAGCACGATGCGCTCGGGGTTGAAGAGGTTGACGAGGTCGGCGATGCCGGCGCCGAGGTACTCGGCGGTCTCGTCGAGCAGCGCGACGGCGGCGGCCTCTCCGGCCTCGGCGGCGGCGAGGAGGGCCGCGATCGCGGACTCCTCGCTCACCCCGGCGGGCGCGTCCCAGCGCTCGATGAGCGCCTCGGCGCCCACGTAGGCCTCCAGGCAGCCGCGGGCGCCGCAGCGGCAGCGCCGTCCGCCGACCTGGAGGGTGGTGTGCCCCCACTCCCCCGCACTGCTGCTGGCGCCGCGGTACGGCTTGCCGTCGGCGACCACGCAGGCGCCGACCCCGGAACCGAGCAGGGCGATCACGGCGTTGCGCGCGCCGCGGCCGGCGCCGAACCACATCTCGGCCTGGCCGAGGGTCTTGGCGCCGTTGTCGATGTGGAGCGGCAGCGAGGTGCCCTCGGCGAGCAGCGCGCCGAGGGGGACGGCGTCCCAGCCGATGGTCTGGCCGTGGACGACCGCGCCGGCGCCGCCGGCGCCCTGTTCGACGATGCCGGGGACGCCGATGCCGACGCCCAGCACGAGGGCGGGGTCGACGCGGGCGTCCTCCAGGACGACGGAGAGGCCGTCGAGGATGAGCTGGACGACGAGGGCGACGTCGTGGCCGCTGTCCGCCAGCGGACGGTCGGTGGAGGAGAGTTCGGCGAGGGCGAGGTCGAAGAGGGTGACGCGGACGCGGGTCTCGCCGACGTCGACGCCGATGAGGAAGCCGTGCCGGGGGGCGACCTTGAGCATAACGCGGGGGCGGCCGCCGTCGGACTCGACGGAGCCGGCCTCCTCGACGACGCCGTCGGCGATGAGCTCGGCCACGACGTTGCTGATGGAACCTGTGCTCAGTCCGGTGTCCCTGGCCAACTCCTGACGGCTGAGGGGTCCTTCGAAGTACAGGTGACGCAAGAGCGCCGAACGGTTGCCCCGCCGCAGGTCGCGTACGGTCCGCTTGCCTCGGTCTGCCATGGTGCTCCCTCCCCGGCTGAATCTATCGCTGCGCCAAGTCTTGACGCCAGGTTTTCTCAGACGTTAAATCACGCCTTGAATTAAGGCGTGACGTTCTTCACTTCCCGAAGGCACCCACCCTGGAGAGGGATCCCCGGTCATGCACATCACCCGTACCACCGCCGCCGCGACGCTCGCGGCCGCGCTCATCGCCTCCGCCACCGCGTGCGGCGGCGGCTCCTCGACCGACGGCGGCGGCAACGGCAGCCCCAAGGAGCTCACCTACTGGGCCAGCAACCAGGGCGCCAGCCTGGAGGCCGACAAGGCGACCCTGACGCCCGAGCTGAAGAAATTCGAGAAGCAGACCGGGATCAAGGTCAAGCTCGAGGTCATCCCGTGGTCCGACCTGCTCAACCGGATCCTCGCCGCGGCCACCTCCGGCCAGGGCCCCGACGTCCTCAACATCGGCAACACCTGGTCCGCCTCGCTGCAGGCCACGGGCGCCCTGCGCCCCTTCGACGCCAAGGCGTTCGAGGCCATCGGCGGCAAGGACCGCTTCGTCTCCTCGGCCCTGGGCGCGACGGGCGCCGAGGGCAAGGACCCGGCCGCGGTCCCGCTGTACTCGCTGGCGTACGGCCTGTACTACAACAAGAAGATGTTCGCCGACGCGGGCATAGCCAACCCGCCCGCCACCTGGGACGAGCTCGTCGCCGACGGCAAGAAGCTCACCAAGGGCGGCAAGTACGGCCTCGCCGTCGAGGGCGGCAACCTCTCCGAGAACGTCCACCACGCCTTCGTCTTCGGCAAGCAGCACGGCGCCGACTTCTTCGACGCCTCCGGGAAGCCGACCTTCACCACCCCCGAGGCGGTCACGGCCGTCAAGCAGTACATCGACTTCATCGCCAAGGACAAGATCACGGCCCCCGGCAACGCCGAGTACGCGGCCAACCAGTCCGTCGCCGACTTCGCCACCGGCAAGGCCGCCATGCTGCTCTGGCAGGCCGCCGGCTCCTCGCTGAAGTCCCACGGCATGAAGCCCGAGGACTACGGCGTCGCCCAGGTGCCGTTCCAGACCGCGGGCGCCTCCGGCGACACCGCCGTGAACTCGATGGTGGCGGGCATCAACCTGGCCGTCTTCAAGAAGACCGACAACGTCGACGGCGCGCTGAAGTTCGTGAAGTTCATGACCAGCGACGACGAGCAGAAGATCCTCAACGGCACCTACGGCTCGCTCCCGCCCGTCAAGGCCGCCCAGTCCGACCCGGCCTTCGCCACCCCGGACCTGAAGGTCCTCGCGGACGCGCTCGCCAAGAGCGCGGCGCCGCTGCCGCAGGTCGCCAACGAGAGCCAGTTCGAGACCGCCGTCGGTACCGCGATGAAGGACCTGTTCGCCGACGCCGCCGCCGGGAAGCCGGTCACCACCGACAGCGTCAAGGCCGCCCTCGAAAAGGCCCAGCAGCAGATGCCGGCGTCGTGAGCGTGAAGGAACCCGTGACCGCCACCGTGCCGCCCGTCCGGCACAGCTCCAAGACGCCTCCCCCCGGCGGCCGGCGGGCCGCCGGGGGGAGGGCCCCGCGGTCGCGGCTGCGCCTGCCGGCGCGGCTGCGGCGCGCGTCGCTCCCGTACGTCCTGCTCCTGCCGGCCCTCGCGCTGGAACTGCTCATCCACCTGGTGCCGATGGTCGTCGGCGTGGTGATGAGCTTCAAGGAGCTCACCCAGTTCTTCATCAGCGACTGGTCGGCCGCCCCCTGGAAGGGCCTGGACAACTACCGCGTGGCGGTGGACTTCAACGCACCGGTCGGCGAGGACCTGCTCAAGTCCTTCCTCGTCACCTGCGAGTTCACGGTGCTGGCGGTCGGGCTGTCCTGGCTGTTCGGCACCGCCGCCGCGATCCTGATGCAGGACGCCTTCCGCGGCCGCGGACTGCTGCGCGCGGTCTTCCTGGTGCCGTACGCGCTGCCGGTCTACGCGGCGGTGATCACCTGGTCGTTCATGTTCCAGCGGGACACCGGCATGATCAACCACGTCCTCCACGACCAGCTGCACCTCACCGACGGCCGGCCCTTCTGGCTGATCGGCGACAACAGCTTCTTCGCGCTGGTGACGGTGTCGGTGTGGCGGCAGTGGCCGTTCGCGTTCCTGTGCCTGATGGCCGGTCTGCAGAACATCCCGCGCGAGCTGTACGAGGCGGCGGCGATGGACGGCGCCGGGATCTGGCAGCAGATCCGCAGGATCACCCTGCCGTCGCTGCGCCCGGTCAACCAGGTGCTGGTGCTGGTGCTGTTCCTGTGGACGTTCAACGACTTCAACACGCCCTATGTGCTGTTCGGGCGGGCCGCGCCGGACGCCGCGGACCTGATCTCGATCCACATCTACCAGTCGTCGTTCGTGACCTGGAACTTCGGCTCCGGCTCGGCGATGTCCGTGCTGCTGCTGCTGTTCCTGCTCGTCGTGACGGTGCTCTACCTGCTCGCCACCTCCCTGAGGAGGAAGGATGCCTGACGCCCGCAGCCCCATGGCCGCGCCGCGCTCCTTCGTGTGGACCCGGCGGATCGTGCTGACCGTGCTGACGGCCTTCGCGCTGGCGCCGGTGTTCGTCATGGTCGTCTCGTCGCTGAAGCCGCTGCAGGACGTGCAGGGCCCGTTCCGCTGGTTCCCCAGCGGCTTCACCCTGCGCCCGTACGCGGACATCTGGCACACCGTGCCGCTCGCCCGGTACTTCGTGAACTCGCTGCTCGTGGCGGGCGGGGCGACGCTGTGCTCGGTCGCGGTGGCGATCTTCGCGGCGTACGCGGTGAGCCGCTACGACTTCAAGGGGCGCCGCTTCTTCTCGGTGACGATCCTGTCCACCCAGATGTTCCCCGGCATACTCTTCCTGCTGCCGCTCTTCCTGATCTTCGTCAACCTCGGCAACGCCACGGGCATCGCCCTGTACGGCAGCCGCGGCGGCCTGATCCTGACCTACCTCACCTTCTCGCTCCCCTTCTCCATCTGGATGCTGGCGGGCTACTTCGACTCGATCCCCCGGGACCTGGACGAGGCCGCCATGGTCGACGGGTGCGGGCCGCTGGGCGCGCTGTTCCGGGTGGTCGTCCCGGCCGCCGTGCCCGGCATCGTCGCGGTCTGCGTGTACGCGTTCATGACGGCCTGGGGCGAGGTGCTGTTCGCCTCCGTCATGACCAACGACACCACCCGCACGCTCGCCGTCGGCCTGCAGGGCTACGCCACCCAGACCGACGTGTACTGGAACCAGGTCATGGCCGCCTCGCTCGTGGTCAGCGTGCCCGTCGTCGCCGGGTTCCTGCTCCTGCAGCGCTACCTCGTCGCCGGGCTGACCGCCGGCGCCGTCAAGTGAGCCCCACCGCCCCTCAGCGTCACCCGAACGAAAGGCAGTCCGTGACCCTCGACCTCAGCGCCCTCCCCGACGGATTCGTGTGGGGCGCCGCGACGGCCGCTTACCAGATCGAAGGAGCCGTGGCCGAGGACGGCCGAGCGCCCTCCATCTGGGACACCTTCTCCCGCACCCCGGGGAAGGTCGCGAACGGCGACACCGGTGACGTCGCCTGCGACCACTACCACCGCGTGCCGGAGGACATCGGCCTGATGGGCCGGCTCGGCCTGGACGCGTACCGCTTCTCACTCGCCTGGCCGCGCGTGATGCCGCAGGGCGGCGGGCCGGTCAACCCCGCGGGCCTGGCCTTCTACGACCGCCTGGTGGACGCCCTGCTGGAGGCGGGCATCACCCCCTTCCCCACCCTGTACCACTGGGACCTGCCGCAGGCGCAGCAGGACCGCGGCGGCTGGCCGGAGCGGGAGACCGCGCTGCGCTTCGCCGAGTACGCGGCCGTGGTGGCCGAGCGGCTCGGGGACCGGGTCACCCACTGGGCGACGCTCAACGAGCCACTGTGCTCGGCCTGGATCGGCCATCTGCAGGGCGTGATGGCCCCCGGCCTCACGGACCTGACGGCAGCCGTCCGCGCCTCGTACCACCTGCACCTGGGCCACGGGCTGGCGGTGCAGGCGCTGCGCGCCGCGATCCCGAACGCGCAGGTCGGCATCGTCAACAACCTCAGCCCGTGCGAGCCGGCCTCCGACCGGCCCGAGGACGTCGCCGCGGCGCTGCGCGCCGACGGACACACCAACCGCTGGTGGCTGGACCCGATCCACGGCCGCGGCTACCCCGAGGACATGCTGGAGCTGTACGGGGTCGAACTGCCCGTGCAGGCGGGCGACATGGAGGCCATCGCGGCGCCGCTGGACTGGCTGGGCCTCAACTACTACTTCCGCGACATCGTTGCCGACGACCCGGCGGGGCCGGTCCCCCACACCCGCGCCGTGCGCGTCCCCGACGTCCGCCGCACCGCGATGGACTGGGAGGTGCACGCCGGCGGCCTGGAGCGGCTGCTGCTGCGGCTGACCGAGGAGTACGGCGCCCGCAAGATCTACGTCACCGAGAACGGCTCGGCGTACGAGGACCACGTCGGCCCCGACGGGCAGGTCCACGACCCCGAGCGCACCGCCTACCTGGAGGAGCACCTGGCGGCCTGCGCCCGCGCCGTGCGCGGCGGTGCCCCGCTCGCCGGCTACTTCGCCTGGTCGCTGCTGGACAACTTCGAGTGGGCGTACGGCTACGACAAGCGCTTCGGCCTCGTCCACGTCGACTACGCGACCCAGCGCCGGACCGTCAAGGGCAGCGGCCGCCGCTACGCCGACATCATCGCCGCCCACCGCGGCCGCGCCCGCAGCGCGGCCTGACCCCCCTCGTCATCCCGTCTCCACCCCGCGGCCGACGGCGCCCTGCTGCAGCAGTACACCTGCAACGGCACCGCGGCCCAGGCCTTCCGGCTGACGCCGTCGGGCTGACCGGCCCCGCGCGGCGCCGGCGTACGAGGGAGACGCCGGCGCCGCGCGGCACCAGCACCCCCTCCGGGGCACCGGGGCCCCGGAGGGGGCTCACCATCGGCGGCGGGCGCGACAGCGGCGCCGCGGACGCCTTCGCGCGTGACGTCCCGCTGCCGCCCGGGCGCCGGGCGGTCCACGCCGTCGAGGCGACGGTGGGAGACCACACCTCGCTCCAGCGGGTGCCGCTCGTGCCCGCCGCCTCCTGAGGGCCGTCAGGCCAGCTCGGCCCAGCGCCGGGCCAGGAGCGCGGCGCCCGCCCCGGTCAGTGAGCCCCACAGCCGCAGGCGGGCGATGCCTCCGTCGGGATAGATCTCCAGCCGTACGTGGGTGGCGGGCGGGACGCCGACCACGAAGCGGTGGACGGTGTCGGGCTGCAGGGGGGTGCGGGGCAGGATCTCGAACCACTCGCCGTCCTCGCCGTCGCGGCCGAGCAGGGCGGCCCAGCCGGCGGCGTTGCCCTTGTAGTAGCCGGTGTCGATCTCGACGGCGCGTACGGTGCCCTGCCCGGCGAGGCGGTAGCGCGCCCAGTCGTGGCCCTTGTCGCGGCGGCGGCGGGTCTCCCAGCCGTCGCCCATGCGACGGGAGGTGCCCGGCAGGATGGGGTTGACCGGGGAGGAGTAGAAGCGGTCGGAGACGTCCTCGGGGGCGCCGCCGTTCTCCAGCGCGACCAGGTCGAAGGTGCCGAGCGCGGTCAGCCACGCCGGGTCGGGGACGACCTCGCCGTGGACGCGCAGCCGGGCGATGCCGCCGTCGGGGAACTGCTTGAGCCGCAGGTGCGTGAAGCGGCGCTCCACGGCCGTCTCGAAGCCGTTGGCGGCGTGGCCGCCGACGGCCGTGCGGGGCACGAGTTCCGTCCACTCCACGCCGTCGGCGAGCAGGTCCTCGGGGGCGGCGGACAGGGATGCGCAGGTGGCTTCGACGGCGATCTGCTGAGGGTGGTTGCCGCGGAAGTGGGCGGTGTCCACGACCACGCCCCGCACGATCCCGGGGGCGGCGAGGCGGATCAGCGCCCAGTCGTGGTCGGCGTCGGCGGGGTGGGGGCCGGCGGCGTCGGCACCGCGGCGGCGGCGGGTCTCCCAGCCGTCCATGACCTGCCCCTTGTGGCCGAAGTGCTCGGCACGGAACTCGGGCCGCTCGGGGACGAGCAGGTTCTCCCGTTCGGCGAAGAACTCGTCGTTGGCGGCGATCACGCCTGCGCCCAGGCGCCGGTCGGCGAGGTCGGCGAGACCCGTGAAGGGCAGGTCGGCGCCGCGGTAGTCGGCGTAGGGGTCCCCTCCGGGGTACGGCTGGGCGGCGCCGGTGTACCGGGGTACGGCGGTCACGCGTTCTCCCTTGTGATGAGGCGGCCGGAGGGGTGGGCCGGGGTTCCGTGGTCGGCGATCCGCTCGCCGCGCAGCCAGGTGCTCCGTACGACCCCCTGGAGGGTGCGGCCCGCGTAGGCGGTGACCCGGTTGCGGTGGTGGAGCGCCGCCGGGTCCACGGTGAAGCTCTCGTCGGGAGCCAGGACGGCGAAGTCGGCGTCGTGGCCGGGCGCGACGGCGCCCTTGGTGGTGAGCCCGGCGAGGCGTGCCGGGCCCCGCGCCATCCAGCCGACCACGTCGGCGAGCGTGGCGCCACGCCGGCGGGCCTCGGTCCAGATCGCGGGCAGGCCGAGCTGCAGGGAGGAGATCCCTCCCCAGGCGGCGCCGAAGTCGCCGGTGTCGAGGTGCTTGAGGTCGGCGGTCGAGGGCGAGTGGTCGGAGACGACGCAGTCGAGGGTGCCGTCGAGCAGGCCCTGCCACAGGGCCTCCCGGTTGCCCGCCTCGCGGATCGGCGGGCAGCACTTGAACTGGGTCGCGCCGTCGGGGACCTCCTCGGCGGTGAGGGTCAGGTAGTGCGGGCAGGTCTCGGCCGTCAGCCGTACGCCGTCGCGGCGGGCGGCCGCGATCAGGGGCAGTGCCTCGGCGGAGGACAGGTGCAGGACGTGCACCCGGCAGTCCAGGCGGCGGGCGAGGGCGATCAGCGCCTCGACCGCGGCGTTCTCGGCGGCGCGGGGGCGGGAGGCGAGGAAGCCTGCGTATGCGGGGCCGGAGGGCTGCGGGGCGCCCTCGATGAGCCGGGAGTCCTCGGCGTGGACGATCAGCAGCCCGTCGAACCGGGCGATCCCGCGCATCGCCTCCTCCAGTTCCGCCGGGCCGAGCTGGGGGAACTCCCCGACGCCGGAGGGCAGCAGGAAGCACTTGAAGCCGAAGACCCCGGCCTCGTGGAGGGGGCGCAGATCCTTGGCGTTGCCGGGTACGGCGCCGCCCCAGAAGCCGACGTCGGTGTGGATCCGGCCGCGGGCGGCGGCGCGCTTGACCTCCAGGTGGGCGGTGGTGGTGGTCGGCGGGATGCTGTTGAGCGGCATGTCGATCAGCGTCGTGACGCCGCCGGCCGCGGCGGCCCGGGTGGCGGTCTCGAAGCCCTCCCATTCGCTGCGCCCGGGGTCGTTGACGTGGACGTGGGTGTCGACCAGGCCGGGGAGCAGGGCGTCCGTGCCGAGGTCGACCAGGCGGGCACCGGGCGGGGCCTCGGTCCCGTACGGCAGGACGGCGGCGATCCGGCCGCCCGCGACGGCCACGTCGGCGGGGCGCTCGCCCTGCGGTGTGACGACCCGCGGTGAACGCAGCACGAGCTCGATCGCGTCAGCGGCCTCGGACACGGGTTCCCCTTCCACCGGCGTCGCACAGGAATTCAACGTTCTGTTGAAACGCATCCTCCGCTCGCGCGCGAGCCGCCGTCAACCCCTTCCCCGGCGCCGCACGCCGCCCCGGCGGTACAGTTGGATAATTCCACCCAATGGAATGCGTTTTCCGCACACACCGGCCACCGCCGCGCCCACGGCCGCCCCGAACAGCGGTCACCTGCCTGGTCAGGGCCGGTAGGCTGCACCATCACCACCGTCCGCCTGGGGAGGAAACGTGGCGTCAGACCGCGCCGGGGGCGTCCAGTCCCTCGAACGCGCCTTCGACCTGCTGGAGCGGATGGCCGACGCGGGCGGCGAGGTGGGCCTCAGCGAACTGTCCGCGAGCAGCGGGCTGCCGCTGCCCACGATCCACCGGCTGATGCGCACCCTGGTCGACTGCGGCTACGTACGCCAGCAGCCCAACCGCCGCTACGCGCTGGGGCCCCGGCTGATCCGCCTGGGCGAGAGCTCGGCCCGCCTCCTGGGCACCTGGGCCCGCCCCTACCTGGCGGAGCTGGTCGAGGCGACCGGCGAGACCGCCAACATGGCGCTCCTCGACGGCGACGAGGTCGTCTACGTCGCCCAGGTCCCCTCACGGCACTCGATGCGGATGTTCACCGAGGTCGGACGGCGCGTCCTGCCGCACTCCACGGGCGTCGGCAAGGCCCTGCTGGCCCACGTCCCGCCGGAGGAGGTGCGCGCCCTGCTGGCCCGCACCGGGATGCCGGCGGCCACCGAGCGGACCATCGTCGAGCCGGACGCCTTCCTCGCGGAACTGGAGCACATCCGCGCGCAGGGCTACGCCGTCGACGACAACGAGCAGGAGGTCGGGGTCCGCTGCCTGGCGGTCACCGTCCCCGACTCCCCCACGGCCGCCGCCATCTCCATCTCCGGACCCGCCGGACGGGTGACCGAGGCGGCCACGGAGAAGATCGTGCCGGTGCTGCAGGGCGTGGCGCGGCAGCTGTCGGCGGCCCTGGCGAGCAACGGCGCGGCCTGAGCGCCCGGTCGGCATGGCGCCCGCGCCGGTGGGTGCGGGCGGGCGGGCGGTTCGGCTGTCGCGCCGTCTCGCGCCCTGCGGGCGCACAGGCGATGCGAAACCCGGGGCCACGACAAAGCGAGGGCCGCCCCAGACGGCCGCCGACGCGGCGAAAGCGGTCGCCGCACAGGCACACGTGGCCGGAAGCAGGACGTCGCGCCCCCGCGACAGCTTGACCTCGAGCGCACTCCAAGGCCTACGGTCAGCACCGTAACGACCCCACGACCCCGGACGGGGGGACCATGCAACTGGGCTTGCACCTCACGAAGTTCGACCATCCGGCAGGACCGGCCGGGCTCGCGCCCGCGCTGGCCGCGGCGGGCGAGGCCGCCGAGTCGGCCGGCGCGGGCTGGCTGTCGGTGATGGACCACTACTTCCAGATGGAGAACAACGGCGGGGCCGAGGCCGCCATGCTGGAGGCCTACACGACGCTGGGCTTCCTCGCCGCCCGGACCTCCTCCGTACGGCTCGGCGTCCTCGTCACCGGGGTCACCTACCGCCACCCCGGCCTGCTGGCGAAGATCGCGACCACGCTCGACGTCCTGTCCGGCGGTCGGACGACGCTGGGGCTCGGCGCCGCCTGGTACGAGCGTGAGCACCTGGGCCTGGGCGTGCCCTTCCCGCCGCTCGCGGAGCGCTTCGAACGGCTGGAGGAGACCCTGCGGATCTGCCTGCAGATGTGGGACGGGGGCGACGACGGCCCCTTCGAGGGCACGCACTACTCCCTGGCGGAGACCCGCAGCGCCCCGGCCCCGGTGAGCACGCCCCGCCCGGAGATCATGATCGGGGGCGGCGGCGAGCGGAAGACCCTCCGCCTGGTCGCCCGGTACGCCGACGCCTGCAACCTCTTCGCCTCCTCGACCACCGAGGTCGCGCACAAGCTGGACGTGCTGCGCGCCCACTGCGACGAGGCCGGACGCGACTACGAGCGGATCCGCAAGACCATGCTCTTCGTAGGCGACTCCATCCGCGACGGCGACACCGACGCCTTCGTCGCCGACATGGCCGGCTACGCCAAGCTCGGCGTCGACACGGTCATCGTGGTCCCGCCGGACGCCGAGCCGGCCGGCTGGATCGACAGCCGCTGCGCGCCGGCCGTCCCCCGGCTGGCCGAACTCGGCTGACCGGCCCGCGGGCGCCCCGCGTCACTGGGGACGCGGGCTGCCGAACAGCTCGATCGCCCGCCGCACCTCGGTGAGGGCACCGGCCAGGGCGCTGACGGAGCCGAGCGCCCCGGCGATCACGAGCAGGCCGCGGCGCAGCCGCAGGACGTCCGGGACACCGGCGTCCGCGGCGGCGGCCAGCGCGGAGAGCTCGTCCTCGGCGATGTGCCGGTCCGGTAAGTTGCCCCGGTACCCGGCGAGTTCACGGCGACAGCGGGCGACCGCGACCCGCAGGGCGGTCACCCTCGGGTCGAGGGTCCCGTCGTCGTCCACCGCCGCGCGGGCGGCCATGTCCTTCACCACTGATACGTCCCCCACAGGTAGGCCCCCGGTGATCCCCCATGGGCGGCCGGCCCCATCCGGTCCGCCGCATCGGGGAGGACAGTAAACGCGACGGAGCGCTTCCCCCGCTATACGGAGAGCGAAATCCGCCGTAACTTCCTTCCTCACGTGCCGACTTGCCGACATCAACGTCCGGGACCCGCGATCCGGTTCCAGTCGACGAGCCGCCAGTTCCCGGTGTCGTCGCGCCACCAGCGGGCCATCGAGGCGTTGACCACGCGGCCGTCGCCGGGCGGCGGGGTCCCCAGCAGGCGGCACAGTGCCAGCACCACCGCGTCGTGCGTGACGACCAGCAGGGGCGGGCCCGGGCGGGCGACGGCGTCCTCCAGGAAGTCCCTGACGCGCACCTCGACGTCCCGCGGCGACTCCCCGCCCGGCGGGCGGTAGGCGGCCTCGCCCTCACGCTCGCGCCGCAGCGCCTCCTCGGGGAAGCGCTCGCGCACCCCTTTCGAGGTGATCAGCTCCAGCAGGCCCATGCCGCGGTCCCGGAGGCGTTCGTCGTAGGCGACGGGCAGCGGTTCGCGGCCCGCGGCCACGCCGGCCTCCTCGACGGCGCGCAGCGTCTGCCGGGCCCGCTCGAAGGGCGAGCAGCGGACACGGCCGGGTGCCTGCGCACCGGGCAGCTCCAGCAGCTCACGGCCCAGCCGCGCCGACTGCTCCCGCCCGAGCGCGGTCAGCGCCACGCCGGCGTCCCGGACCCCGTCCAGGGACCTGCCGCGGGCGAAGGCCGCGTTGGCCTCGCTCTCGCCGTGGCGTACGGCGATGATCCAGCTCGCCATGCCCGGTCCTTTCCCCCGCCCCCCGTCCACGGTATCCAGGGGAGCATGGAACGCGACGCGAGCACGGGCACGGTGGCCGGGCTGCTGCTGGCCGCCGGCGGAGGCAGGCGGCTGGGCGGCCGCCCCAAGGCGCTGCTGGAGTACGGGGGCCGCCCACTGGTCGAGCACACGGCGCGGGCGCTGCGGGCCGGCGGCTGCGGCCCGGTCCACATCGTGCTGGGCGCGGACGCCGCCCGGGTGCGCGAACGGGCCGCCCTGGACGAGTACGCCGTCACCGTGAACCCGCGCTGGGAGCAGGGCATGGGCTCCTCACTGCGCGCGGGCCTGGAGGCACTGGCCGGCACCGGCGCGCCGGCCGTGGTCGTGGCACTGGTGGACCAGCCGGGGATCGGGGCCACGGCGGTGGCCCGGGTGGTGGCCGCGTACGCCTCGCCGCGCACCCTCGCCTCCGCCGCGTACGGCGGCAGGAGGGGCCATCCGATCCTGCTGGGCGCCGCCCACTGGGCGGCGATCGCCGCGAGTGCGGTGGGGGACCAGGGGGCACGCTCCTACCTGAGGCGGCACGAGGAGGCGATCGCACTCGTCGAGTGCGGGGACGTCGCCCTCCCCGCCGACATCGACACCCCGGACGACCTGCGGCTGCTGGCGGACCCGCCGGAGCCCCCTGCACCGGGTGCCACAGAACGTTGAACTTCCGCAATGCAAAAACTATGCTCCACCCAGCAGAAGCGCCCGTACGGTCGGCGCGCCTCGCAGCCGAAACCCGCCCGGTCCGGCATCCCGTGCCAGGGCCGGGGCGCGGTGGCCGCCCGGCTCCGCCGGCCGCACGGCACCACCCCTCATCGGCAAGAGGAGAGTCAGGTACATGTCCGCATCAGGGCCCGCACCGCACGCCGTCGTCGCCGACACCGCACCCCCCGTCGAGCGCGCGGAGGAGGTGCTGACCGACGGGGCGCTCGCCTTCCTGGCCGAACTCCACCGCCGGTTCGCGCCCCGCCGCACGGAACTCCTCGCCAGGCGCAGGGAACGCCGCGCCGAGATCGCCCGCACCGGCACCCTCGACTTCCTCCCGGAGACCGCCCACATCCGCGAAGGCGACTGGCGCGTCGCCGACGCCCCCGCCACGCTGGACGACCGCCGCGTGGAGATCACCGGCCCCACCGACCGCAAGATGACCATCAACGCCCTCAACTCCGGAGCCCGGATCTGGCTCGCCGACTTCGAGGACGCCTCCGCCCCCACCTGGGAGAACGTCGTCGGCGGCCAGGTCAACCTGATCGACGCCTACGAGCGCCGCATCGACTTCACCTCCCCCGAGGGCAAGTCCTACGCGCTGAAGGACGAGACGGAACTCGCCACCGTCGTCATGCGCCCCCGCGGCTGGCACCTCGACGAACGCCACCTGACCGTCGACGGCGAACCCGTCCCCGGCGCCCTCGTCGACTTCGGCCTCTACTTCTTCCACAACGCGCGGCGCCTGCTCGCCAAGGGCAAAGGCCCCTACTTCTACCTCCCCAAGACCGAGTCCCACCTCGAAGCCCGCCTGTGGAACGACGTGTTCGTCCTCGCCCAGGACCTCCTCGGCGTGGCGCAGGGCACCATCCGCGCCACCGTCCTCATCGAGACGATCACCGCGGCCTTCGAGATGGAGGAGATCCTCTACGAACTCCGCGACCACGCCTCCGGCCTCAACGCCGGCCGCTGGGACTACCTGTTCTCCATCGTCAAGAACTTCCGCGACGCCGGCGAGCGCTACATCCTGCCCGACCGCAACGCCGTGACGATGACCGCGCCCTTCATGCGCGCCTACACCGAACTGCTGGTCCGCACCTGCCACAAGCGCGGCGCCCACGCCATCGGCGGCATGGCCGCCTTCATCCCCTCCCGGCGCGACGCCGAGGTCAACGCGGTCGCCTTCGAGAAGGTCAAGGCCGACAAGGACCGCGAGGCCCACGACGGCTTCGACGGCTCCTGGGTCGCCCACCCCGACCTGGTGCCGATCGCCCGCGCCTCCTTCGACGCCGTCCTCGGCGACCGGCCGAACCAGAAGGACCGGCTGCGCGAGGACGTCCACGTCACCGCCGCCGACCTGCTGGCCGTCGACTCCCTCGAGACCAGGCCCACCTACGAGGGACTGCGCAACGCCGTCCAGGTCGGCACCCGCTACATCGAGGCCTGGCTGAGGGGCATGGGCGCCGTCGCCATCTTCAACCTCATGGAGGACGCCGCCACCGCCGAGATCTCCCGCTCCCAGATCTGGCAGTGGGTCAACGCCGGCGTCGTCTTCGCCGACAACGGCGAGAAGGCCACCGCCGACCTCGTACGCACCCTGGCCGACCGGGAACTCGCCGCCATCCGCGAGGAGACCGGCGAGCAGGCCTTCGCCGCCGGCCGCTGGCAGCAGGCCCACGACCTGCTCCTGAAGACGGCACTCGACGAGACCTACGTCGACTTCCTGACGCTGCCGGCGTACGAACTGCTGGACTGAACCACGCGCGCTCTCCCCGGCCACCGCCGGGGAGAGCCGCCACCCGCCGCGGGACCCGGCACCTCCCGCGACCCCCGAAAAAGCCGGGTATCCGACGCGGCGCCGCTGGCATGATCGTCGGCATGCCAGCACCCCGACCGCGCGCCGTGCGGCCCAGCCTGTACATCTCGGTGGACATCGAAGCGGACGGCCCCATCCCCGGCCCGTACTCGATGCTCAGCCTCGGGGCCGCCGTCGCGGGCCGGCAGGACACCGGCCGATTCACCGCCGCCGACCCCGAACGGGACACCTTCTACCGCGAACTGCGCCCCACCGGGACCGAGACCGCCCCGCAGGCGCTCGCCGTCAGCGGCCTGGACCGGGCACGCCAGACCGCCGAGGGCAGCGAACCGGCCGCCGCCATGGCCGAGTTCACCGCATGCGTGCGCGCCGGCAGCGAAGACGCCCAGCCCGTCAAGACCGGCTACCCCGCCGGCTACGACTGGATGCTCCTGTACTGGCACCTCATCCGCTTCACCGGCTCCAGCCCCTTCGGGCACTCCGGCTGCCTCGACATGAAGACCATGTACGCCACCAAGGCCGGCGTCCCGCTGCGCGCCGTCGCCAAGGGCACCATGCCCCGCGAACTGCGCTCCCGCCGCCGCCACACCCACCACGCCCTCGACGACGCCATCGAGCAGGCCGAACTCTTCGCCAACCTCATGAACCGGAAGGGCACCACGCATGCCCTTTGACCACAACGACCACTACCACCGGCTGCTCCTGCGCAACATCCCGCCCGGCGCGCTCACCGCCCTGGACGTCGGATGCGGCACCGGACGCTTCGCCCGGCGCCTGGCCGCCCGCGGACTGCGGGTCGACGCGATCGACGCCTCCCCGCAGGCCGTGGCAGCGGCCGGAACCGCGCCCGGGGTCACCTTCCGCACCGCGGACGCCACCGCCGTGGACCTCCCCACGGCCCACTACGACCTCATCACCTGCCTGGCCAGCCTCCACCACATGCCGTTCGGCACGGTCACCGCACTGCGCGCCGCGCTCGCCCCCGGCGGCACCCTGCTCGTCCTGGGCTGCTACCCCGAACACACCCCCGCCGACTGGGCGGTGAGCCTGGCGGCCGTCCCCGTCAACGCCGCCGCCCGGCTCGCCGTCGCCGCCGCCGACCGGATCCGCGGCCACGGACCGCAACCGGTCCGGGCCCCCGTGCGCCCACCCGGCACGCCCCTGCCGCAGATCCGCGCCGAAGCGGCGCAACTGCTGCCGGGCAGCCGCGTCAGGCGCCTGCTGTTCTGGCGCTACCTGCTGGTGTACCGCGACCGCACGGCCGGCTGACCGGCCCTCGCCGGCCCCGCTCAGGCCTGACCGGTGTCGAAACGGCTGATCTTGCCGCCGTCAACGGTGAAACGCCACTTGGTGCGCATCTCACCCCACGCGTCGTTGCGGTAGTCCGCGATGAGGGTGAGCCCCGCCGAGTCCTGGGACTGAACGTCCATGTGGCCGTGGGAATCGAAGATCTCCCGCTCCGCCCACTCCTGCAGGTCGCGGTCGGAGCCGTCGTCGGACATCGTCGCGTTCTCGGTGAGCGCGGCCTCGAAGGCGTCCCTGTCCCCGGCGTTCACCGCCGAGACGAAGGCGCGCACGGCCGGTTCGTTGAGGGCGTCGGTGCGGATCATCGCTGCTGCTCCCTGTGCTCACGGGTCGTGCCACCAGCCTCGCCCGAGCGACCCCGGCGCGCTACCCGGGGCCCGGCCGCCCGCCCGCCGTTCACCCGCGGGGACCGCCACGGCTGGCCCCGCGACGGGACCACGGCGACCCTGGGATCCAGCCCGGCGGCCCGACAGCGACGGCAGGAGCACACGCGTGGCGAGTGGGGGCGAGGACCTCACCGGCGAAGGACGCGACGTCCTGCGGTACGTCCGGCTGCTCCCCGTCGTACTGCTCGTCGGCGGCTTCCTGGTCGACTACCTGACACCCGCCCAGTTCAGCGCCACCGCCTTCTACTCCGTCGCCCCCATGCTCGCCGCCCCCCTGATGTCCCTGCCCGGCACCGTCCTGGTCGGAGTCGGCGCCATCGCCGCCGACGCGGGCATCCTCGCCCACTTCGGATACATCGGCGGCCCAGGCGGCATCAGCGAACTGCTGTCGATCTGCGCCGTCGCCGCCGTGGCCGTGTTCATCAACCGCCTCCTCCACATCCGCGAGGTACGGCTGCGCTCCGCGCGCAGCGTCGCCGCCGCCGTGCAACGCGCCGTGCTGCCCGTACCGCCGCGGCACGTCGGGCCCTACCGCATCGCCGCCCGCTACGAGACCGCCGAGGCCGAGGCGGAGATCGGCGGCGACCTCTACACCGTCCAGGACACCCCCTACGGGCTGCGCTGCATCATGGGCGACGTACGCGGCAAGGGCATGGCCGCAGTGGCGGCGGCCACCGTCGTGCTCGGCGCGTTCCGCATGGCCGCCGACGAGGAACCCACCCTCGCGGGAGTGGCGGCCCGCATGGACCGGGCACTGTGGCGCGAGGCCGAACGCCGCGAGGGCATGGACCGCCTGGAATGGTTCGTCACCGCCGTCCTCGCCGAGTTCCCGGCCGACGGCACGGGACTGCGCCTGGTCAACCGCGGGCACCCGTCCCCGCTGGTGCTGCACCGGGGCGGCGTGCGCTCCGCGGAACCGGCGGGCCACGCCCTGCCCCTCGGAATGGGCCTGTGCGAGGCCGCGGACCACGTCGACACCGTCGCCTTCCCGCCCGGTTCCACCCTGCTCATGCACACCGACGGCGTCACCGAGGCCCGCGACGCCGACGGCGCCTTCTACGACCCCGTCACCCGGCTGGACGGTGTGCCCTTCACCGGCCCCGCCGAACTGCTCGACGCCCTCCTGGACGACGTCCACGCCCACACCGGCGGCCCCCGCAACGACGACATGGCACTCCTGGCGGTCTGCCACTTCTAGACCGCCCCGCCGCCCCGCCCGCCGCCCCGCCCGCCGCGGCCGTCAGCAACCGTCAGGGCCCTTACGCCGCCCCGCAGGAGGACCGCACCCGCAGCGAGGGCAGCAGATCCACGTGCCGGCGCGGCGAAGACGCCCCGCCCGCCGCGACGCGCTCCAGCAGCAGGGCGACCGCCGCCTCCCCCACCTCCCGCTTGGGCGCCGCGACCGCCGTCAGCGGCGGATCCGCCAGACCGGCCGCCTGATCGTCGTAGACCACGAACGCCAGGTCCTCCGGAACACGCAGCCCCAGCGCCTTCAACCGGGAGACCACCATGACCGCCAGTTCGTCACCGTGCATCAGCACCGCGTGCACCCCGTGCTCCTCCACCAGCGCCCGCACATGCCGCACCGCCACGTCTACGGAGATCTCGACCCTCGCATTACTTGGTGCTCCATGCCTGTCACACCCTGCCCCTACGCTGCTGCCGTGACCGCGCCCGCTCTGCGCCAGCTCCGCGCCGCCCTGGAACGTGCCCTCGCCGACCCGGCCATCGCCACCTCCCGCTCCCGGGAGGAACGGCTGCGAAAGGCCGCCGCCGTACTGGAGCGTGCGGCCCCCGACGTCCCGCCCCAGGCGCTGGGCGGCCTCGACGAGCTGTTCGCCGACGCCGTCCTGGGCCACCCCGGGCGGCCGGACACCGTGCTCGGCCGCATCGCGGCCGGTCTCTACCGCACCCGTGCGGGCCAGGTGGGCAGGCCGCTCACCCCTGCGAGCCAGCGCGACGTCATGGACGGCATCGCCGACCTCAACCGGGCCGCCGGACGCCCCGCGTTCGGGTGGCAGGCCCGTGGGATGCGCCCCTGGTCCAAACACACCAAGGAGCCCCTGGACTTCACCGGGCACATCGTGCTGCGCCGGGCCCTGAGCACCCCCGTGGAGCCGCGCCGCGAGCCGTACCGGCTGCGGCTGCTGGCGGCGCTGGAGGTGCTGTGGGCGACGGCGGTGCCGCGCGAGGGCCTGGTGGCCGCGGACATCACCGACCTGTCGGCGCAGGAGTCCCGCATCCGGCTCACCGTGAACCTGCCCGGCCGGACGGCGCCGACCCGGCAGGACTTCGCGCTCCCCCGGTCGGCGCGGGCGGCGCTGCGGCTCTGGCTGCCGGTGCGCCGGGAGGTCGTCGCCCGGCACCTGGACGCGGGGCCGGACCATCCCGCCAACCAGGCCCTGTTCGTCACCCTGCGGCACACCGTGGCCGAACCGGCCTCGGGGGCGGCCCGGATGGTGCCGCCCGGCATCCGCATCACGGGGAACGGGCTGGAGACCGACTACAGCAAGTGGGCGCGCAGGCTCAACGGCGACCACGCCGGGCAGAAGGGCTGGCCGGTGCCGACCGACCTGTACACCGTCTCCCGCGGCGGCGCGGTCCTGCGCGAGGCCCAGGGCCGCTCGCAGGGGCGCGGCCCGTCCCGTCACGCAGGTTCAGCGGGTGCGGGCCCGCGCCCGGTGGCCGTCGAGGACGTCCTGGCGGAGCAGTGAACCGAAGCCCGCGGACTCCAGACGCCGGCCCAGTTGCGCCTCGTCGACCCGGCAGGAACCGGGAGAGAGTGAAGGGGCCCGTCCGGTACACGCGGCCGTGACAGAGCCGGTGCGGAGTCCTCCAAGGGATTCCCGGCCGGCGGGCCGCGCGCGGCCGACCGCCCCCCGCGAGGAACCGGGCGTGGTCGGGCTCGGGTTACGCCGGGTCCCGCCCCGGGCGGGGCGGGACCCGGCACCGGTCGAAGGGCCGTCCCTCCCCCGACCGGGGTCCGCGGGTGAGCGCGGTGATCAGCCGGTGAGGCCCGCGATCCGGGCGAGCCGCCGGGCCTCGTCGCGGGTGGCGCGCGCGATGGCGTCCTCGTCGGCGGTGACGAGGCGGCCGTCCTCGACCACCGGCCGGCCGTTCACCAGGGAGAGCGTGACGGGGGCGGCGGCGCCGAGGACGAGGGCGGCGACGGGGTCGGCGATCGAGGCGTGGGCGAGGGTGTCCATCCGCCACAGGACGAGGTCGGCGAGCTTGCCCGCCTCCAGGGAGCCGATCGCCTCCGCCCGGCCGAGCACCCGGGCCCCGCCGTAGGTGCCCAGGCGCAGGGCCTGACGGGCGGTCAGCGCGGCCTCGCGGTGGGAGCCGAGGCGGTTGATGAGCAGCGCGTTGCGCAACTCGGTGTGCAGTTCGCCCGATTCGTTGGACGCGGCGCCGTCCACGCCGAGCCCGACCGGGACGCCCGCCGCGAGCATGTCCGGCACACGGGCGATGCCGGCGGCCAGGCGGGCGTTGGAGGACGGGCAGTGGGCGACGCCGGTACGTGTGCGGGCGAAGGCGGCGATGTCGGGGTCGGCCATGTGGACGCAGTGCGCCATCCACACGTCCTCGCCAAGCCATCCGGTGGACTCGAAGTAGTCCGTGGGGCCCATGCCGAACAGTTCCCTGCAGAACTGCTCCTCCTCCACGGTCTCACTGCCGTGGGTGTGCAGCCGCACGCCCTTGCGCCGGGCGAGTTCGGCTCCCCGGCGCAGCAGTTCGGTGGAGACCGAGAACGGCGAGCAGGGGGCGACGGCGATCTGCGTCATGGCGCCGAACGAGGCGTCGTGGTGCTTGTCGATCGTCTCCTCGGTGGCGGCGAGGGCGTCGTCGAGGGTCTCGACGGCGAAGTCCGGGGGCAGTCCCCCGTCGGACTCGCCGCGGTCCATCGAGCCGCGGGCGAGGGTGAGGCGCACGCCCATGGCGGCGGCAGCCCGGATGATGGAGCCGGACAGGTCGCCCGTGCCGCGGGGGAAGACGTAGTGGTGGTCCATGGCGGTGGTGACGCCGCCGCGGGCCATCATCGCCAGCGAGCCCTGGGCGGCCGCGTGGGTCATCGCCTCGTCGATGCGGGCCCAGGTGGGGTAGAGGGCGACGAGCCAGTCGAAGAGGTTGTGGTCGGTGGCCAGGCCCCGGGTGATCCACTGGTAGAAGTGGTGGTGGGTGTTGACCAGGCCGGGGGTGAGCAGGTGGCCGGTGCCGTCCACCCGCCGTACGACGCCGTTCAGTCCGGCGGGGGCGGGGCCCGGGCCGACGGACTCGATGCGGTCGCCGGCGACGACGACGTGTCCGGCCGGGTACTCGGTGTCGTCCGCGTCGACGGTGGCGACGGCGCAGTTCTCGATGACGATGCGCTCTGCTGGAGCGGTCATGGTGTGGCCTCTCAGTCCGTCACCGGGATGCGGGGCTCGGTTCCGTCGCGCAGGACCGTGCCCTCGATGAGGCCGTAGGGGCGGTCGGCCGCGAAGTACACCGCGCTGTCGGGGGTGTCGTTCTTGAGGCCGAACGGCTCGAGGTCGACCAGGAAGTGGTGCTTGTTGGGGAGCGAGAGCCGCACCTCGTCGATCTCGGGGCGGTGCTCGAGCACCCGGTCGCCCATCGCGTACAGCGTCTGCTGCAGGGAGAGCGAGTAGGTGCCGGCGAAGGCGTCGAGGAGGTGCCGGCGGACCTCGGCCCAGGACTGCTCCCACCGCGGGGCGGGGTCCTCGTCGCGGGTCCAGTGGAACCGCCAGCGGGCGCTGACCTCGGTGGCGAGGACGCGGTCGCGGGTCTCCGGCAGCGTGGTGTAGCGGTCCTTGACGAAGCCCCAGAACTCGGAGTCGGTGGTGTTCATGACCACGAGGTCCTTGAGGCCGGAGACGACCTGCCAGCGCGCGCCGTCGAAGGTGACCTCGGTGGTGCGGGTCTCCCGTCCGCCGCGGACGAAGGAGTGCTCCCGCGTGATCCGCTCCCAGTCGTACTGCTCGATCCGGATCCTGGCCCGCTCGATGGCCCCCTGGCTCGTGACGAAGTGCCGGGCGAGGTGGATGCCGAACTGCTCGGCGGACTCGATGCCGTGCTGCTTGGCGAAGGCGAAGACGGTGTTCTTGGTGGTGTCGGTGGGCAGCACGGCGGCGTTGCTGCCGGAAGTGTGGACGTCGTCCATCGCGCCGGAGAGGGCGACGGATACGTTGAGGTCCTTGACGTGGTGGGTCGCGCCGTCGCGGGTGACGCGGACGACGCGTGTCTCCGCCTTGCCGTACTGGTTCTGGCCGAGTCGGGTGGGCGACATGTCGGTGCTAGCTCCCTCGGTATACGGAGTAGCCGAACGGGTTGAGCAGCAGCGGCACGTGGTAGTGCTCGCCCGGTTCGACGGCGAAGACGATCGCCACCTCCGGGAAGAAGGCTCCGCTGTCCCGGGTGCGGGGGGCGTCCTGCTGGTCCTCGGCTCGACTGCGGTGGTCGGTGCTCTGGCGGGTGAGGTAGGGCTCGGTGGCGAACTCCAGCCGTACGTGGCTCGTGCCCCGCGGCGGGTCGGGCAGGTCCTTGCAGCGGCCGTCGGCGTCGGTCGCCGAGGCGCCGTGCGGCACCCAGGTGGCCTCGCTTCCGGCACGTACCGCCAGGGTGACGGCGACGCCCCGCGCGGGGCGGCCGGCGCTGGTGTCCAGGACGTGGGTGGACACGGAGGTCATGCGGGGTCCTCCTTCGCGGCCTCGACGAGCCGGGTGAGGCGGACGCGGTTGATCCTCCCCAGTTCGGTGCGGACGGTCTCGCGCTCGGTGCCGGGGTCGTTGCCGATGCGCTCCTTGAGCGCGGCCAGCATCTGGTCGCCGGTCCTGCCGGTGGCGCAGATGAGGAAGACGTGGCCGTGCCGCTCCTGGTAGGCGAGGTTCAGCGCGAGCAGTTCCTCGCGCTGAAAGTCCCGCACCCCGCCCTGTTCGCGGGCGGAGACCGGGTCACCGGGCCGGGGGCGGCCGATCGGCGGGTGGCCCGCCATCGCCTCGGCCAGGTCGTCCGGCGTGAGGCCGGCGGTCGCGGCGTCGGAGGCGGCGAGCAGCGCGTCAAGGGTGTCGTACGGGCGGGCCGCCGTGACGGCGGCACCCCAGGAGCGGCTCGCGCAGACCTCGTGCAGCAGCGCGATCGCCTCCGGTCCGCCGGCGGCGTTGAACCGGGCCAGGCCCGGGGATGGGCTGGAAGTCACAAGGTGCACGCTAGGAGCGCCCACCACGCGACGTCAACAGTTTGTTGAAAGGTTGCGGCCCGCAACGCCCGGACGGACGCCTCGCGCGGTGAAGCAGGGCCTGTCCATGGGGCCGCGCCGGCGAGGGCGGGGGGCGAGTCCAGGCGGCTCCGCCCGTGCCGGCCGAGCACACCGCCGCGAGCTCCGGGCACGAGGACCACCGGCGGGTCCGGAGCGCGCACCGATGAGTTTCCCGCGCCGCGCCGGTCCGTACACCGGGCACCCCCGGACGGAAGGCCTCCCCATGCGGAAACTGGTCTACGGCATGAACCTGACCCTGGACGGCTACATCGCCGCCGCCGGCGACTCCATCGGCTGGAGCGGACCGCCGAGCCCCGAGCTGTTCCAGTGGTGGCTCGACCACGAGCAGGCGAGCGACCTGTCGCTGTACGGGCGCAGGCTGTGGGAGGCGATGAGCTCCCACTGGCCGACCGGCGACCGGCAGCCCGACGCCACACCGGCGGAGATCGAGTTCGCGCGGAACTGGCGGGACACGCCGAAGGTGGTGTTCTCCTCGACGATCGACAAGGTCGACTGGAACACCCGCCTGGTCACCGGCGACGCGATCGCGGAGATCAGCCGGCTCAAGGCCGAGGACGGCGGCCCGATGAACATCGGCGGCGCGACGCTCGCAGGGGCGGCCATGCGCGCCGGACTGATCGACGAGTACGCGATCGCCGTCCATCCGGTCCTGGTGGGCGGCGGCACGCCGTTCTTCACCGCGCTGGACAGCTGGGTGAACCTGAACATGGTGGAGACGCGGACATGTCCCGGCGGCGTGGTCCTGACCAGGTACGAGACGAGGCGCTGAGCAGCGGCACGCCCGACAGGCCGTGACGACGCGGCTAGGCCACGGCCTAGCCGCCGTCCTTCGCCGCGTTCTCCCTGTTGAGGTAGTTGTAGACGGTGAAGCGGCTCACGCCGAGCGCGGAGGCGACCGTCTCCACCCCGTGCCGCACCGAGAAGGCGCCGCGCTCCTCCAGGATGCGGACGACCGTCTGCTTCTCCTTGCGCTCCAGCTCGGACAGCGCCTTGCCGTGCCGGCGTTCGAGGTCGGCCAGGATGTGGTCGAGCGAGTCCGCGAGGTGCGGCAGCCGTACGGCCACGACCTCCGCGCCCTGCCAGCTGAGCACGACGTCGTCACCGCGCGCCTCACCGGGGGGCACCAGTTCCGCACCCATGGCGTCGGCGAGCGGCTTGATCGCCGCGCTGAACGGATGCTCGGCCGGCCCGGTCACCGCTCCGCCTCGCCGAGGACGTTGACCTGCAGCGACACCCGGGTCGCACCGGCCTGAAGGGTGCGCCGCAGCAGGTCGCCGACCATGGCGACCACCTGCTCCGTACCGCCCTCGGCCGAGTTGCCGAAGGGCCCGACGTCGACGGCGTCGAGGCCGGCCGTCTCCAGGACCTCGCGGCCCACCACGGCGTGCCGCGGGGGCTCGTCCAGGTCGAACGGCTCGGTGGTGAATTCGAGTCTCAGGCGCACGCCTTCAACCTAGCCGGTCAGGGGCTTTCCGGAACATCCCTCTTGACAGCCGCCGTCCCGCTCGGGGAGTCTTCCGTTAAGTAGAAATAAGTTTCCGTATTACGGAAGGGCGCATGTGATGGGCTTCGACTCCACGCGCTTCGATGTGAACCTCTCGATCCTTTTCACCGAACTCCCGCTCCTGGAGCGCCCCGCGGCCGCCGCCGCGGCCGGCTTCTCCGCGGTCGAGCTGTGGTGGCCGTGGACCCGGATGCCGAGCCCTCCGCAGTCCGAACTCGACGCCCTGCGCGACGCGCTGCAGGAGGCCGGCACCCAGCTGGTGGGCCTGAACTTCTACGCGGGCGAGCTCCCCGGCCCCGACCGCGGCGCCCTGTCCGTGCCGGGCGAGGAGTCCGCGCGCTTCCGCGCCAACATCGACGTCGCC
Source organism: Streptomyces sp. BoleA5 (assembly GCF_000373665.1). Classification (NCBI taxonomy): domain Bacteria; kingdom Bacillati; phylum Actinomycetota; class Actinomycetes; order Kitasatosporales; family Streptomycetaceae; genus Streptomyces; species Streptomyces sp. BoleA5. The sequence goes on from NZ_KB892135.1 coordinate 84,324, forward strand.
GCCGACTTCGCCCACTCGGTGGGCTGCACGGCGCTCAACGCGCTGTACGGCAACCGCGTGGACGGCGTGAGCCCCGAGGCGCAGGACGAACTCGCCCTGGAGAACCTGGTCCGGGCCGCGCACGCGGCCGACCGGGTCGGCGCGGTGCTGCTGGTCGAGACCCTCAACAAGCCGGAGTCGCCGCGCTATCCGCTGGTGAGCGCGGCCGCCGCGGTCGAGGTGGTCGACAAGGTCAACGCCGAGACGGGGCTGGGCAACGCCAGGTTCCTGCTCGACCTCTACCACCTGTCGATGAACGGCGAGGACCTGCCCGCCGTGATCGACGCCTACGCGGACCGCACCGGCCACGTCCAGATCGCCGACGATCCCGGCCGCGGCGCGCCCGGTACGGGCTCCCTGCCGCTGGCCGCCCTCCTGGGCCGGCTGCGCGACGCGGGCTACGACGGCTGGGTCGGCCTGGAGTACAAGCCGGGCCCGCAGGGCAGCGCCGCGTCCTTCGACTGGCTCGCCGACGCCGACAAGTAATCCGGAGAGGACATCATGACCACCCCACTTCCCACGGTCGCGTGGATCGGCCTCGGCATCATGGGCTCCCCGATGTCGGAGAACCTCATCAAGGCCGGGTACTCCGTCACCGGCCACACCCTGGAGCAGGACAAGCTCGACCGCCTGGCCGCGGCCGGCGGCACCCCCGCGGGCTCGATCGCGGAGGCCGTCAAGGACGCCGACGTCATCGTCACCATGGTCCCGGCCTCGCCCCAGGTGGAGGCCGTCGCCTACGGCGAGGACGGCATCCTGGCGAACGCCCGGCCGGGCGCGCTGCTGATCGACATGTCGTCGATCACCCCGCAGACCTCGGTCGACCTCGCCGCGGCCGCTGCCGCAAGGGGCGTCCGGGTCCTGGACGCCCCCGTCTCGGGGGGCGAGGCCGGTGCCGTCGAGGCGGTGCTCTCGATCATGGTGGGGGGCGAGCAGGCCGACTTCGACGAGGCGCGGCCCCTGTTCGACGCCCTCGGCAGGACCGTCGTCCTGTGCGGTCCGCACGGTGCCGGGCAGACCGTCAAGGCGGCCAACCAGCTGATCGTTGCGGTGAACATCCAGGCGTGCGCCGAGGCCGTGGTCTTCCTGGAGAAGTCCGGGGTCGACCTCGCCGCGGCCCTGGAGGTGCTGAACGGGGGCCTCGCCGGATCCACGGTGCTGACCCGCAAGAAGCGCAACTTCCTCGACCGCGAGTACGCCCCGGGCTTCCGCATCGACCTGCACCACAAGGACATGGGCATCGTCACCGACGCCGCCCGCAACGTCGGCGCCGCCCTGCCGGTCGGCTCGGTGGTGGCGAACCTCGTCGCCTCGCTGCGGGCCCAGGGCGACGGCGGCCTCGACCACTCCGCCCTGCTGCGCGGCGTGGAGCGCCTGTCCGGCCGGCCCGTCACCGGCTGACCCCGACTTCCGGGCGGCGGCGCCCCGACCTGTCCTGTCGCGCCCGATGGGGCGCCGCCGCCCGGAACCACGAACGTCCGCGCCGCCGAGAGCTTCTGAGGGGTAGGTCGAGGCGGCGCGGGCCGGGCCCCGCCCGGGGATCCGTTCCGCGACCGGGCCGGCCGCGGAACGGGTTCCCGGGCGGCGGTGCGTCCGCGGCGACCGGGGACGCGAAGACGGGTGCACGAGGGGCTTCAGGTGCGGGACGATGGAGCGCAGCACCGTCCGGCGAGCACCGCCGTCCCTCCGCCCGCACCGCCCAGGAGTCGCGAACCATGGCAGAGAGCGTGCCCGTGCGCTGTCCGGCCTGCCGCCGGGAGCACGCCTACACCGCGCCCACCTTCCCCTGCGCCTGCGGCACGCCGCTGACCCTGCCGATCCTGCGCGGCGGCGTCCCGCTGCAGATTCGCCACCGGTCCTGGGACGACTCCTGGGTGGCCATGCGCTGCCCGGACTGCGGCCGCGACGACCAGTGGCCGCAGCCCGAACTCGGCTGCGACTGCGGGGCGGTGGTCCGGCTGCCGGTGGACACCGGCGCCTTGCGGGCGCCCGCGCGGCGACCCGTCCCCCCGGTGCGGCAGACCGGCCCGGGGGCCTTGGCGGCGGCGTCGCGGCCGCCGTTCCGGCCGGTGACCATCCGTACCGCCCGGGACGCCGTCACCGCCGCCGCGCAGTACCTGAAGTGGCTCGGCTTCGCGGGCGTGCGCACCGCGGGGGACCGCTCGGCCAACGGCATCGACCTGCGCGGCGACGGGGTCGTGGCCCAGGTAGACCCGACGACCCGGCCGACGCCGCTGCGGGACGTCGAGACCCTCTGGCTCAACTGCCTCAACGAGGACTCCACCGGCGCCTTCTTCTCCCTGGCCGGCTACGCCCACGACGCCCGGCTGCGCGCGGACCGGCTGGGGGTGCCGCTGTTCGTCATGGACCTCACCGGCACGCCGCAACCGGTCAACGACGCCGCCGACGCCCTGATCAGGACCGGCCCGCACGCCAGGCCCTGAACCGGGCCGAGCTCGGCCCAACCCTTCACCGTCCGTGGTCACTCGGGTCGCGCGACCGCCGCTCCCGGGGGAGTATCGAGAGGTTCCCCCTCCGTACGGCAATCCAGGACTACGTCAAGGACGCAGCGATGTCTACGGCCCTTCTGAAGCGCAAGCTCGACAAATCCTTCCGCCGTCTGGACACGGACGGCAACGGATATGCCGAGCGCGCCGACTTCCAGGACGTCGGCGCGCGGCTGATCCACGGCTTCGGCATGTCGCCCACCTCGCCCAAGGGCAAGGCGGTGGCGGTGCGCCTGGACGCCGTCTGGGCGGAGCTGGCGGCGTACGCCGACAGAGACCGCGACGGGCGGCTGTCCTCCGCGGAGTACCACCACGGGATGACCAAGGCCTTCATCGAGGGACCGGCCTTCGACCCCGTCTTCCATCCGGCGGCCGAAGCCGTCGCGCATCTGTGCGACACCGACGGCGACGGCCACGTCGTGCGCGGTGAGTTCGAGGTCCTGCAGCGGGCCTTCAACACCCCCGTCAGCGACATCTCCGCCGCCTTCAACCGCATCGACACCGACGGCGACGGCTGTGTGAGCACCGCCGAACTGGTGGCGGCCATCCGTGCCTACTACATCGGCACCGACCCCGAGGCCCCCGGCAACTGGCTGTTCGGGCCGCTGTAGGACGGACCGGTCCGGGCCCGCCGGGAGGCTGCCCGGGACGGGTGCGTGGAGTCCGGCCGCCGCGCCCGGGAGGTCAGGACGGGGCAGCCGGTGGCACGGCGGTCGGACCCGGGATCAGGAGCCCGTGAGCGGGATGATCTCGGTGGGCGCGTGGCCGGGTTCGGTGGCCGGCTCCTCGAACTCCACGACGTTGCCGATGTCGTTGGTGACGCTCATGGAGATGTTGGTGACCCGCTCCAGGATCGCCTCGACGACGACCGGCACCCGGTACTCGGCCGCGAGCTTCTTCGCCTGCTCGAAGGCGGCCCCGAGCCCGTCCGGGTCGGTGACCCGGATCGCCTTGCAGCCCAGGCCCTCGGCGACCTTGACATGGTCGACGCCATAGGCGCCCAGCTCGGGCGAGTTGACGTTCTCGAACTCCAGGTTGACCTCGAAGTCGATGTCGAACGCCCGCTGGGCCTGCCGGATCAGACCCAGGTAGGCGTTGTTCACCAGGACGTGGACGTACGGGATCCGGTGCTGTGCGCCGACCGCGAGCTCCTCGATCATGAACTGGAAGTCGTAGTCGCCCGAAAGGGCCACCACCGGCGCCCCCGGGTCGGCCTTCGCCACGCCCAGGGCGGCCGGCACGGTCCAGCCGAGGGGGCCGGCCTGGCCGCAGTTGATCCAGTGGCGCGGCCGGTAGACGTGCAGCATCTGCGCGCCGGCGATCTGGGAGAGGCCGATCGTGGTGACGTACCGGGTGTCGGGGCCGAAGGCGCGGTTCATCTCCTCGTACACGCGCTGCGGCTTGATCGGGATGTCGTCGAAGTGCGTACGGCGGTGCAGGGTCGCCTTGCGCTCCCGGGCGGAGGCGGCCCAGCCGGAGCGGTCCGGCAGTCCGCCGGCGGCCTTCAGCTCCCGGGCCACCTCGACGAACAGCCCCAGCGCGACGCCGGCGTCGGAGGCGATCCCGTAGTCGGGGGCGAAGATCTTGCCGATCTGGGTGGGTTCGATGTCGACGTGCACGAAGGTGCGGCCCTTGGTGTAGACGTCGATCCGGCCGGTGTGGCGGTTGGCCCAGCGGTTGCCGATGCCGAGGACGAAGTCCGACTCCAGGAAGGTCGCGTTGCCGTAGCGGTGCGAGGTCTGCAGACCGACCATGCCCGCGTTGAGGTCGTGGTCGTCCGGGATGGCGCCCCAGCCCATCAGGGTCGGCACCACCGGGGTGCCGGTCAGCTCGGCGAACTCCACCAGCAGACCCGCCGCGTCGGCGTTGATCACCCCGCCGCCCGCGACGATCAGCGGCCGCTCGGCGGCGGCCATCATGGCGAGCGCCTTCTCGATCTGGCGGCGGCTGGCGGCGGGCTTCCAGACCGGCAGCGGCTCGTACGTGTCGGGGTCGAACTCGATCTCGGTGAGCTGGACGTCGACCGGCAGGTCGATCAGGACCGGGCCGGGGCGGCCGGAGCGCATCAGGTGGAACGCCTTCTGGAAGACCCCGGGGACCTGGGCCGCCTCCAGGACGGTGGTGGCCGCCTTCGTCACGGGAGCGGCGATGGACGCGATGTCCACGGCCTGGAAGTCCTCCTTGTGGATCACCGCGGTGGGCGCCTGGCCGGTGATGCACAGGATCGGGATCGAGTCGCCGGTCGCCGAGTAGAGGCCGGTGATCATGTCGGTGCCCGCGGGGCCCGACGTGCCGATGCAGACGCCGATGTTGCCGGGGGCGGTGCGCGTGTAGCCCTCGGCCATGTGGGAGGCGCCCTCCACGTGCCGGGCCAGCGTGTGCTGGATGCCTCCGGCGGCCTTGAGGGCGGCGTAGAAGGGGTTGATCGCGGCGCCGGGCACGCCGAACGCGGTGTCCACGCCCTCGCGCTTGAGGATCTCCACTGCCGCTCGGGCGGCGGTCATTCGAGGCATTCGGTCACTCCTGCGTCGTCCTGCGGTCCAGGTTGTCGCGCCCGGTGCTGCATTTCACATTGCGGAAGTGTTCTTTTGTGATGCGGAACTCAGGCGACCATAGGGCGCCCCCGGCTCGCGGGTCAAGAAGCAGACGCCAAAGCCGTTCGGTCATCGCCTCGATCGATGTCGGCACCACCCACTAGGGTTCCGCTCGCCCTTCACATCGGCTTCACACGGACCCCAGGTGATCTCCTTGACCACGCCGACACCGTCGCCCGCACAGTCCCAGCCGTCAGCTCCCCCGTCGCAGGCGCACACGCAGACGCAGGCAGAGCCGCAGGCACCGGCGGCGCCCCCGGCCGCCCGGCCGAGGCCGCTGCCGCCCTTCGGGCAGGAAGTGCCGGGTTACGGACGCTCCTGCCTGTTCTGCGGCTCGGTGCCGGCGGTCCAGGCGACCGTCCGAGGCCACCAGGGCATGGTCGTGATGATGCGTTTCCTGAAGATCCGGGCCCCGTTCTGCCGGCGCTGCGGAATCGCCAAGCACCGCGAGATGGTCTCCGACAGCCTGGTGCAGGGCTGGTGGAGTCCGGCCTCGATGCTGCTCAACCCGCTCACCCTGCTGGTCAACCTCTTCCAGCGCTGGAGGATCAGCCGGCTGCCCGAGCCGGTACCCGGCGCCCCCGGCACGCCCGCCGACCCCGGCCGGCCGATCTTCCTCCGCCCCACCGCCCTGGGCCTGCTGATACCCGTGATCCTCATCGGCTGCGGCTGGCTGGTGCTCCACGACGACCCCGAGTACGCCGAGGTCGGCGACTGCGTCCACAGCAACGGAGAAGTCCTCTTCCCCGACGTCTCGGTCGTCGACTGCGGTTCCGCGAAGGCCGAGTTCGAGGTCGTCGGGCGCTTCGACAACACCACCGACACCGGCGGGTGCGCCGCCTACCCGCGCACGGTGGCCATGTTGCGGGCGGAGCGCGGCTCGAGCAAGTACGTGCTGTGCCTGGCGCGGAACGACAACACCTGACCGCCGCCCGCGCCTACCGCCGGACCGGCGGTCAGCCGCGGCTCCACTTCTGGTTGTCCCGGCCGCTGCAACTCCACAGCCGCAGCCTGGTGCCGTTGACCCCCGGCGAGTCCTCCGCCTCGACGCACTTGTCCGCCTGGACGTTGACCAGGTCGTGAGCGGCGTTGAGGCGGAACTGCTGGGCACCGGTGCCGTTGCAGTCGACCAGCTGGACCGCCGCGCCGTCGTCCCGCGAACCGCCCGCGATGTCCATGCACTGGCCCCGGGAGTGGACGCTGCCGTCGGGCTTGATCTGCCAGGACTGCGCCGCGCTGCCCGTGCAGTCCCAGAGCTGCAGCGGACTGCCCCACGGGGGGCTGCCGTCGATGCAGCGGCCCGAGTCGTGGCTGCGGATCGCCGTGCCGGAGACGGCGGCGGAGTGCGAGGGCCCCACGGCCGGCTGCTGCGTCGATCCCCCGCCCGTGGCGCGGGGGGTGGCCTTGCCCGCGCTCACGCTCGGGGTGGCGGTCGGCCCGTCCGGGGAACCGGACTCCGCCCGCCGCCGGGGGGTGTCGCCGGGGGACGGCGACCGCCCGCCGTTCGGGCTCGCGGTGGCCGGGCCGGTCCCGGGGGCCTCGACCGCCGGGTCCTCGTCCGCGAGGGTGACGGCGGCCGCGCCGCGCTCCTCCCCGCCCGAACCCCGTACGAGGAACGGCACGCAGACGAGCACACCGACCGCCAGGCCCCCGCCGAGCAGGAGGAGCGGGCGGGACCGGGCACGGCGCTTCGCCGCGGGAGCGGCGGGGCGCGGCGCCTGCGGGGGCGGCCCGGCGGCCGCCTGCGCGGCGGTCCCCGCGGCCGCCTGCGCGGCGCGCCCCTCGTCGGCGTCGGGTGCGGGGCGGGACGCGAAGGCGAGCCCCGCGGCGAAGCCGTCCGCGTAGGTGGACTCCTGCTCCACGTCCTCATCCTGACGCTCCGGCAGGGCGGCGGCGGTCTGCCGGGCCCGCAACGTGGAGGCGTCGCCGCCGTTCCAGTCCGTGGGGGTCCGGCTGGTGGTGGCGGACGCGTCCGCGATCGCGGACGTCCTGCGGGTCCGCCGGGGAAGCGCCGTACCGGCGGGGGAGCCCGCCTCCGGAGCCTCGCCGCCCGCCGGATCGTAGGGAGAAGCCGTCATGAATCCTTCCAAACCCAAGATGTGCCAAGAGCCGCCCCGCCACGTGGGCCGGGGCGCGGGCACATCCGTCCCCCGGGGCATCCGCGCCGCACCGTCACCCCGCAAGGGGGTCTCCGCGGCAGCGCAGCAAGCACCCTAGCAATCACTCCCGGCCGCGACGACGCGCACCGTGACGGCACGGTGGCCGTCGCGTGAACTGCGGGTGCTCCGCGGGCGACGGTGTCCCTCAGGGCGTGCGCCGGTGGGGCTCCCAGGTGCGGCGGACGTCGCTCCACAGGTAGCGGGTGCCGGCGCCCCCGGCGCCGCCCGTGGTGGCCCAGACGCCCTGCGGGTGGTCGCCGAGGGTGTCGGTCCAGGCGATCTCCAGGCCGGCGACCTCCGGGTGGCTCAGATCGAGTCGCTGGAACTGGCCGATCGCCCCGACCGGCAGCAACGGGTGCACCTGCACCGTGGTCCCGGAGCCCTCGTCCTCGAGCCGCAGCACCCCGCCGCCCTCGCGCCGGACCGAACCGAGCTTCCTCACCGCCGCGATGAAGGCGGCCGCCGTCTGCTCCTCCTCGGTGACCGCGCGCCGCCGCCAGAAGCCGCGGCCGCCCATGCGCGTGGCGGTGATCTCGCCGAGCCTGGTCCCCACCGCCTGCATGAACGAGCTGAGCAGGACCACCCCGCCCGCGCCGACCACGGCGGACACCAGCTCCGGAATGGCGGACTGGTCACCGCCCCCCGGCCGGACGTCCTCCCAGTGAGCCATCCCCGTCGCCCCCATCTCCCGTACGTGGCAGGTGTGTTGCCAGGGTAGCGGCGGCGGCTGCGGTGGCGCGCGTGATCGCCCGCGGGAACGGCACCCTCGGCGCGCGCGGGGCGGGACCGCGACGTGCCCGGCGGGCGCCCTGACCCGGCCCGGCTCCGCGGGCCGCGGCGGCCGGCGGAACTCACACGGGGCGGAAGGACTCCCGCAGTTCGACCTTGCGGACCTTGCCGCTGACGGTCATCGGGAAGGCGTCCATCAGCCGCAGGTGGCGCGGGACCTTGTAGTGGGCGAGCCGGCCGCGGCAGAACTCGCCGAGCTCCTCGACGGTGAGCGCGGACGCCGGGTCCTTGAGGATGACGCAGGCCAGGATCTCCTCGCCGTACCGCTCGTCGGGGACGCCCACCACCTGGACGTCCGCGATCTTCGGGTGGGCGTAGAGGAACTCCTCGATCTCGCGCGGGTAGACGTTCTCCCCACCGCGGATGATCATGTCCTTGATACGGCCGACGATCTGCAGGTACCCGTCCTCCCGCATCACGGCCAGGTCGCCGGTGTGCATCCAGCGGCCGGCGTCGATCGCCTCCGCGGTCTTGTCCGGCTCGTCCCAGTAGCCCAGCATCACCGAGTACCCGCGGGTGCACAGTTCGCCCGCCGTGCCGCGCGGCACCGTCACGCCGTCCGGCCCGACGACCTTGACCTCGACGTGCGGAAGCACCCTGCCGACGGTGCCGGTGCGGCGCTCGAGGTCGTCGTCCCGGCGGGTCTGCGTGGAGACCGGCGAGGTCTCGGTCATGCCGTAGCAGATGGACACCTCGGCCATGTGCATCTCGGCGACGACCCGCTTCATCACCTCGACCGGGCAGGGCGAGCCCGCCATGATGCCGGTGCGCAGCGAGGAGAGGTCGTAGCCCGCGAAGCCGGGCAGGTTGAGCTCGGCGATGAACATCGTCGGCACCCCGTACAGCGAGGTGCAGCGCTCCTGTTCGACCGCGCGCAGCGTCGCCGCCGGGTCGAAGCCGGGCGCGGGGATGACGATGCAGGCGCCGTGCGAGGTGGCGCCCAGGTTTCCCATGACCATGCCAAAGCAGTGATAGAAAGGCACCGGCAGGCAGACCCGGTCCTGCTCGGTGTAGCCGACCAGTTCGCCCACGAAGTAGCCGTTGTTGAGGATGTTGTGGTGGGAGAGGGTCGCGCCCTTGGGGAAGCCTGTCGTGCCCGAGGTGTACTGGATGTTGACGGGGTCGTCGCAGGACAGCTCCGACCCCCGCTCCGCGAGTTGCTCGTACGGGACGTTCGCCCCGGCCTCGACGAGGGTGTCCCATGTGGGGTCGCCGATGTACACGACCTCGGTCAGCGAGCGGCACTCTCCGCGCACCTGCTCCACCATGGCGCGGTAGTCGCTGGACTTGAACGCGGTGGAGGCGACCAGCACCTCGATGCCGGCCTGGTCGAGCACGAAGGCCAGTTCGTGGACGCGGTACGCAGGATTGATGTTGACCATGATCGCGCCGATGCGGGCGGTGGCGTACTGGACGAGCACCCACTCCGGGCAGTTGACCGCCCAGATGCCCACCCGGTCTCCCTTGCCGACGCCCTTGGCGAGCAGGCCGCGCGCCACGTCGTCGACGGCGGCGCCGAACTGCGCGTACGTCCAGCGCCGGCCGCTGGGCACGTCGACCAGCGCGTCGCGGTCCGGCCAGGCGGCGACCGTCCGGTCCAGGTTGCGGCCGATGGTGTCGCCGAGCAGGGGCGTGGTGCCGGTGCCGCTCGCGTAGGACGGCTCGACGGGCGTCGCGGGGGTGCTCACCGGTGGTCCTCCTCGCGGTACTCGGTGCCGACCGCCCCGTCGGCGGTGCGCTGCCGCAGCTCGATGCGGCGGATCTTGCCGGACACGGTCTTGGGCAGCTCTGCGAACTCGATGCGCCGCACCCGCTTGTACGGGGCGAGCACGGCCCGCGAGTGCGCGAACAGCGCCGCCGCGGTCTGCGGTCCCGGCTCCCAGCCCTCGGCCAGGACGACGTACGCCTTGGGCACGGCCAGCCGCAGCGGGTCGGGCGCCGGGACGACGGCGGCCTCGGCCACGCACTCGTGCTCCAGCAGGGCGCTCTCCAGCTCGAAGGGGGAGATCTTGTAGTCGGAGGCCTTGAAGACGTCGTCGGCGCGCCCGATGTAGGTGATGTAGCCCTCGGCGTCGCGGGAGCCGATGTCGCCGGTGCGGTACCAGCCGCCGGCCATGGCCTCGGCGGTGCGCTCCGGGTCGCCCTCGTAGCCGGTCATCAGGCCCACCGGACGGGTGGACAGGTCGAGGCAGATCTCCCCCTCGTCGCCGGGCTTGCCGGTGACGGGGTCGACGAGTTCCACGACGTAGCCGGGGCTGGGGCGGCCCATGGAACCCGGCTTGAGCGGCTGGCCGGGCGGGTTGGAGACCTGGACGGCCGTCTCGGTCTGGCCGAAGCCGTCCCGGATGGTGAGGCCCCAGGCGCGCCGCACGTGCTCGATGACCTCGGGGTTGAGCGGCTCGCCTGCGGCGACGACCTCGCGCGGCGGGGTGCGCAGCACGCCGAGGTCGGCCTGGATCAGCATCCGCCAGACCGTGGGCGGCGCGCAGAAGCTGGTGACGCCCGCCCGGTCCATCTCGGCCATCAGACGGCCCGCGTCGAAGCGCGTGTAGTTGTGGATGAAGACCGTCGCCTCGGCGTTCCACGGGGCGAAGAGGTTGGACCAGGCGTGCTTGGCCCAGCCGGGCGAGGAGATGTTGAGGTGGACGTCGCCGGGGCGCAGGCCGATCCAGTACATCGTCGCCAGGTGGCCCACCGGGTAGGACAGGTGGGTCTGCTCGACGAGCTTGGGCTTGGCGGTGGTGCCCGAGGTGAAGTAGAGCATCAGCGGGTCGTCGCCGCGGGTGTCCCCGTCGGGCGTGAAGTCCGCGGGGGCGTCGTAGGCGTCCTCGTAGGCGTGCCAGCCCGCGGGCGCCCCGCCGACGGCGATCCTGGTGTACTCCCCCGGCACCTGCTCGAACTTCGCCGTGTCGGCGGCCCGGACGATCACGTGCCGGGCCCGGCCGCGCTCGACGCGGTCGGTGAGGTCCGCGGGACCGAGCAGCGGGGTGGCCGGGATGACGACGGCGCGCAGCTTCATGGCGGCGAGGGCGGTCTCCCACAGCTCGGTCTGGTTGCCGAGCATGACCACGATCCGGTCGCCGGCGCCCACCCCGAGGCCGCGCAGCCGGTTCGCGACCCGGGCGGAGCGCTCGGACATCGCGGCGAAGGAGACGACCGACTCGGTGCCGTCCTCCTCGACGATGTGCAGCGCGGGGCGGTCGTTGTCACGGGCGATGACGTCGAACCAGTCCAGCGCCCAGTTGAAGTGCTCCGGACGCGGCCAGCGGAAGCCCTCGTACGCCGCCCGGTAGTCCTCGCGGTGGCGCAGCAGGAAGTCCCGGGCCGCCCGGAACTCTTCCGTCCGGCTGGTTGCCGTCATGTGTCCTCCTCGTCGCCGGCCCCCTCGGTAGCATCCTGCTGTCAGTGACGAGGCTCTCACTACCCCCGAACGGGGGTGAGGAAGCGGCGGGGCGTGACGGGACAGGGCGAGGCGGCGGAGCTACGGGCGGCGCTGCTGCGGATGAGGCGCACCAGCGGTCTGCCGGTGGCCTTCGGGGGGCTGCTCCCGGAGCCCCGCCGGCTGCGGATCACCGAGCTGTCCGGCACGGCCACCACCTCCCTGCAGGGGCTCACCATCACCGCGGGCAACGGCCTGGGCGGCAAGACGATCGCGCTCTCCCGGCCGCTGGCCGTCACCGACTACAGCACCTCGCGGGTCATCAGCCACGAGTACGACGCGGCGGTCGCCGCCGAGGGTCTGCGTTCGGTCCTGGCCGTGCCGGTGGTCGTGCGCCGCCGGGTGCGCGGGGTGCTCTACGGTGCGCTGCGCCATCCGCTGGCGCTCGGCGACCGCCCGGTGAGCGCCGCGGTGGAGGCGGCGCGCGAGCTGGAGCAGCGGCTGGCGGTACGGGACGAGGCCGACCGCCTGCTGTCGACGTGCCGCCAGCCGACCGCCGGGGACCCGGCGGCCTGGGAGGAGGTCCGCGAGGCCCACGGTGAGCTGCGGGCGCTGGCCGGCCGGGTCGCCGATCCGCTGCTGCGGCAGGAGCTGCTCGCCGTGTGCGGCCGGCTCGCGGCGGCGACCGGGGCCGCCGGGGGCGGCGACGGACTCCCCGCCGGGCGGCCGGCCGCCGTTTCCTCGCGGGAGCTGGACGTGCTGGCGTGCGTGGCCGTGGGGGCCACCAACGCGGCTGCCGCCGACCGGCTGGGGCTGCGTCCCGAGACGGTCAAGAGCTATCTGCGCTCGGCCATGCGCAAGCTCGGCGCCCGTACCCGTCTCGAGGCGGTCGTCGCCGCCCGCCGGGCCGGTCTGCTCCCCTGAGTCGCCGGCCCGGGCCGGCGGCCGGCCGGTGCCCGCCGGTGGCGCCCGCGCGGTGACGCCGACGACGCAGACGGCGCGCCGGCCGCTCACCGGCACCGCGTTCACCCGCAAAGCACCGTGATCGGGGGCAGCACCGGATCCACGGACAAGCCGCCACGTTCGCCTCGCCCGGGGCGATTTCGGGGTTTGACCGCCGGCGGGATCGGACCGATCATTCGGGGTGTGTCCACCGGCACACGCGGGACGGGGGCCGGCCTGACGAACGGTCCGGTGTTCAACAGGTCGCTGCCCCCGCGCATTTCCCGGCCTGCCGCCCTCGCGCGACATCCGTATCGGCGGCGGCGAATTGTCCCTGCACCGGACGCCGAGGAGCCACGCCCGTACCCGGGGTCTTCCACGGCTCTCCGCTTAACATTGTCCCGGACACGACACGAGGGGAGCGGCGACCGTGGAGCAGGCCTTCGACGCGCCGGCCAGGCCCCGCCCCGACCAGGTGATCGGGCGCGGTGACGTGCTCTCACGGGCCCGCGGGCACCTCGCCCACAATGGCAGCCTGCTGCTGTACGGACCGGCCGGAATCGGGAAGTCCACCGTATTGCGGACACTCACCGAGGAATACGGCGGCGAGCCCACGGTGCTGCGCTGTTCCGCGACCGAATCCGAATCGCACCTCCCCTTCCTCGCCCTGGTCGATCTGCTCGGCCTGGTCGCCGACCAGGTGTCCGACCGGCTGCCCGCTCCGCAGCGGGCGGCGCTGGAGTCGGCACTCACCGGCCGCGGGGAGTCCTCGCTGCAACGGGACGGACTGGCGCTTCGGCTGGCCGTGCTGTCGGTGCTGCGGGCGCTGGCCGCCGACGGCCCGGTGCTGATCGTCGTGGACGACCTGCAGTGGATGGACCCGGCCAGCGCCGAGCTGCTGGCCTTCGCCGCCCGCCGGGTCGCCGAACTGCCGGTGCGGGTGCTGGGCGCCGTACGCACCGACGCCGATCCGCAGGACCAGCACGACCGCTATCTGCGCGCCTTCCCGCAGGACGTGCTCACGCTGCGGGTGACGCCGCTGTCCCGGCCGGACGTCTCCCAACTCCTCGACGGGCGCGGCCACACGGGTCTGCCGCGCGCGGTCGTCCGGGACATCCACCGCACCAGCGGCGGCAATCCGCTGTTCGCCCTGGAGCTCGGCCGTGCCCTCGCGGAGAGCCGCACCCCGCCCCGCCCCGGGGAGCCGCTGCCGGTGCCGACCTCGCTGCGCGCCCTGGTGCTCAACCGGCTGGAGATGCTCTCCGCGGAGACCCGCCGCACGCTGCTGATCGCCAGCGCGGGGGCGCGCCCGACCCTAGCGACGCTGCGCAGCGCCGGTCGCGCCAACGCCGAGAGCGAGACGGGGGTGGCCGCGTCCCTCGGTCTGGTGGAGATGGACCCCGACGACGGAGGCGGTCCGGTGCGTTTCGCCCATCCGCTGATCTCCGCGGCGCTGTACGCGGAGGCGACCCCGGAGGACCGGCGCAGCGCCCACGCCGCGCTGGCCGCGGCCGCCGTCGACCCGATCGAACGGGCCCGGCACCTGGCGCTGGCGACGAGCGGCAAGGACGAACGGGTCGCGGCGAGCCTCGCCGAGGCCGCGGACGAGGCCCGGTCCCGCGGAGCCCCCGCGGTGGCCGCCCAACTCGGCCTGCTGGCCGCCCGGCACAGCCCCGAAGGCGCGGTGCCCACCGCGGACGAGCGGCGGCTGCGGGCCGCCGAGGACGCGCTGACCGCCGCGGAGCCCGAACTCGCCCGCGCCACCGCCCGCGAGGTGCTGGCGCGGGCCACGGTCCCGGCGGACCGGGTGCGGGCGTGGGGCGTGGTGATCGACTCGGCCGGGCAGGCGCTGTCCGAGGTGGACGACGTCTTCCCGCAGGCCCTGGCGGACGCGGGCGACGACCCCCGGTTGCAGGGCCTGGTGCGCTACCAGCTCGCCTGGCGGGCCCTGGTGGACGGCCAGATGCACGAGGCGCGGGCCGAGGCCGCCCGCTCGGCGGCGCTCGCCGCGCAGGCCGGCGACCGGCGCACCGAGTTGCTGGCGCTCTCCTTCAAGGCCCTCAACGAGACGACCATGGGGCATCCCGACGCCGCCGCGACCCTGGCCCTGGCCTCGGCCGAGCCGCAGGACCCGGACGTGGCCATGAACCACAACGGCCCGGTCTACATCCGCTCCCGCTATCTGCTGATGAGCGATCAGCTCGACGAGGCGCGAACGGCGCTGACCTGGCTGGCCGGCGAGGCACGGCAGCGCGGAGCGGTGGAGACCGAGGTCTACTCGGTACGCAGCCTCGCCGAGATCGAGCTGCGCTCCGGCCGCTGCGGCACGGCGCTCGACCTGGCCCGCGAGAGCCTGCGACTGGCCGAGGACACCGGCATCGGCGAGGGCTTCGCGCTGCAGATCGCGTCCCTGGCCGAGGCGGCCGGCGGCACAGTGGAACGCGCCCTGTCGCTGGCCGGGGACGCGGTGCGGCGGGCCGAGGCCGACAGCGACCTGCCGTACCTGACGCGGGCGCTGTACGCGCTCGGACACGCCCGGCTGGTCGGCGCCGACCCGCAGGGCGCGGTGGACGCGCTGCGCCGGGTGCGCGCCCTCGAACGCGAGATGGGCGTGACGGAGCCCGCGCGCGGCCGCTGGCAGGGCGACCTCGCCGAGGCACTGGTGCTGACCGGCGCGCTCGGTGAGGCGCGGGAGGTCATCGACGAGACGCGCCGGCACGCCCTGCGGCTCGGCCGGCAGAGCATCCTGGCCGTCCTGGAGCGCGCCGAGGGGATGCTCCTCGCCGCGCACGGCGACACCGACCAGGCGGTGGCGGTCCTGACCGGGGCCCGGCAGCGGACGGCCGCCCTCGGCTACGGGCTGGACGAGGCCCGCGCCGTCCTCGCGCTGGCCCGGGTCGAGGCGGAGCGGCACAACCGCGGGGCGGCCGGGGCGGCGCTGGACGAGGCCGGCCGGCTGTTCCGGCGGTCGAAGGCCCTGCCGTGGCTGGAGCAGACGGGCCAGGCCCCGCCCGCCCCCGCGACCGCCGCGCCACCGGAGCTGGACGGGCTGGCCTCGATGGAGCGGCAGGTGGCCGGGCTCGTCCTGGAGGGCGCCACCAACCGGGAGATCGCCGCGGCGCTGTTCGTCAGTGTGAAGACGGTCGAGGCCACTCTGACCCGCGTGTACCGCAAACTGGGCATCCGCTCACGGGTGGACATCGTGCGACTGGCGGCGGGCCGCCGGGCCGGCTGAGGCGATCACCGCGCCGGGCCGGCTGAGTCGGCCACCGCGCCGGGACGGGCCGCGCGCCGTCGCGCACCCGCCGGGCGGGCACGCGGCGTGACCGAGGGGTTTCCCCAAGCGACCGGGTCAGGGGCTTCCCTCCTTGGGGCGCGCGGGCGACGACCCTGGCCTGGGTCCCGCACAGAGCAAGCAGGCCACCGTCCCACGAGTGCACGTGCGCCAACGCCCCTCGTCCACGGCCGCCGGCGCTCGCGCCGGTCCAGCCGCGCCGTACGCGCGGGATGCGGTGCCGCCCCCACCGGCGACCCGCGCGTTCCCCCACCGGCATCGCGCGGAGCCCCACGGCACGGTTCGCCGGGTGAGGCGGGCCGCCGCCCGTTCCCGGCGGACGTCCGCACCCGCGCCGCCGGGAGCGGCGCGCACGGACTCCTGACGTCAGGTCAGGCCGAGCCGGGGGCCGCTGCGGGCTGCCACGAGCCGCCCGCAGCGGCCCCTCTCCACGTCAGCGGCCGCGCTCGGCGGCGTCGACGGCTTCATAGATCCGGTCGAGGACGGGCTTGAGGCTCTCCAGTTCGCCCGGGTCCAGCGGATCCAGAACCATCCGGCGCACGGTCTCCACGTGCGCGGGCGCGGAGGCCACCAGCTTCTCGTACCCCTCGGGCGTGAGGATCGCCAGCGTGTAGCGGCCGTCCCCGGGGTCCGGCTCGCGGCGGACGAAGCCCTGGTGCTCCAGACGCCGCACCACGTGCGACAGCCGCGACAGGGACGAGCTCGCGCGGTCCGCGAGCACGCTCATCCTGATGGTGTGCCCCTCCTGCTCGGAGAGCATCGCGAGGACGTGGTACTCCATCCAGTTCAGATCCGCGTCGCGCTCCAGCTCGCGCTCCAGGGCCGGCAGGAGCCGGGCCATGACCCGGGCCATCGACATCCACGCGGCCAGCTCGCCGCCCCGCAGCCACCGCGGCTCCACGGCGGCGGGCGCGGGCGGTTCCGCTGTGTTCTTCGTCATGGTCACCAGGCTATCGGACCGCTTGAAGCTTCAAGGCGATCTGTTACAGTGCACTTGAAGCTTCAAGTTGAAGCTTCAATCCACACCCCGCACCACACAGATCGGGAATCACGCCTCATGACCAGGATCGGCATCATCCTCGGCAGCACCCGCCCCGGCCGTAACGGCGAGAAGGTCGCCCACTGGGTCGTCGAGCAGGCCGCCAAGCACACCGGCGACGCCACCTTCGAGCTCGTGGACCTCGCCGACTACCCGCTCCCCCACCTCGACGAGCCGATCCCGCCGGCCATGGGCCAGTACCAGAACGCCCACACCAAGGAGTGGGCCGCCAAGATCGCCGGCTTCGACGGCTTCATCTTCGTCACCCCGGAGTACAACCACTCCACCTCGGGCGTGCTGAAGAACGCCATCGACTACCTGCACGCCGAGTGGAACCACAAGGCGCTGGGCGTCGTGTCCTACGGCTCCGTGGGCGGCGCCCGCGCCGCCGAGCACCTGCGGCTGATCGCCGGCGAGCTGAAGATGGCCGACGTGCGCTCCCAGGTCGCGCTCTCCCTCTTCACCGACTTCGTCAACTTCAGCGAGTTCGCCCCCGGCGAGCACCAGGCCGCGAGCCTGTCGACCCTCATCGACGAGGTCATCGAGTGGAGCCGCGCCCTGGCGCCGCTGCGCGGCTGACCTCCGCGCCGCCCCTGCCGCCGGGCGGGGCAGCACTCGGGGCCGGGCGGAGTGATCCTCCGTCCGGCCCCGGCTGCTGCCCGCGCCGGTCAGGCGAAGCGCACGTCGTGGTGGCCGGCCTCCGGTCGGAGGCGGCCAGCAGCCGCCTGCCCTCCGCCTCAAGGGCGTCGCGGTCTGCACTCGCCAGGGGCGCGAACGGCGCGACCTCGACCACGGCGGAGCCTCGCGCCCGGTCGGTGCGCCAGGTGCCCGCCACGAAGCCGTCGACCAGGACCGTGCCGCGGACGATGCCGTTGGCCGTCATCACCCGGCGCATGTGCTCCCGGGCCAGGACCCGCGACACAACAACCGGCCGCAAGGGGCACCCACCGGGCAGCCCGGCGCAGCCGCCCGCAGGCGCGAACAACCCGCACACGAGCAACCGGCAGCAACAACCGACCCCGGTCACACCACCCCGTGGATCGGCGTACACACCCCCGTAAGGGGACGCCCCGTGCCGCCCCGCCCCTCCGCGACGAACTCCGCCGCGATGGAAAGCGCCGTCTCCTCGGGCGTGCGCGCCCCGAGGTCGAGGCCGATCGGGCTGCGCAGCCTGCCCAGTTCCGCCTCGCCGAGGCCCGTCTCGCGCAGCCGGGCGAGCCGCTGCTCGTGGGTGCGCCGGGACCCCATCGCGCCGACGTACGCGACGGGCATGCGCAGGGCCCGCTCCAGCAGCGGTACGTCGAACTTGGCGTCGTGCGTGAGGACGCAGACGACGGTGCGCCCGTCGACCGGGGTGCGTTCGAGATACCGGTGCGGCCACTCCACGACGACCTCGTCGGCCTCGGGGAAGCGCAGGGCGGTCGCGAAGACCGGGCGCGCGTCGCAGACCGTCACCCGGTAGCCGAGGAACGCACCGACCCGCACCAGTGCGGCGGCGAAGTCGATCGCCCCGAACACCAGCAGGCGGGGCGGCGGGACGCTGGTCTCGACCAGCAGCGTGAGCGGCTCGCCGCGGCGCCCGCCGTCCGCGCCGATGCCGACGGTGGCGGTGCGGCCGGCGTCCAGCAGGGCGCGGGCCTCGGCCGCGGCGGTGCGGTCCGGTTCCGGGTCGCCGAGGGTGCCCTCGTACGTCCCGCCGGGGCGCACCAGCAGGGCCCGGCCGGGCATGCCGGCGGGGCCCGCGACCACCCTGGCCAGCGCCGCCGCCTCCCCGCGGGAGGCGGCGGCCAGCGCCCCGGCGAACGCTCGCGCCCCGGGCGCGATCCGCTGGACGAAGACGTCGATGGCACCGCCGCAGGTCAGCCCCACGGCGAAGGCGTCGTCGTCGGAGTACCCGAAGCGCCTGAGCAGCGGCTCGCCGGTCTCCAGCACCTCCTGGCAGAGTTCGTAGACGGCGCCTTCGACGCATCCGCCGGACACGCTGCCGACGGCGGTGCCCTCGGCGTCGACGGCGAGTGCCGCGCCGGGCTGCCGGGGTGCGCTGCCGCCGACCGCGACGACGGTCGCCACGGCGAACGGCCTGCCCTCGGCCGACCAGCGGTCGAGCGCGTCGGCGATGTCGAGCATGGTGGGGACTCCTCCTAGCCGACGCCCAGCCAGCCCTCGAGGGGTGCAGGGCGAAGTAGACGACGAAGACGGCCGTGAGCACCCACATGAAGAGCCCGGGCTCACGGAACCTGCCCTGGGCCGACTTGATCGCGGTGTACGCGATGACTCCGGCGCCGACCCCGGCGGTGATGGAGTAGGTGAAGGGCATCGTGCTTCAACGGCAGCGGGATCGCGTTCATGACGACCTCGCGCAGACCGGAGACCACCAGGACCACGATCACCGCGCCGTACAGCACGCACGTCCCCATCGCCTGGGGCCAGGTCATGTGCGGGGCGACCTGCGTGGCGAGCACGCCGGAGACGGACAGGCCCGCGGCGAGGGCGAGCGGCACCTTGCCGAGCAGGCCCATGAGGAGCGTGGAGACGGCGGCGGCCAGCGCGGTCGCCGTGATCAGGCCCGTCTGGCCGAGCCGGTGGCCGTCCACGTCGGGGCCGGACAGCAGCAGCGGGTTGGGCAGCAGGATGTACGCCATCGCCATGAAGGTCGTCAGGCCTCCGCGGAGTTCGCGGGCGACGGTCGAGCCGCGTTCGGATATGTGGAAGTACCGGTCGAGCCGGGTTCGCCCGGCCGGCCGGGGAGGCGGCGTGCCGGTGGTGGCGTCGGTGGTGGTGGCGTCGGCGGCGGTGCTGTCCGTGGCTGACGGGGTCGATGGGGTCATGCGGTGCCACTCCCAAGGTTCACAGGGACACCCGGACGGCCTGCGCCGTACGGGATTGGGGATGGTCCGCAGCACGACCGGGGGACGGCCCGAGAGTGGTGCGGTGTGCACGCCCGGCGCCGTGCGGCGCCGGGCGGAGCTGCCTCACGTGCCGGTCAGGTGCTCCGGCCTCACCGGTACGCGGCGCAGGGCGAGGCCCGTCGCGGCGCGGATGGCGGCGACGACGGCCGGGGTGGAGGACAGGGTCGGGGCCTCGCCGACGCCGCGCAGCCCGTACGGGGCGTGGTCGTCGGCGAGTTCGAGCACGTCGACCGGGATGGGCGGCGTGTCGAGGATGGTGGGGATCAGGTAGTCGGTGAAGGACGGGTTCCGGACCGTGGCCCGGTCGGAGACGAGGATCTCCTCCATGACGGCCAGGCCGAGGCCCTGGGTCGTGCCGCCCTGGATCTGGCCGATGACCGACAGCGGGTTGAGTGCCTTTCCGACGTCCTGGGCGCAGGCGAGTTCGACGACCTTGACCAGTCCGAGTTCGGTGTCGACGTCCACGACGGCGCGGTGCGCGGCGAAGGAGTACTGGACGTGGCCGCGGCCCTGGCCGGTGCGCGGGTCGAAGGGTTCGGTGGGGCGGTGCCGCCATTCGCGCTCGATGTCGATCGCCTCGTCGCCCAGCACCTCGGCGATCCCGGCGAGTACCTCTCCGCCGTCGGTGACGACCTTGCCGCCCTCCAGCAGGAGTTCGGCGGTGGCCCAGGCCGGGTGGTGGGTGCCGAGCCTGGCGCGGCCCAGTTCCAGGACGCGTTCGCGCACCGCCTCGCAGGTGTGCCGCACGGCGCCGCCGGTGACGTACGTCTGCCGGGAGGCGGACGTGGAGCCCGCCGAACCGATTCGGGTGTCGGCGGGGTCGATGGTGACCTGGGTGACGCCGAGTTCGGTGCGGGCGATCTGGGCGTGGACGGTGACGCCGCCCTGGCCGACCTCGGCCATCGCGGTGTGCACGGTGGCCACCGGTTCCCCGGCGATCACCTCCAGGCGGACGCGGGCGGTGGAGTAGTCGTCGAAGCCCTCGGAGAAGCCGACGTTCTTGATGCCGACGGCGTAGCCGACGCCGCGGACGACGCCCTCGCCGTGGGTGGTGTTGGACAGCCCCCCGGGCAGCGCGCGGACGTCCACGCCTCCGCCGGCGCTCTCCCACTCCCGCTCGGGCGGCATCGGCATCGCCTTGACGCGCCGCAGCAGTTCGGCGACGGGCGCCGGGGAGTCGACGACCTGCCCGGTGGGCATGACGGCGCCCTGGGACATGGCGTTGAGCCGCCGGAACTCGACCGGGTCCATGCCGAGGGCGGCGGCGAGTTTGTCCATCTGCGCCTCGTAGGCGAAGCAGGCCTGGACCGCGCCGAAGCCGCGCATCGCTCCGCAGGGCGGGTTGTTGGTGTAGAGCGCGAGGGCCTCGATGTCGACGTCGTCGATGACGTACGGGCCGGCGCCGAGGGAGGAGGCGTTGCCGACGACGGCCGGGGAGGAGGAGGCGTACGCGCCGCCGTCCAGCACGATGCGGCACCGCATGTGGGTGATCTTCCCGTCGCGGGTGGCGCCGTGCTCGTAGTGGAGCGTGGCGGGGTGCCGGTGGACGTGGCCGAAGAAGGACTCGAAGCGGTTGTAGACCATCTTGACGGGCTTGCCGGTGCGCAGCGCCAGCAGGCAGGCGTGGATCTGCATCGACAGGTCCTCGCGCCCTCCGAAGGCGCCGCCGACGCCGGAGAGCGTCATGCGGACCTTCTCCTCGGGCAGGCCGAGGACGGGGGCGATCTGGCGGAGGTCGGCGTGCAGCCACTGGGTGGCGACGTAGAGGTCGACGCCGCCGTCCTCGGCGGGAACGGCGAGCCCCGACTCGGGGCCGAGGAAGGCCTGGTCCTGCATGCCGACCTCGTAGTCGCCGGTGACGATCACGTCGGCGCGCCGGGCGGCCGCGTCGGCGTCGCCGCGGACGATCGGCTGGCGGTGGACGATGTTGGGGTGCGGGACGTGGCCGCTGTGGTGGTCGGTGCGGTCCTCGTGGAGCAGCGGCGCGCCGGGGGCGGTGGCGGTGGCCTCGTCGACGACGACGGGCAGTTCCCGGTACTCGACCTCGATCTTGGCGGCGGCGCGGCGGGCGGTCTCGGGGTGGTCGGCG
This sequence comes from Streptomyces sp. BoleA5, assembly GCF_000373665.1. NCBI lineage: Bacteria > Bacillati > Actinomycetota > Actinomycetes > Kitasatosporales > Streptomycetaceae > Streptomyces > Streptomyces sp. BoleA5. The sequence continues at coordinate 106,065 of NZ_KB892135.1, forward strand.
GCGACCAGCGCGACCGGTTCGCCGTGGTGGCGGACCCGGCCGTGGGCGAGGACGGGGGTGTCCTGGATCTCCAGGCCGTAGTGCCGCACGTCGGTGGGCAGGTCGTCGTAGGTGAGCACGGCGTACACACCGGGCTGCGCCAGCGCCCGCGAGACGTCCAGGGAGACGATCTCGGCGTGCGCGTGCGGGCTGCGCAGGGTGTGGCCCCAGAGCATGTCCTCGTGCCACAGGTCCGAGGCGTAGGCGAACTCGCCGGTGGTCTTGAGGACGCCGTCGGGGCGCAGCGTGGACTCGCCGATGCCGCCCCTGGTCTCGCTGCCCTGGGTGGTGGGGGTGGGGGTGCGGGTCACGCCCATCGCGGTCAGGCCTCCTCCCCCGTGCGGGCGGCCGCGAGGCGGACCGCGTCGAGGATCTTCTCGTAGCCGGTGCAGCGGCACAGGTTGCCCGAGAGGGCCTCGCGGATGTCGGCGTCGGTGGGCTGGGCGTTGCGCTCCAGCAGTTCGTCGGCGGCGACCAGCAGACCCGGGGTGCAGAAGCCGCACTGGACGGCTCCGGCGTCGACGAAGGCCTGCTGGACCGGGGACAGCTCCGTGGCCGGGCCGGCGGGACGCGGCTGCCACCGCTGTGCGGCGCCCGGATCGGTGCCGGGGCCCGCCTCGCCCGTGCCGCGCTCCTTGGCGAAGTCCGCCAGGCCCTCGACGGTCACGACCGCACGGTCCTGCACCTGGCCGGCGGCGACCAGGCAGGCGCACACCGGCACCCCGTCCAGCCGGACCGTGCAGGAGCCGCACTCGCCCTGCTCGCAGGCGTTCTTGGAGCCGGGCAGGCCCATGCGCTCGCGCAGGACGTACAGCAGGCTCTCGCCCTCCCACACGTCGTCGGCCTCCTGGCGCCGTCCGTTGACGGTGAAGGTCACGCGCATCGGGCGCTCCTCTCGTTGCCGAGGTACTCGTCCCAGGTCCAGCCGAGGGTGCGGCGGGCCATCACCCGCAGGGCGTGGCGGCGGTAGGCGGCGCTGCCGCGCACGTCGTCGATGGGGCTGGCGCAGGCGGCGACCAGTTCCGCGAACTGGCGTGCCACGGACGGCGGGACGGTCCTCCCGCTGTCCCACAGGCCCTCCTCCTCCAGCGCCGCGGTGAGGAACTCCTCGGCGGTGCCGGCGCGGACCGGCGTGGGCGCGGCCGAGCCGATGCCCGTGCGCACCGTACGGGTGGCCGGGTGCAGGGCCAGGCCGAAGGCGCAGACCGCGATGACCATGGCGTTCCTGGTGCCGACCTTGGAGAACTGCTGGGGGCCGTCGGCCCTGGCGATGTGCACGGCGCGGATGAGCTCGTCCGGGGCGAGGGCGTTGCGCTTCACCCCGGTGTAGAACTCCTCGACCGGGATGAGCCGGGTGCCGCGTACGGACACCGCCTCCACCTCGGCGCCGGCGGCGAGCAGCGGCGGGTGCGAGTCGCCTGCCGGGGAGGCGGCACCGAGGTTGCCGCCGACGCTGCCGCGGTTGCGGATCTGCGGGGAGCCCACGGTGCGGGCGGCGAGCGCGAGACCGGGCAGTTCCCTGCCCAGCGCCTCGATGACGCGGGTGTAGGGGACCGCGGCGCCCAGCCGTACGGTCTCCTCCCCCACCTCCCACTCGTACAGGTCGCCCACACGGTTCAGGTCCAGCAGGACATCGGGCCGGCGGTGGTCGAAGTTGATCTCCACCATCACGTCGGTGCCACCCGCGATGGGTACGGCCGTGGGGTGCTCCGCCTTGGCGGCGAGGGCCTCCTCCCAGGTCGCGGGACGCAGGAAGTCCATGAGTGCTCTCTTCTTCGTCGGGGGGACGGGATGGCTGTTCATGTCCTGTTCACGCTGTGTGACCCAGTACACGTCCGGGCACCGTGCCGGGTGCAGTCACCGAACGCATGAAGCACTTCGCTGGTCGGTAAGCTGGCCTCGTAGATTCCTCCGAAAGACGCTGACCTGAAACCTGTCGGCATCGACGCGGCAACACCGATGCAATCGAGCGGGCGCCACCCTGGTACCGCCTCAGAGACGGAAGCGTTCGAGACAAGGCGACGACGATGCGGCTGCGCGCACTGCTGGACACCGATGCCCTCGGCCTGCGGCTGCTCGGCGGCGGGGAGGAGCTGGACCGCACGGTCCGTGGTGTGATGACCACCGACCTGAAGGACCCCAGCCGCTACCTCTCCGGTGGCGAACTGGTGCTGACCGGGCTGGCCTGGCGCCGTGGGCCGGACGACTCCGAGCGCTTCGTGCGGATCCTCGCCGCGGCCGGTGTCGCGGGTCTCGCGGCCGGCGAGGCGGAGCTGGGCTCCGTCCCGGACGATCTGGTGCTGGCCTGCGCCCGGCACCGGCTGCCGCTGTTCGCGGTCGACGAGGACGTCGCCTTCGCCTCCATCACCGAGCACGTCGTGCGCCAGGTGTCCACCGAGCGTGCCGGGGACCTGGCAGCCGTGGTGGAGCGGCACCGCCGCCTGATGACCTCCGGACCCGAGGGCGGCGGTCCCGACGCCGTGCTGGACCTGCTCGGCAGCGACCTCGACCTGCGCGCCTGGGTGCTGTCCTCGACGGGGCGCAGGATCGCCGGCTCCGACCATCCGCTGCCCGCCGGCGTACCGGCCGAGCTCGCCGGCGAGCACCTGGCCGCCGCCCGGACGGGCCGCCCCTGGCCGCACCGCGCCTACACCGTGGGCCGCCACTACGCGCTCTTCCCCATCCGCAGCGGCGACCCCGCCGACGACATCCGCGGCACCGTGCTCTCCGACTGGTTCCTTGCGGTCGACGCCGACACGGGCGACTGGCCTGCCGAGCGCCTGGACCTGCTGGACGGCGTCACCCAGCTCATCGCCGTCGAGCGCGACCGGCGGGACGCCGAGCGCACCGTGCGCCGCCGGCTCGCCGCCGAGGTGATGGACCTCGTGCAGACCGGTGCGCCGACGGGCGAGATCGCGGCACGGCTGCGGGTGGCCGCGCCCGTGCTGGTGCCGGGGCTCGGCACCGCGCCGCAGTGGCAGGTCGTCGTCGCCCGCGTCGACTGGGCCGGCGGCGGGCCCGCGGCCGGCCCGGTCGCCCAGGCACTGCTGGAGGAGGCCCTGGTAGACCCGGGCGCGGTGGGCCCCGACCAGGCCGACCGCATCGCCGTCGCCCACGCGGGCGAGGAGGCGATGGCCCTCGTCCCGTTGTCCTCGCCGGAGTCCGGCGGCAGCGCCCCCGAGCTGTCCGCGCAGGGCCTGCTCTCCTTCCTGCGGGCCCCCCTCACCCGGGGCCTGGACGGCGACGGACGGCTCACCATCGGCGTCAGCGCCGCCGTCCACTCCGCCGACGGCCTGCGCGGCGCCCTGGAGGAGGCCCGCCACGCCCGGCGCGTCGCCGCCGCCCGCCCGGGCCGGGTCTGCGTCGCGGGCCACGAGGAACTGGCCTCCCACGTCCTGCTGCTGCCGTTCGTCCCCGACGACGTCCGCCGCGCCTTCACCGCCCGGCTCCTCGACCCGCTGCGGGCCTACGACCGGCGGCACCGCGCGGAGCTCATCCCCACCCTCGAGGCCTTCCTCGAGTGCGACGGCTCCTGGACGCGCTGCGCGAACCGGCTGCATCTGCACGTCAACACTCTGCGCTACCGCATCGGCAGGATCGAGCAACTGACGGGCCGCGACCTGTCGCGCCTGGAGGACAAGCTCGACTTCTTCCTGGCCCTGCGGATGAGCTGACGGCGCCACGCCGCGCCGGCGCGGGCGGTCGGCGGCGGCCGTTCCCGGGTCGCCTCGGACATCCGCCGGGTGCCGCCGCGGCCGTCGTGCCCGCGGCCGCCGGGCCACGTGCGGGCCTCCCCGACGGTGCGGCGGCTGCTCGGCGGCACCCCGGAGATGGCCGTGCGCGTCGACGCCCGGGCGCACGCCGCCTCGCCTCCGGCGACGCCGCCTGCGAGGCGGCGTTCGCCGCGGGCGGCGCACCGGGCCTGGAGGATACGGTCTCCTGCGCCCCGGGCGGCCGCCCGGGGTCCCCGCGGTCCGCGGGGCCGTGAGCGCCGTCCGCGGCGGCACACCGTGGCACTTTCCCGATCCGCACCGGGGGCCGGACGGGGGAATCCAGCCGGATGCCCCTGCCGTCGTCCGGCGACGGGTGGGGTGGCGCCCCCTCGTGGGCCGGGCGGTACCGGTGGGCCCTGTACCTCCTGGGACATGCACACCTTCGGAACCGGTGAACGCCGTGCGCCCCGGCGGATGCGGCGCGGATGCGGGGAAGTTGCGCCGCGGTTGCGGGGTGAAGGGGGCCGGGGACGGGCAGGAAATCGATCACGCGCCGTCCGCCCTCTTGGCGTGACACCCGGTGTCGTGCTGGACTTCGGCCCAACCGGCTCGATGACGCGCTTCGGGGAGGGCAAGTGGCGGACACCGCCATGTCGGACGCAGAGGTGGGACCGAACGCGCCGGGTGGCGACACGCCGCCCGACGTGACGCGGCTGCGGGGCCGCGGGTGCTGGACGGAGGCCGCGCTGCTGCTCGCACCCCACGCGGAGCGGTCGCCGGCGGCGGCCACACGGCGGGCGGCGCTGCTGATCGAGTGCTGCATGTTCACCCTGGACGGCTGGGCGGAGGCCGAGGACGCGCTGCGCACGGCGGAGGCCCTGGCCCGTACCGACGACGAGCGCGGCGAGGCCGCCTGCGAACGCGGCAACCTGGCGTACCTGGCGACGCTCTTCGGGCTCCGCGACCGGGCCGACGAGGCACGGGCGGCCCTGATGCGCAGCGCGGCGCTGCTGGCGCCCGGTGCGGCGGGGCGTCCGCTGCTGGACTTCCGCCGCGGGCTGGTCGCGGAGAACCTGGGCGACGACCCGGCCGCGGCGCGCGCCGCGTACCGCCGGGCGCACGCGGGGGCGGTGGCCCACGACGACGTGCTGCTGACCTCGTACACCTGGCGGCACCTGGCCGGGCTGGCGGCTCGCGACGGGGACGTCACCGAGGCGCGCCACGGCTTCACGGAGTCGCTGCGGATCCGTGTGGAGCTCGGCTACGCCGTCGGGGTCGCGCCGGCCCTGACCGCGCTGGCCGGGGTGACGCCGGATCCCGAGGCGGGACGGCTGCGCGCGGAGGCGGCGCGGTTGTTCCGGACCCTGGGCGGGGTGCCCGTGTGGCTGGCGGAGGAGCTGCCCGGGGAGCCGGCGCCGGACGCCGGCTGAGCGTCACGCCCCGGAGAAGTGCCGGCGCACCAGTGACTCGGCGGCGGTGAGGTCGCCGGAGACCAGTGCCTCCAGCAGCGCCGCGTGCTGCGTGGCGTCGGCGACCAGGCGGGCGCTGATGCCGCGCACGGGTGCGGCGCCGGGGCGGGCGTGGCCGTGGTCCTCGGTGACCGGCCACTGCGACCTGCGGTGCAGCTCGTCGGCGACGGCGACGAGCTGCCGGTTGCCGGAGAGCTCCAGCAGCGCGCGGTGGAAGGCGCGGTCGGCCTCGGCGTAGGCGGCGCGGTCGCCCAGTGCCGCGGCGGCCACCGTGGCCTCGGCGAGCGGGCGCAGCTGCTCCCAGCGGGACGCGGGCAGGGTGCGGGCCATGCGCAGTACGACGGGGACCTCCAGGAGCGCGCGCACCTCGGCGAGCTCGGCGAGGTCCCGGCTGCTGCGCTCGGCGACCCGGAAGCCCTTGTTCGGCATGGCCTCCACCGCGCCCTCACGGGCCAGCAGCTGCATCGCCTCGCGCACCGGGGTCGCGGAGACCCCGAAGCGCTCGGCGAGCGCGGGCGCGGAGTACACCGCCCCGGGGCGCAGCTCTCCGGTGAGCAGGGCGCCGCGCAAGGCGCGCAGGACCTGGTCCCGCACGGTGGACCGCTCGGGCAGCCGGCGCGGCCGGGGAAGACCTTCGGCCCGCTCCGGGGCGGCCTGCGTGCCGGGCTCGGCGTGCGGATGGGCGCCCCGGACCCGCTCGTCGTGACCGGGGGGCAGCCCGGGGGCCGCGGCGGCGGGCGCCGCGGGGCGCCGCTGGGCGCGGGGGGCGTACTCCACAGGGGCTCCTTCGGGCAGTCGTGTGCGCTGGCGCACTTTCGTGGGGAATGTACGCCGCCGTCTATTGCAACACGCTCGGCGACCGGCTTCGAGCCCCCGTGGGCCCGCTCTCCCCCGGCCAAGATCGTCCGAGGGGTGGTGGCACACCTCGTGTGGATCTTTCACCGATGTCATCCGGCCGCCCGTCAGGCCACAGGTTTCCACTCGCTCAACTGAACCGGTCCCGCTACCCAGTTCGAGCATTCTGTCGATCCCGCCCCACACCGCCCCTCCGTTGGCGTTCTCTTGCCCTGAAACCGCATCACACGTTCCAGGTGTTCGCCAGGATGGCGCGCGGACGCCGTCTCGCGGCCCGAGCGCGACGGTACTGCGACGCAAGGAATCGCACGATGAGACTTACGGACACAACGCTGGACTGGGCGCTCCCGTGCGCCGTGGGTCTGGCGGTCCTCGCCGCCGCGGCAGTGTTCCTGCGCAACCGCAAGGCCCGCAAGGAGGACGCGGGCCAGGGGGATTCCTGGGAGCGCGCGGAGGAGCGGCGCCGCAAGAAGGAGGCCCTGTACGGAACGGCCTCCTACGTCCTGCTGTTCGGGTGCGCCTCGGTCGCCGCGGCCCTGTCCTTCCACGGCCTGGTCGGCTTCGGCCGGCAGAACCTCGGCCTGTCCGGCGGCTGGGAGTACCTGGTGCCCTTCGGGCTCGACGGCGCGGCCATGTTCTGCTCGGTGCTCGCCGTCCGCGAGGCGAGCCACGGTGACGCGGCGCTGGGCTCCCGCATGCTGGTGTGGTTGTTCGCGGGCGCGGCGGCATGGTTCAACTGGGTCCACGCGCCGCGCGGCGGCGGCCACGCCGGGGCCCCGGAGTTCTTCGCGGGCATGTCGCTCTCGGCGGCCGTGCTCTTCGACCGCGCCCTCAAGCAGACCCGCCGGGCCGCCCTGCGCGAGCAGGGGCTGATCCCGCGGCCGCTGCCGCAGATCCGCATGGTCCGCTGGCTGCGCGCGCCCCGCGAGACGTACGGCGCCTGGTCGCTGATGCTGCTCGAGGGCGTCCGCACCCTCGACGAGGCCGTCGAGGAGGTCCGCGAGGAACGTGCCCGCCAGGAGCAGGAGGCGATGCGCCGCCGCGGGCACGAGCGCCTGGAACGGGCCCGCATCAAGGCGATCAACCGGCAGCACCGCATCTGGAACCGCGGCGGCAGCAAGTACGAGCTGCCCTCCTCGGCCGCGGCGGGTGCCCAGTCCGGCGCGGAGCCTGCCATAGAACCGGAGAAGGCCGAACTGCCCGCGCGCTCCCGGCCCGCCCTTTCGCCCGTGCGTGAGGAGACCGCCCGTACGACGATCGACCTCACCTCCGAGGACGACACCATGGCGCTCCCCAAGCTGGACTCGCTGGAGCGCAAACTCGCCGACCTGGAGCGCCAGTACGGCTGATCGCGCGCCCGCGACGTCCCGTCGGTGCGCTGCCCCGGCCCGGTACCCCGGCCGGGGTGGCGGCGCGTCGGGGGGCGATGGGTCAGGGGGCACCGGGTCAGGGGCGGATCAGCCGGCCTCCGCGTCGAGTTCGAACCAGACGATCTTCCCTGTGCCGTCGCCGTCCGGGCGGACCCCCCAGGCGTCGGCGAGCGACTGGACGAGCAGCAGTCCGCGGCCGGAGGTGCGGCGGTCGGAGGGGGCGCGCAGTCGCGGGTGGCGGGTCGTGAAGTCCCTTACCTCCACGCGCAGGCAGTGGGCCGGGCCGGGCTGCAGCGTCACCGTGAGGACGGCGCCGCGGTCGGTGTGCCGCAGGGCGTTGGTGACGAGTTCGGTGGTGAGGAGTTCCGCGGTGTCGGCGAGGGCGGGCACGCCCCAGTTCCGTAACGCCTCGCGCAGCAGCCTGCGGACGTCGGCGACGGCCGGCAGGTCGGCGTGCTGGAGGGGCCGGTGCAGCCGGCACGCCTCGACGGGCCCCCCGGCCTCCCTGCCGCCCTGCTGGACAGGCTGACGTTCCATCGGCTCCGCTCCGGCCGCTGACGCCCATTCGGGTTCGAACATCTACGCGCAATGCATGCCCCACCGCGACCACCTCCAGTCATGGGCCGCGGACGGAGCGCTCCTGTACGCGATGTATTCACTGTATCCATTGCATACATTGCATACCGTGCATGCAATGGATACAGTGAAGGGGTGCAGCAGACGGACGCCGCGCGCACGCGGCTGCGGGAACTGATCCTGGACGGGGTGTACGCCCCCGGCCAGCGCCTCACCGAGCTCGAGGCCGCGGCGGTGCTGGCCATGAGCCGTACACCGGTGCGGGAGGCGTTCCGGGCGCTGGTCGCCGACGGGCTGGTGCGTTCTGCGGGGCGCGGGGTGAGCGTGGTCGAGCTGGGGCCGGAGGCGCTGCGGCACGCCTACCAGGTACGGGGCGTGCTGGAGGGTCTGACGGCGGAGCTGGCCGCGGAGCGGCAGCGGCGCGGGGAGATGGCGCCCGCGGAGCTGACCGCGCTGGAGCGGATCGCCGCGGACGCCCAGGAGGCCACGGCCGCCGGCAGGCTGGTCGAGGCCGTCCGGCACAACCGGCGCTTCCACGGCCGGATCGCCGCCCTGTCGGCGAACCCGGTGGCCGCCGCGTCGCTGGAGCGGCTGTGGGACCAGATCCAGGTCTCCACACGCCGGTCGCTGGCCGCGCCGGAGCGCCCCGACCAGGTCGCCGCGCAACACCTGCGGCTGCTCGCCGCGATCGCCGCCGGCCGTGCCGAAGAGGCCCACGCGGCCGCCCGTGAGCACGTCATGGACACCTGCGCCGCCCACGAGCGGGGCGGGACGGAGGAGGAGCGTTAGCCGTGCCCGACATCAGCAAGCGCCACACCTACACCACCGAGGTCGTCTGGACCGGCAACCGGGGCACGGGCACCAGCACGTACCGCGGTTACGGGCGGGAGCACGAGGTCGCCGCGCCCGGTCTGCCCGTGCCGCCGATACCCGGCAGCTCGGACCCGGCCTTCCGCGGCGACCCCGCCCGCTGGAACCCCGAACAGCTGCTGCTCGCCGCGCTGTCGCAGTGCCACATGCTCTCGTATCTGCACGTGTGCACCGTCGCCGGAGTGGTGGTCACCTCCTACACCGACCGTGCGGAGGGCACGATGGAGGAGACCGGCGACGGCGGCGGCCACTTCACGCGGGCCCTGCTGCGGCCCCGGGTGGAGGTGGCCTCCGCCGCCATGGTGGAGGCCGCCGTCGAGCTGCACGCCGAAGCCCACCGGTTGTGCTTCATCGCCGGCTCGGTCGCCTTCCCCGTGGCGCACGAGGCGCAGGTCACCGTCGCGGCGGGCGGCTGAGCGGCCTTCGGGGCGCGGATCAGCGCAGTCCGCGCAGGACGTTGCCCTCCGTGGTGAGGTAGTTGGAGCGGTAGTCGAACCGGCGCGCCCGCGCGAACAGCAGGTAGTAGTACTTGGCGTTCTCGCTGAACCAGTAGGCCGGGGTCAGGTCGCCCAGCTTCATGGGACGGGCGGTCACGTCACGCACCACGGTGTATCCGTTGGCCACCTTGCAGTACTGCCTCTGCCGCCGGAACATCTCGGCGGCCCGTCGCCGGTAGAGCTCCTTGCCCGTGGCGAGCCACAGGAAGAGGCAGGAGTCCACGTACTCCGGGCGCAGCGGGTAGGAGGCGTCCAGGGCGCGCATGCCGTGGTAGTCGAGGCTTTCGGGCGGCAGGCGGAAGGAGCGCAGGGCGGCCGCCCAGCTGTCGTGGTAGGCCTCGCCCTCGGCGACGCGACCGCTCTGGGCGAGCAGTCCGGCGTAGAAGGCGGTCAGCTCGGACTGCGCGTGCCCGGTGGCTGCGCCCGTGCGCATGTCGGCCTGGCGGAACCACAGCCGTCCCGAACGGCGCTCGGTCAGGTGCCTCAGCACGGCCGCGGTGAGCGTGGAGTACCAGGTGCGCAGCTCCTCGTCGCGGTAGAGCTCCCAGCCGTCCCACAGGTACTCGTAGAAGGAGTCGACGGGCGGGTCGAGGGTGGCGGTGGTGCCGGTCCACGCGCCGGTCTCGACGTTCATGCCGGTGCCGAGCAGGTTCAGCCGCGAGCGGCGTTCGTAGACGGCGCGCAGGGCCTTCTTCGCGGCGTCGTAGTACTTCCGGTCCCCGGTGAGCCGGGACAGCTCGCCGAACTCGGTGATGCAGGTGCCGATCTCGGCGAGGTGGTTCTCCTTGCCCGAGACGGCGCCGGTGGCCAGGTTCACATAGCGGTAGGGGGCCCCGGTGGGCGACCGGGTGAAGGCGGGCAGCAGCCGGTCCGCCAGCTCGCGGGCGCGGTCGAGCAGGACCGTGTCCTTGGTGGCCAGGTGCCCGGAGAGCAGCCCGCCGACCATGCGGATGATCGTCTCGAAGACCTGGACGGGGGCGTCCTGGCCGAGTACGAGGTCGTCGCGCACCCACTGGACGCCCGCGTCCAGTTCCTCGTCCAGCTCCATCAGGTAGAGGGTGTCCAGCGCCTCGATGATCGTCAGGCCGAGGGTGCTGCCGGGGATGAAGAAGTCCGAGCCGGCGCCGGTGAGCGGCCGCAACTCGTCGCGGCCCCAGGCGAGTCTGCGGTAGGCGTCCCAGGCGCTGCGGAACTCGGTGACGGACGCGCGGGCGAGCGCCGCGTACGGGTCGGTGGCGGCCGCCGCCGACCCGGGCAGGGACACGGAGGGGACGGCGGCGAGGGGGGCGAGCCGGGCGGCGGCGCCGAGCAATCCGCGCCGGGAGAGTCCGCGGGGACGCGCGATTTTTCTCATGCCCCGAAAACCCCGTCCGCCTTCCGGGCGTTACGGGACACCAGCGCATTGACGGGGAATCCATCCGGTGAGCCGACCCGAGGAGCTGAGATGCACGACGACCGTCTGCTGGTCGAGGGCCGCCTGACCAGGGCCATGAACCAGTTCGTCCGGCCCGCCCGCTACGCCGCACGGGTGCCGCTGGGCATGTCGGTGTGGCACGTGGAGGACCGGCGGGGTGAGCCGCTGCCGGTCGGAGAGGCCCTGAAGGCGTGGTCGGACGGAACGTTCGAACCGTTCTCCGTGGGCACGCCCTGGGGGCCGCCGTGGTCGACCAGCTGGTTCCGGCTGGAGGGCACGGTGCCTGCTGCCTGGAGGGGCCGCCGGGTCGAGGCCGTGATCGACCCGGGGTTCGGCACCGACGGCCCGGGCTTCGTTGCCGAGGGGATGGTGTACGACGCCGAGGGGGTGCCGGTCAAGGGCGTCCACCCGCTCAACCGCCACGTCCCGGTGGCCTCTCCCGCCGCCGGGGGCGAGCGGGTGGGCCTGCCGCTGGTGGACGCCGGGCGCGAAGGCGACACCGTCGCCCTCGCGCTGCGCCCGTTCCAGATCCTGACGCTGCGGCTCACCCCCGCACCGCGTCAGGCGTCCCAGACGGCGACCGCCGTACGGTCGTCGGCGTAGCCCTTGACCCGGGTCTGGGTGTCGCCGAGGAAGGCCGCCAGGCCCGGGGGCCCGGCGGCACCCCACCGCTGGGTCAGGCGGGCGGCGAGGGCGGGTTCGCCGCGCAGCGGCCCGGCCAGGCCGCCGCTGCACAGCAGAAGGGTGTCGCCGGAACGGGCCACGGAGGCGCGGAAGCGGAAGCGTACGGCCGGGCTGTCCTCCGTCTCGGCGTGCTCGTCGGGCCGCCAGGGGTCGAGGTCCTGCCACTCGCCGCCGCGGATGCGGTAGAGCCCGCCGTCGCCGACGCCGAAGAAGAGCCGGATACGGCAGTCGGGGTCGGCGGGCAGCAGCAGGCAGCGGAGGGTGGCGCTGTAGTCGGCCGGCTCCAGGCCCAGGTCCTCGCCGCGGGCGCGCAGCCGTCCGTAGCAGCGGTCGGTCAGGCGGTGCAGCCCGGACTTGAGGGAGCCCCGTCGGGAGGCGCGGATGTCCTCGCTCAGCCGTGCCTGGCTGCGGCCCACCGCCGTCGCCATCCAGGTGCAGGCGTCGCGGGCGGCGCGGTGGGCGGTGTCCGAGGTGCGGGGGCCGGTGGCGACGGCGATCAGCAGCAGCGCGTCGTCGCCGCCGCCGAAGCGGGCGGTCAGGACGGCGTCGCGGCGCGGCTCGCCGCGGTAGCGGGCGGAGTCGCCGCGCACCGAGGCCGTCCTGATTGTCAGCAGGCCGTAGCGGGCGCCGTCGAGTTCGGTGTCCGGGACGAGGTCGTCGAGGGCGTCCGGGTCGGCCGCCGGCCACGCGGTGGGCTCGGGGTCGTACGTGGGCGGGCCGTCGCCGACGTACGCCACCTCGGTGGGGGTGGGCGGCGGCAGGACGGTCGGTGCGGACCCGACGGGCGGGGCGGCGGGGGCCGGGGGTCCCGGGGGCGCCTCGGACGGCGGGGACTCGGGGGCGGGTTCGGCCGGGGCCCAGCCCGGGGGCAGTCCTGGCGGCTCCGAGGCCGGTCGGGGCGCCGCCTGGGGGTGGGGCGGGCCCTGGTACTGCCAGGGGCGCGGGGCGGTCGCCGGGGGCGGTGCCGGGCGGCGCAGCCGCAGGGTGTCGGGCGGGCCGGCGTCGTTCTCGTCGGGGCCCGCCCCGGACCGGCCGCCCGGGGCCCGCGCCGGATGGGCGCCGGTGTACCGGCCGTCACCGGGCGCGGCCGGCGGAGCCGTGTCCTGCGGGGCGGCCTGCGCCGGCACCGTACCGCCGCCGTCCGCCTCCTCGCCGAGGGCGGTGAGGGCCGAGCTGTAGCGGTCGTCGAGCGTGTCACCGGGCTCGCGGCCCCCGGGGTCGGGCTGCCCGTACAACTGCCGCCACCACTCGTCCTCTTGGCGGCGGTCCGTCTCCCCCTGCTGACTCATGCCCCTATTGTCCACCGGAGGGCGCGCGGCGAAACAGGGTTCGGGAACGCGAATGGCCCGACGGGCGGCCGGCCCCCTCCTCGGGCAGCACGTCGGACGATCCAGTGGGGACACCTTGCCAGGACAGCGGTTCGAGCAGGGATGATGGCGGGCGGCGGGATTACGCCATGGCTCATTTCCGCCATACCCGCGTGTTGCGTTCGCCGGATCCGGAAGGGGTGCCCGTGCTCGGTGCCGTAGGGCTCGACGATGCCCAGGAGGCGGCGTACCGCGCCCTGGTGGGGCTGGGTGCCGCCGAGGTCGTCGACCTCTCGCGCAGGCTCGGCATGCCCGAGGACGAGGCGGCCCGCGTCCTGCGGCTGCTGGAGCGGCAGGGTCTCGTCGCGCAGTCCTCCGCCCGGCCCGGCCGCTGGGTGGCCGCCCCGCCCACGGTGGCGCTCGGCGCCCTGCTCACCCAGCACAGGCACCACCTGGAGCAGGCCGAACTGGCGGCCGCCGTGCTGGCGCAGGAGTACCGGGGCGAGGCCGCGGAGCCCTCGGCGCACGACCTGGTGGAGGTGGTGACCGGGGCGAGCGCGGTGGCACACCGCTTCAACCAGCTCCAACTGGGCGCGGAGAAGGAGGTCTGCGCCCTGGTGACGGGCACGCCGATGGTGGTGTCGGGGATGGAGAACACCGCCGAGGAGCGCGCCGTCGAACGCGGGGTGGGCTTCCGCGTGGTCGTCGAGCGCGAGGTCGTCAGCGGGCCGAACGGCATCGCCGGACTGACCGCCGCACTCCGCCGCGAGGAACGGGTGCGGATCGTGGACCGTGTCCCGACCAAGCTGGTGGTGGCCGACCGTTCGCTGGCGATGGTGCCCATGGCCCGGGACGCGGGCGGCCCGGCCGCGCTGGTCGTCCACGGCAGCGGGCTGCTGGACTCGCTGATGGCGCTCTTCGAGAGTGTCTGGCGCGAGGCCCTGCCGATCCGGCTGGACACCGGGGGCGCCCCGTACGAGGAGTCGCCGGACGCGCCAGACGCCGTCGACCTGCAGATCCTGTCGCTGCTGCTGGCCGGGCTCACCGACGCCAGCGTCGCCAAGCAGCTGGAGGTGGGGTTGCGCACGGTGCAGCGACGCGTGAAGCGGCTGATGGAGCTGGCCGACGTGACGACCCGGCTGCAGCTGGGCTGGCACGCGTACGAGCGCGGCTGGGTGGAGCGCAATCCCCTCTGAACGGGGCGTACTTGGCCGGCGGCCGGCAAGGGCGGAAAACCAGGGGGCGCCGGGGCCCGGCTTCCGGCACGCTGGGCGCATGGGGACCGGACAGCTGTGCCTGATCGGTGCCGTCATGCTGTCCGGACTGCTGGGCGTGCTCGTACCGGGAGCGCCGGGCCCGCTGATGTGCTGGGCCGCCGTCCTGTGGTGGGCGACGCATCTGCACACCTCGTCGTCCTGGGGCGTCCTGGCGGCGGCCACCGGTGTGCTGCTGCTCAACCAGGCCGTCCAGCTCCTGCTGCCCGCCCGGTCGGTACGGGAGGCCGGGGTGCCACGGCAGGCATTCCTCGTCGCCGGGCTGTGGGCAGTCGCCGGCTTCTTCCTGCTGCCGGTCGTGGGCGCGCCGGCCGGTTTCACCCTCGCCCTCTACGGCGGGGAGCGGATGCGGCTGGGCAGCCACGGCGCGGCCTGGTCCTCCACCCGTACGGCGATGCGGGCCGCCGGAACGGCGCTGCTGGCCGAGCTGTTCGCGTGCCTGCTCGTCACCGGGGCGTGGCTGGTGGCCGTCCTCACCTCATAGGCGCGCGGCCCGTACCGTCGCCGTCCGCCGACAGGACCGTCAGGGCTCCGTAACAGCCGGATCCACCGGCGCCCAGCCCCCGTCCTCCCGTGTGCACGTACGGAACGCGGAACAACAGGACTCGGGGAGCGGTGCGGACATGGGGTGGAGCGGGATGCGGGGGACGAACGGCCGAATACTGGCGGCGGCGTTGGGCGTGGCGGGGGTGGCCGCGCTGGCGTCGGTGTGGACCGCCCAGGCCGGCACCGCCGACGGGCGGCAGGCGGCGCAGCGTCCGGCGAAGCCGACGGCCTCCGCCGAGCCGCGGCCGATACCCGGGCAGACCTCCGTGCCGGACGCCGCGCTGCCGGCCCCCGTGGTGAACATGGACATCGCCCACGCCTCCGACAAGGGCCCGCGGGGCGTCAACATCACCATCGACGACGGGCCCGACCCGCGGTGGACGCCGCAGATCCTCCAGGTGCTGGAGGACAACGGCGTGAAGGCGACCTTCTGCATGGTCGGCACGCAGGCCCGGGCCCACCCCGGCCTGGTGAAGGCGGTGGTGGCCGCCGGGCACCGGCTGTGCGACCACTCCGTGACGCACGACACGACGATGAACGGCAAGTCGCGCCAGTACCAGGCGAAGGAGATCCTGGACGCCGAACGCATGATCACCCGCGCCTCGGGGGGCGTCAGGCCGCTCTACTACCGCGCTCCGGGCGGCGCCTTCACCCCGTACAGCCGCCAGCTGGCGGCGTCCCGCGGCATGCGCCCGCTGGGCTGGAACGTCGACTCCGAGGACTTCAAGCAGCCGGGCACCGCCGCGCTGGTCTCCACCGTCAGGAACGAGATCTCCAACGGGCCGACCGTGCTCTTCCACGACGCGGGCGGGGACCGCGGCCAGACCGTCGAGGCGCTGCGGCAGGTCCTTCCCTGGCTGAAGCAGCAGGGCTACACCTTCGGCTTCCCGGTGCGCTGACCGCCCCGGCGGTCGACCTATCGGCCGGCCGCTCGCGCAAAGGAGGCAGAGAGCGCTCTCAGAAACCGGCTCCGAGCTGCGGCGAGAGCGCTCTCTCCCTGCTCCCGGGAGGGACTACGCTGTTGCCGTCCCGAGAGGAGCACCCCTTGTCCGACCAGATCTCCGGAGCGCGCCCGACGCTCGAGGCCGTCGCCGAACGGGCCGGCGTCTCCCGGGCCACCGCGTCGCGCGTCGTGAACGGCGGGACGGGAGTGCGCGAGGCGCTGGTGGAGAAGGTCCGCAGGGCCGTCGAGGAGCTGGGCTACGTACCCAACCAGGCGGCCCGCTCGCTGGTCACGCGGCGCACCGGGGCGGTCGCCGTCGTCGTCGCGGAGCCGGAGAGCCGGGTCTTCGCGGACCCCTTCTTCGCGCAGCAGCTGCTCGGCATCAGCCGTGAGCTGGCGGTGCACGACTCGCAGCTGGTGCTGCTGCTGGTGGAGGGCACGGCCGACTACGAGCGCGTGGGCCGTTATCTGTCCGGCGGGCACGTGGACGGCGCGCTGGTCTTCTCGCTGCACGCCGAGGACCCGCTGCCCGGCATCACCCGCCGCATCGGGCTGCCGACCGTCTTCGGCGGGCGCCCTGGCTGGCCGGCGGCCGACGGGGACCGCAGCGTGCTGTACGTGGACTCGGACAACCGCGGCGGGGCCCGCGAGGCGGTACGCCACCTGCTCTCCCTGGGGCGGGAGCGCATCGCGACCGTCACCGGCCCCCTGGACCAGACCGCGTCGGTGGACCGGCTCGACGGCTACCACGACATCCTGATGGACGCCGACCCGCGACTGGTCGTCGAGGGCGACTTCTCCGAGGCGGGCGGGGCCCGCGCCATGGCCGAGCTGCTGGACCGGGCGCCGGACGTCGACGCCGTCTTCGTCGCCTCCGACCTGATGGCCTGCGGTGCGCTGCGGGTGCTGCGCGAACGGGGCCGCCGGGTGCCGGAGGACGTCGCGATCGTCGGCTTCGACGACATGGCCTCGGTCGCGGAGCTGGCCGACCCCCCGCTGACGACGGTCCGCCAGGAGATCGAGGAGATGGGCCGGTTGATGGTCCGGCTGCTCGTGCGGGGCCTGGAACGGCGGTCGGAGGAGGACAGCGGCGGCCGCCCGCTGTCCTCGCTCGTCACACCGACCCGGCTGGTGCGGCGCGCCAGCGCCTGACCGGCCGGGGCTCAGAGCGTGCTGTGCTCCTTGACCACGCGGCGGGCCTGGGCGAAGAGCATCCCCACGTTGACCGAACGGCGGCATACGACGACGGCGACGACTTCCTCGTTCAGGTTGTTGCGCATGAACAGGTGGGTCAGGTTGTCGCTGTTGACGAGGATCTCCTGGAAGTAGTGCGCGTCGCTGGTGACTCCGCGGCGCTCCTTGAAGACGTCCTCGATCATCACCACCGTGCGCCCCTGGAAGAGGTCGAGGGTCGCCGCGGCGAGCAGGTCCAGCACCTCCGGCGGATGGCTGTCGACGGTGTCGACGGAGAGCAGCATGCCCGTCGACATGTCGACCACACCGGCGGCGAGGCAGTCGGGGACCTCCTGGCGCAGGTTCTTCACCAGGCCCATGACCTGGTCGGACAGGTTGCCGTGCGGGCGTTTTCCGGTGGTGCTCACAGCACTCCTTCGGTGGTCTTCGCTGGGGGCGGGGGCGTCATCCGAGGACTCCCTCCGGGTCGTACGCGGAGTCCGGCGCAGGTACGGCGCCCGGTCCGGGTTCGGGGGCCAGCAGGATCGCGCCGATGCGCTCGACGGCGGACCGGGCCTCGACGTGGAGCTGGGGGACGTTCATGCCCTCGTCGCCCACGACGACGAGGATCGCGGTCTCGCCGACCGCGTAGACGGCGGTGTAGCCGCCACTGCTGCAGGTCACGGTCCTGCGCAGCGGGCCGCGCAGGGCCGCCGCGGCGATCCGCCGGGCGAGCCCGAGGCTGGCCGCGGCCAGCGCGGCGAGGCCGTTGGGGTCGATGGCGTCCTCGGTGTCGGCGGCGATCAGCAGGCCGTCGACGGCCGCCACGACCGTGTCGGTGACGCCGACCACCCGGTCCCGCAAAGTGCGCATCTCGGCGACCAGGGCGTCATGATTCATGCACGTGCACCTCCTTGAATTCCCTTCGGTCGGTGTTGCGTCGGTCCCCGGGGATTTCGGTCACGGGGAATCGGTCCGGCTCCGTCCTCGCGGCCGGAGAAATCCTTTCCAGCCCGGTTGCGGGCGGCCGGCGTCGAGTGCCTCGCGAATACCGCTGGCGCCCGGTTCGCGGCGGGGCAGGCCCTCGGCGGCCGGGGCCGCGCCGGGGGCCTCCCCCGGCTCCCGTTCCGGCGGGTGCGGGTACGGGCCCGGGTTCGCGAGGTCCTCCCGGGGAGCGAGGGGAGGGCGCGGCGCGGCGGGTCCCGCCGGCTCCGCGGGGGCCGGGGCGAACGGCTCGGGGGGCGGCGGCGCCGGGTCCGCGACGGGGGCCGACGGGTCCGCGACGGGGGCCGCCGGGTCCGCGACGGGGGCCGCCGGGTCCGCGACGGGGGCCGCCGGGTCCGCGACGGGGGGCGACGGGTCCGCGACCGGTGGCGGCTGCGCGGGCGCCGGCGGAGCCGGGACGGTCTCGACGAGGCCCTCGGCGCACATCCGGGCGACCTCCACGGTGATCGTGTAGACCCCGCGCCCGATGAGGAACGCGATGTCCCGGGGGCTGCGCCGTCCGTTGGCGCAGCCGAGGATCTCGCGGCGCACCGGGGCCAGCGGCTCGTCGGCCCACGCGGGCGGCCCCACGGCGGTGACCCGGTCGCGGTCGGGGGAGACCCGACGCGGCAGCGACGCCAGCGCGGCAAGCCGGCGACCGGCCTCGACCAGCAGTTCCTCCGGTTCCACCCCCGGGGCCAGGCCCTGCGGCAGGGCGGCCGGTCGGGCACCCGGCGCGTCGGGGTCGAAGGCGCAGTTGTCCAGCCGTCCGGCCAGCACGGCGAAGACCGCGTCCTGAACGGCCATCATGTGCAGCACCTGGAACTCGGCCGTGCCGAGACGCCCCCCGGCGGCGATCGCCGCGCCCGGCAACAGCCCCGTAGCGGCGGCGTCGTGGGCGGCGTTCCACTCGTCGGCGTCGATGCGCCCGGAGCGGACGAGCAGGGTGCCGACCCCCGGCGCCCCGGGGCTCTCCACGGCCACGACCGCACCGTCGAGCAGATGGAAGGCCCCGCCGGGGCTGCCCTGCACGTGCAGCACCCCGGTGGCCCGTTCGTCGCGGCACCTGGACAGCGCGCGGCCGAGCAGACCGTGAGCGGCATTCCGGGCGGGCACGGAACCGGATGGTGCCGAGGTCATCGCTCCCCTTGCTGCGTCTGTTCGGGCATACGGGCATACGGGCGGGTGGGCTCGCGGACATAGGGACGGGAGGCACGGAAAAGTCGTACTCGTGCACGAACATTCACGCCGGCGGGTAATTTCTAGCAGCCCTCGGGCATGCCTCTCCGGCCATCGCACGACATGACCGAGGACGAATATTCGAGTCCTGTGGATGTCAATTCCGTGCCCTTTCACGAGCGTTTCCGCGACGACGACCGCAGGCATGCGGAGAGCTTCGCGGAGGGTCACGACACCGGCCGGCGATGCCGTCAGGACGTGGAGACGCACGGGACCCGGAGCCGCCCCACCGGCCTTTATCCATTCGACTCTTGACGAATCACCAGCTGCGGCGGCACTCTCCTGGGCATCGCTTGAGAGCGCTCTCAAGCGCCGTGACCGGGGGTGCTCTCACCCGTCCAGAAGCCATGGGAGGCTTCCATGCCCACTGCCCGAGCCGCCAGAAGCGTCACCTTCCGACTCGGGGTGGTCGCACTCGCCGGGGCACTCCTCGCCGCCTGCGGATCCGGCTCGACCGGCACGTCCGCGGACAAGGACGGCAAGGTCACGATCACCGTCGATCTGTTCGGCACCTTCGGCTACAAGGAAGCCGGCCTGTACGACGAGTACGAGAAGCTCCACCCCGGCGTCACCATCAAGCAGAGCAGCACCGAGAACGAGGCCGACTACTGGAAGGCCCTGCAGACCAGGCTGGCCGGCGGCGGCGGCCTCGCCGACGTCCAGGGCATCGAGGTGGGCCGGATCGCGTCGGTCACCCAGCAGCAGGCAGACAGGTTCGAGGACCTGGGCGCCCTGGGCGCCGCGGACCTCAAGGACGACTTCTCCCCCGCCAAGTGGGCCGCCGCCACCACCGCCGACGGCCGCACTCTGGGACTGGGCACCGACGTCGGCCCCGAGGCCATCTGCTACCGCACCGACCTGTTCGAGCAGGCCGGTCTGCCCACCGACCGGACCGAACTGGCGCAGAAGTGGGCCACGTGGAACGGCTATCTGGAACTCGGCAGGCAGTACAAGGCGAAGGCCGGGGCCAAGAGCGCCTGGCTCGACAGCGTCGGCAGCCTCTACTCCGTCATCGTCGGCCAGGAGAAGGAACGCTACTACGACGCCTCCGGCAAGCTGATCTACGACGGCAACGCCGCGGTCAGGACTGCCTGGGACCTGTCCGTGAAGGCCGCCCGGGACGGGCTGAGCGCCAAGCTCGCCCAGTGGACCCCCGCCTGGAACCAGGCCTTCAGCAGCGGCTCCTTCGCCACCATCGGCTGCCCCGCCTGGATGCTGGGCTACATCAAGGGCCAGGCCGGCGGCGCGGGCAGGGGCACGTGGGACGTCGCCCCGCTCCCGGGCGGCGCCGCGGGCAACTGGGGCGGGTCCTACCTCGCCGTCCCCAAGGGCTCCGCGCACGCCAGGGAGGCCTTCGCGCTGGTCAAGTGGCTGACGGCGGCGGAGCAGCAGGCCAAGCTCTTCAAGAAGCAGGGCAGCTTCCCCTCCAACATCGGGGCGATCGAGTCCGTCAGGGACGTCACCGACCCGTACTTCAGCGACGCGCCCATCGGGCGGATCTTCGGCGCCGCCGCCGAGGCCTCGCCGGTGCAGGTGCTCGGCGTGCACGACGGTGACGTCAACCAGCAGATCACCAACGCGCTCGGTGAGGTCGAGCGCAAGGGCACGGACTCCGCGACGGCGTGGAGCCACGTACGGAAGGGCGTCGAGAACGCCGTCGGCTGACGGCCCCCGACCCGCCGGCGCCGGGCGCGTGGGACCGCTCCCCGGTTCTCCGCGCCCGGCCGCACCGCCCCGGTACTCCCCCTAGCCGAAGGTCCCGCCCCATGACCCTGACCGCCACAGCGCCGGTGCCCCCCGCCCGGCCCCCGGCCGCCCAGGCGCCCGCGGCGCCCCCACGACGACTGCTCGCCCGGCTGTCGCCCTACGCCTACATCGCCCCGTTCTTCGCGCTGTTCGCCGCGTTCGGGCTGTTCCCGCTGCTCTACACCGCGTACGTCTCCCTCTACCGCGTCGAGCTCCAGACCCCCGGCGAGATGGCATGGCGGGGCCTGGACAACTACACCGCGCTCCTGCACGACGACTTCTTCTGGACCGCGCTGCGCAACACCTTCACCATCGGGGTCGTCTCCACCGTGCCGCAGCTGCTCATGGGGCTCGGCCTCGCCCACCTGCTCAACTACAAGCTGCGCGGACGCACCTTCTTCCGCGTCACGATGCTCCTGCCGTACGCCACGTCCGTGGCCGCCGCGACCCTCGTCTTCGCCCAGCTCTTCGGCCGCGACTTCGGCCTGGTCAACTGGGTGCTCGGGCTGGCCGGCATCGGGCCCGTCGACTGGCAGTCCGGGACCGTCGCCTCGCAGATCGCGGTGTCCACGATCGTCACCTGGCGGTGGACCGGCTACAACGCGCTGATCTACCTCGCCGGGATGCAGTCCGTCCCCGGGGAGCTGTACGAGGCCGCCGAACTCGACGGCGCCTCGCGGTGGCGGCAGTTCCTCCACGTCACGCTGCCCGGCCTGCGGCCCACCGTCCTGTTCACGATCGTGGTCTCAACGATCGGGGCCACCCAGCTCTTCGGCGAACCGCTGCTGTTCGAGGGGAGCATCTCGGGCGGCATCTCCCACCAGTACCAGACCCTCGGCCTCTACATGTACGAGCAGGGCTGGGGCTACTTCCACCTCGGCCGCGCCGCCGCCATCGCCTGGGTGACGTTCGTCCTCATCGTCCTGCTCGTGCTGCTCAACACCGCGCTGGCACGGCGACGTTCAGGGAAGGGGACCCGCCGGTGAGCGCGCTCCTCACACGACCGCGGTCCGGCCGCGCCGCCGGGACCGCACGTTCCCTCCCCCGCCTCCGCCCGGCCCGGGCGGGCCGGGCGGGCCGGGCGGGCCGGGCGGGCCGGGCGGGCCGGCAGCACCAGGGCGGCCGCCTCGCCTACGCCGTCCTGGTCCTCGCGGCGGTGATCTCCGCCTTCCCCTTCTACTGGACGATCGTCGCCGCGACCCGTTCCAACGCGGAGCTCGCCGCGAGCCCGCCGGCGCTGCTGCCCGGCGGCAACCTCGCGCACAACTTCCGCCAGGTGCTCGAACAGGCCGACATCGGAAAGGCGCTGCTGAACTCCCTCGTGGTCTCCGGCTCGGTGACGGTCGGCACCGTCCTGTGCTCCACCCTCGCAGGGTTCGCCTTCGCGAAACTCCGCTTCCGGGGCCGCAACGCGCTGCTCGCGCTCACGATCGGCACGATGATGATCCCGCCCCAGCTCGGCGTCATCCCGCTCTTCATGCTCGTCGCCGAGCTGCACTGGGTGAACCAGCTCCAGTCCGTCATCCTCCCGGGGCTGGTCTCGGCGTTCGGGGTCTTCTTCATGCGGCAGTACCTCTCGCAGTCGCTGCCCGACGAGCTGATCGAGGCAGGCCGCGTCGACGGCGCCTCGACGGCTCGGATCTTCTGGAGCATCGTCGTCCCCGTCGCCCGGCCGGGGATGGCGGTACTGGCGATGCTCACGTTCATGGCGTCCTGGAACGACTTCTTCTGGCCGATCATCGCGCTCACGTCGCAGGAGCCCACGGTGCAGGTCGCCTTGCGGCAGTTGGGCGGGGGGTATGTGCACGACCAGTCGGTGATCATGGCGGGCACGCTGCTGGGGACGGTGCCGGTGCTGATGGTGTTCGGGTTGCTGGGGCGGCAGATCGTGGGCGGGATCATGCAGGGGGCGGTGAAGGGGTAGGGGCCGGTGGTCGTGGTTGCGGCCGGTTGCTCGTGTGCGGGTTGTTCGCGCCTGCGGCGGGCGGTTCTCCCGCCCGCCCTCCCTCCCCCAGCCTTCGGCCGGGGGTGCCCCCACCTCCCCCGCCCCCTCCGTATCGTTCGGCGACCAACGCCCGGTGGGGGGTGAAGGGGGCCCACCCCACCCCACCCCTCCCCGCACCACCGGAAGCTGCCTCCAGCGGGAGGCCTCCCGGTCGCACGCCGAGCAAGAGTGCGCGCACCGGTGGCCAGGGGCACCTCCCCCGCAGGGCTTGCCTGCGTCACGGCGAGCGCGAGGGGTGAGGGCGCACCCCCGTCCTTCGGCGAGCGGCCGAACCGGCGCTTGCCCCGGATCCGAACTGGATGGTGTGGGCGTCGAGTAGGGTCGCCGGCGCCGCACGCCCAAGGACAGTGCCCGCTGGGGTACGCCGGGATCGTCGCCGCGGGCCGCCTGCCGCCGAAATGAGCCGCAGATGCGTACAACCCGGGCCGTGCGACTGTGAGTTGGGCCGTCGCGCGTGTGAGACGGTACGGCCACGGGAAGGTCACGTTCGGACATCGAAGGTGAAGGTGCGGTAAAGCGCACCCCGAACGGGCTGGAGGAGCCATGGTCTACTCGATCGTCCTCGGCGTCGTCATCGTCGCGCTCGGCCTCGGCAGCATCGTCTACACCTTCTGGCACGAGGGCAGCCCGCTGACCCTGCGCCGCGGCGGGGGCGAGCGCCACAACGGAGCCGGATGACCGCCGGCCCGGCTCCCTGCCGGGGAGCCGGGCCGGGTCCGGTCAGTACACCTTGCGGTGGCCGCCGCCGCGCTTGCGCTCGTACATCTCGCGCCCCGCGGCGGAGCGCAGTTTCCACTCGCGCCGCATCTCGGCGCGGAGCCGGGCGTCGGTGCGGGAGGCGATCCACGCGTTCTCACGGAGCAGCTTGCGGTAGCTGTCGAGCCGGCGATGGGTCAGGGTGCCGTCGTCCAGTGCGGCGAGCACCGCGCAGCCGGGTTCGGAATCGTGGGAGCAGTCCTGGAAGCGGCACGCGCCGGCCAGTGCCTCGATGTCGGAGAACGTCTGGGTGAGACCGGCGTCGGCGTCGTACAGTCCGACCCCGCGCAGCCCCGGGGTGTCGATGATCACCCCGCCGCCCGGCAGCGGCAGCAGGTCGCGGGTGGTCGTGGTGTGCCGGCCCTTGCCGTCGCTGTCGCGGATGGCCTGCACCTCCTGGACCACACGGCCCAGCAGGGCGTTGGTCAGCGTGGACTTGCCCGCGCCCGACTGCCCGAGCAGCACGGACGTGGTCCCGGCCAGTGCCGTCGCCACCTCCGGCACGCCGTGGCCGGTGGCCGCGCTGACGACCAGGACCTCCACGCCGGGCGCGGCGCTTCGGGCGTCGTCCAGCAGGTGCGCGGGCTCGTCGACGAGGTCGGCCTTGGTGAGGACGACCAGCGGCTGCGCGCCGCTGGTCCACGCCAGCGACACGAAGCGTTCCAGCCGCCCGAGGTCGAGTTCCGCGGCGATCGACACGGCGATGACCGCCACGTCGACGTTGGCCGCGAGGACCTGTCCCTCGGAGCGCTTGGAGGAGGTGGAGCGGACGAAGGTGGTGCGGCGCGGCAGCAGGGCGCGTACCGCGGGGCCGGCGTCCGGCGTCTCGTCGACGGCGGCCCAGTCGCCGGTGCAGGCGACCTTCATGGGGTCGCGGGTGAAGACGTCCTCGGTGTCGGCGCGTACGGTCCTCAGACCGCCCGTGCCGTCGGGGAGGACGACGTCGCACAGCCCGCGGTCGACGCGGACGATGCGGCCGGGTGTGAGTCCCCGCTCCGCGTGGACGGCGAAGTCGGAGTCGAATGCGGAGTCCCAGCCGTAGGCGGTGAGCGCGGTGGACGGCTGCGGGACGGATCCGTTGGTCAACGGAGGAGAGCCCTTCGGGAGGGCGGTCGCACGGGGTTGCGCCGTCGGGTGCTTCGCGACGGGCCGGGTCAGCCGGCGACCGCTGAGGTGAGGTTGATGATCTTCTGGATGCGGGCAGCGCCCATCACGGCGACAGTCATCTCTCCAACACCTCCCGGTTCACTCGCGGTCTGACGGGGACACCCTAGCCGGTGCCCCGGGAGACCCCGCAACCGGTTTTCCGCCGGCGGCTCACGCCGTCTCGGCGTAGCGCTCCCCCGCGTACTCCCGCACCACCGGGACGACGGCCTCCGCCCCGCCGGGCAGCCGGTCGAGGCGCACCAGGGCGAAGGCCTTGTGGCCGTCGACCAGGTAGGAGGGGTTGTCGTGCGGACGGCTGCCGGGCAGCGGCCACACCACCAGCCACGGGCGGGTGTCGCCGGTGGCCGGCGGGCGGCCCACCGTGACGGCGGCGATGTCCTGCCAGGGGAAGAACGACTCCTCGCGGGTCACCTCGCGCATCCCGATCCCGGCGGGTCCGACGCGCAGCCTCAGCGGCCTGCGCCAGCGCCGGTACGACCGCCCCGTCAGACAGCAGCAGCCGATCGCGCCCAGCGGCCCGAAGGCGGTGAAGGGCTCGGGGCCGACGGTTCGGCCGTGGACGAGTTCCCAGAACGAGTAGCCGAGGACGAGGGCGAGCGCCGCCCAGACCAGCGTCCAGGTGCCGGCCCGCCGCCCGTCGACGAACTGCCGCTCCCCGCCTGGCACGCGCAGTTCCGGTCCCGAGACGGTCACCGGGATCGGCGGGCGCACGGCGCGCGGCGCGGTCTCGAAGGCGGCGCCGCCGTGCTCGGCGAGCACGGCGGTCAGTTCGGAGACGCTCTGGTCGAGGTCCTCGCAGTCGACGAGCGTGTAACGCGGCCGGGCGCCGCGGGCGCGGTCTGGCTCGCGGGGGAAGGCGACGCCGGGCGCCGTCCACAGGGTGAGCCGCGGCTTGGGCGGCGTGGTGGTCTCGCTGTCCTCACCGGTGTTCGGGACGTGCCACAGCGAGACCGCGTCGATCTGCTCCCAGGCGAGTTCCGCGTCCTGCAGCGTGATGCCGAACGCGTCGACCCGCAGCCGGAACGGCCGCCGCGCCCTCCGCAGGTCCCTCGCACCGCTCCAGGCCGCGACGCCCGCCAGGAACCCGACCACCAGGGGCGCCGCCGCGCTCCGCGAGGCGACCAGCCACACCACGGCCGCCCCGATCGCGGCCAGGCCCCCGGTCAGCCACCGCCGGCCCCGTCTCCGGAGCGTCCGCTCCACCGTGAACTCCACCGTTGCCCGCCCCCTTTGACATCCCCACCCGGATCTCATGATGCGCACGCCGGGACGTACGGCTGCGGCGGTGAACCGGGTGTTGCCCAACCGTGACGCCCGGCCGGTCGGCGGCTCCGGGCGGTCGCCGCGGCTTCGCCCGCCGTTCACCGGGGGCCCCACGAAAGCGACTTTGCCCGTTCTTTACAACCGGCTGCGGGGCCGCCTCGTCTCTCCGCCCGATCAGTTGCCAGAGCCCGCCCGTGCCCCGCCCCGGGGCACGGGCGGGAGACGAAGGAGATCGACACATGCGCAGGAGTGTTCTCACCGCCGCTGCCCTGGCGTGCACCGCGGTGCTGGCGGGGACGGCGCCCGCGTTCGCCGACGGGCCGAGCACCCGGCCCGCGCCGGCCCGCAGCAGCGCGCCCGCCGAGGCGCCGTCGGCGGAGCCGTCCGCCGCACCGTCCCCCCGCCAGGTCGGCACGGTGCCGGCGGGCGCGCCCGACACCGGCGTGCAGTCCCCGGCCGCCGCGCAGGGTCCCGACGGCTCGGTGGTGACGGCGGCCGCGGGCGGCCTGCTGCTCCTGGCCGGCGGCACGTTCGTGGTGGCGCGACGCAGGCGCACGACCGCCGGATGACCCCGGGCGCGAGGTGGGTCGCGGCCGTCGCGGTCCTGGCGGTCCTGCCCTGGGCCGGCGGATGCGCGGGCGGGTCCGGTGACGGTCCCGTCGCCGCGCCGCCCGTCGTCTCCGCGCCGCCCTTGGCCGCCCGGACGCATCCGTCCCCGCCGCCTCCGCTCGCCCGCTCGGTGCCGGTGCGGCTGCGGATCCCGGCGATCGGGGTCGACACCCCGGTCATGGAGCTGGGACTGGCCCCGGACGGCACGGTGGAGGTCCCGCCGGTGGCGCGCCACTCGCCCGCCGGCTGGTACCGCCACTCCCCCACGCCGGGGCAGCTCGGCCCGTCGGTGCTGCTGGCCCACGTCACCGTCGGCCGCTTCGGCGACGGGGTCTTCCGGGACCTGGCACGGCTGCGCCCGGGCGACCGGGTCGTGGCCGGGCTGCGGGACGGCGCGTCCGCGCGGTTCACCGTGGACCGGGTGCAGACGGTGGCCAAGGCGCGGTTCCCGACCGAGGAGGTCTACGGCGACGTGGACCGCCCCGAGCTGCGTCTGATCACCTGCGGCGGCCCCCGCACCGCCGACGGGAGCGGATACCGCGACAACGTCGTGGTGTACGCCTCCCTGGCCCCGGCGGGCCGCGACTAGCCGCCGGGCGGCCGGGCCGGTGGGCTGCACGCCCCCGTCCGGCCGCCCGCCGGCACGCCTGCGGCAAGATGAACGACGGAATGTGGAGAGTGTTGAAACGGTCTTCCCGGGACGAAGCGGCGTCCGAACTGTTCGCCGCCCTGTACCCGCGCCTGGCCGGCTGGTGCCGGCGGCTGGTCGACGACGACGAGACGGCCCACGAGATCGCCTCGGAGGCCTTCACCCGGTTGTGGGCCCGCTGGACGAGCGTGGACGAACCGCGCGGCTTCCTCTACGTCACCGCCGCCAACATCGTGCGCGACCACTGGCGGAAGGTGGAGCGCGAACGCCGGGCCATGCGTCGTGCCACCGCGGAGGTCCTCGTCGACGGGCAGGGCGGGGGGCGCGACGGGCAGACCGACCCCTCGGTGCGGATGCTCGTCCAGTCGCTGCCCGAGCGGCTGCGGGTGCCCATCCTGCTCCACTACTACGCCGATATGCCGGTCCGGGAGGTGGCGGCCGCGACGGGACGGAAGGAAGGAACCGTGAAGGCCGACCTCCACGCGGCCAGGGAAATGCTGCGAGCCGGACTCAGGAGAAGCCTTGATCACACCCATTGACGGTCCGGACGAGGAACGCGACCCCGAGCTGAGCGCCCTGCTCGGTCCCGGCACGGTGCTCCTCGGGCCGCCGCCCGGCCGCTTCCGCGAGGTCCGCCGCGCGGCGGCGCGGCGCAGGCTGCTGCGGACCGCCGCGGGAGCGGGGGTGTCCCTGGCGGTGGCGGCGGCGGTCGCCGTACCCCTGCATCTGCTGTCCTCCCCGGGGCGGGACCCCGCTGTCGGACCGAACGTGCCCGCGGTGTCCGTCCCCCCGGCGGCCGACCCGCCGCCTTCGCCGCCCCCGACGACGTCCCCCGTCCCGGAGCCGTCCGAGAGCCACGGCCCGGACCGCCGCACCGGCTCCCCCGACCCGCGCCGCACCGGCTCCACCGACCCGGGACGCGCCGCCTCCACCGCCCGCCAGTCCCGGTCCGTCTCGGCCACCCCGCTCGGCGACCCCGCGGAGGACGCCCCGGCCGTCTCCCGACGCTGACCGGCGCTGAGCCGCGCCGACCGGCACAGTGCGTGTCCGATTCGTTCAAGACGGGCCGGGCGGGGCGCGCCTACGGTTGCGGCATGACTCTTCGTTTCGATGTCGTCGAGATCGTCGTGGCCGACATGGCCGCCTCACTGGCCTTCTACCGCAGGCTGGGGCTGGAGATCCCCGCCGGGGCGGAGGCGGAGCCGCACGTGGAGGCGGCGCTGCCCGGGGGACTGCGGATGGCGTGGGACACGGTGGAGATCGTCCGCTCCTTCGACCCCTCGTGGGAGCCGCCGCAGGGCGGTCACCGGATGGCGCTGGCCTTCGCCTGTGACGCGCCGGAGGAGGTGGACGAGACGTTCGCCGAGCTGACCGGGGCCGGGTACGTGGGGCATCTGAAGCCCTTCGACGCGCCCTGGGGGATGCGGTACGCCGTGGTCCTGGACCCGGACGGGAACCCGGTCGACCTCTTCGCGAGGTTCTCCTAGCGGATACCTGCGAGTGGGTGGGTGCGGGTTCGTCTCGCGCCCGAAGGGCGCGAACCGCCGGCGCGGCGCCCGCCGCCTAGAGCAGTTCGCCGAGCGGGACGCCGGCGAGGGCGCGGACGTCGCGGGCCAGATGGGCCTGGTCCGCGTAGCCCGCGCGGACGGCGACCTCCGCGAAGGCGTGGCCGTTCCGTGCCAGCTCCAGGGCGCGCTGGAGGCGCAGGATGCGGGCCAGGGTCTTGGGGCCGTAGCCGAAGGCGTCCAGGCAGCGGCGGTGGAGCTGGCGTTCGCTGAGCCCGGTGTCCTCCGCGACCGTGCCGACGCGGGCGCCGGCCGCCAGGCTCGCGGCGATCCCCGGGCCCCACGGGGGCGCCGCGTGCCGGACGTCGCGCGCGAGCACCAGGGACTCCAGGGCGGCGGCGGGGTCGGCGGCCGCGGTCACACGCTCGGTGAGCCGGCGTGCCTCGGCGCCGGGCCACAGTGCGTCCAGCGGCACGCGGCGGTCGCGCAGTTCGTGCGCCGGCACTCCGAACAAGGCCGGCCCGACGCCGGGGGCGAAGCGCAGCCCCGCGTAGCGCGTGCCGGGCGGGCTGCCGGAGAGATGGGCGGTGGTGTCGGGCCCCGCCGCGAAGAGCCCGGTGTCCTCGCCCCAGATCAGGTCGATGCAGCCGTCGGGCAGCACGCGGGCCGCCCCGGCACCCGCTGTCTTCGTCCACAGCACGGCACCCGGCACCGTCGAGGTCCGTTCCCGGTACACCGTCCCAGCATGACACCGGCCACCCGGCCACCGGCACCGCGCCGGGTCCGTGTCAGCCGCGCGGCTGCCTGCCGCCGTCCTTGCCCGGGGGGCGGCGGCCGCGCAGCCGGGACCGTACGTCCTCCGGCGGAAGGAAGCCCGCCCAGCGCTCGGGGAATTCGGCGGGCGGGTCCTCCGGGCCGACCTCGTCGTCCGGACCGGACTCGAACGCGGCGCGGCGGGCGGCGGCCTCGGCGACGAGGTCGGCGGCGGCGCGTTCCCTGGCCCGGGCGTTCTCCTCGCGGGCGGCCGCGGTCTCGATCGACGGCCACACCCGGTCGATGGCCGCGTTCACGGCCGCTCCGACGAGCACCGCGAAGGCCGACACGAAGATCCACAGCAGCACGGCCACGGGCGCGGCCAGCGAGCCGTAGATGGTCGGGCCCTCGACGGTCTGGGTGAGGTAGATGCGCAGCACGAAGCTGCCCAGGACCCACATCAGCAGGGCGACGGCCGCCCCCGGCATGTCCTCGTACCAGGGCGATCTCACCGGCACGGAGACGTGGTAGAGCGTGGTGAGGAACGCGATCGACAGCACGAGGACGACCGGCCAGTACAGTATCCGGATCACGGCCTCGCTCCATGGCAGGAGCGACACCACCGCGTCCGGTCCGACGACCATCAGCGGCATGACGACCGCGCCGATGACCAGGGCGACGATGTAGAGGAGCAGGGCCAGCAGCCGCGTCTTGACGATGCCGCGCCTGCCCTCCAGCCCGTACATGATCGTGATCGTGTCGACGAAGACGTTGAGGGCGCGCGATCCGGACCACAGGGCGATGACGAAGCCGATGGAGATCACGTCGGGCCGGCCGCCGCCGAAGACGTCGTCGACCAGGGGCCGCATCAGCTGGTCGACGCCCTTGTCGGACAGTACGGTCGCCGCGGCGTCGAGGATGTTGCGGCGGATGTTGCCGATCGTGTCGGTGCCGATGATCCCGTCGACGTAGCCGATGGCGCCGACGAGGCTCAGCAGCAGCGGCGGAAGCGACAGCAGCACGAAGAAGGCGGCCTCGGCGGCGAGTCCGGTGACGCGGTACTCCATGCAGGAGTCGACCGTGTCCTTGAGCAGCAGCCAGCCCACCTTGCGTTTGGACACGTTCCGGTAGAGGGCCCGCGCCCGGTGGAGACGGCCTCGCCTGGGCCGCTCGGGTGTTTCGTCTGCTGCCTGCACGCGCCTACCGTAACCGTCATGAGTCCCCCCACACACACCGTGACCAACCAGCCTCCGCCCCTGGTCGGGTATGACGTGTACGCCGCCGACACCGCCCTGGTGGAGGGGGTGGCGCGGCACGTCGCACCCGAACTCCGGGAGGAGGTCGACCGGGAGCTCGGCGAGCTCGGCCGGGTCGCCGGTTCGGCGCAGGCGCGGGGGTGGGCGGAGGCCGCCGACACAAATCCGCCGGTGCTGCGCACCCACGACCGGTACGGGCACCGGATCGACGAGGTCGAGTTCCACCCGGCCTGGCACCGGCTGCTGGGGCGGGCGGTCTCGTCCGGTCTGACCGACGCGTGGTCGCGCCCCGGCGGCCACCTGCGGCGCGCTGCGGGTTTCCTGGTGTGGTCGCAGGCGGAGGCCGGGCACGGCTGCCCGGTGTCGATGACGCACGCGGCGGTGCCGGCGCTACGGGCGGACCCGGCGCTGGCCGGGGAGTGGGAGCCCCGGCTGGGGTCGCGGGTGTACGACCCGCGGCTGGTGGCTCCGGGGGAGAAGCCCGGGGCGCTGTTCGGGATGGGGATGACCGAGAAGCAGGGCGGGTCGGACGTGCGGGCCACCACCACGCGCGCGGAGCCGCTGGCGGAGGAGGGCACGTACCTGCTCACCGGCCACAAGTGGTTCTGCTCGGCGCCGATGTCGGACGCCTTCCTGGTGCTGGCGCAGGCGCCCGGCGGGCTGACCTGCTTCCTGCTGCCGCGGGTGCTGCCGGACGGCTCGCGCAACGTCTTCCTGATCCAGCGCCTCAAGGACAAGCTGGGCAACCGCTCCAACGCCTCGGCGGAGGTGGAGTTCGACGGGACGTGGGCGCGCCGGGTCGGCGAGGAGGGGCGCGGGATCGCGACCATCATCGAGATGGTGTCGGCCACCCGGCTGGACTGCGCGACCGGTTCGGCGGCGCTGATGCGGCAGGCGGTGGCGCAGGCGGTGCACCACGCGGGGCACCGCGGCGCGTTCGGCGGGCCGCTGGTGGACAAGCCGCTGATGCGGAACGTCCTGGCGGACCTGGCGCTGGAGTCGGAGGCGGCGACCACGACCGTGCTGCGGCTGGCGGCGGCGTACGACGCGGACGACGAGCACGAGCGGCACTTCCGTCGGCTGGCGGTGGCGGTCTCCAAGTACTGGGTCACCAAGCGCTGCGCGCCGCTGGTGGCCGAGGCGCTGGAGTGCCTGGGCGGCAACGGCTACGTGGAGGAGTCGGGGCTGCCGCGGCTGTTCCGGGAGTCGCCGCTGAACTCGGTGTGGGAGGGCTCGGGCAACGTGCAGGCCCTGGACGTGCTGCGGGTGCTGCAGCGGGAGCCGCGGGCGCTGAACGCCTTCCTGGGCGAGATCGGCCGGGCGCGCGGCGCGGACCACCGGCTGGACGAGGCGATCACGTCGCTGCTGACGGAGCTGGCCGATCTGGAGGGCGTCGAGGCGCGGGCGCGCCGGGTGGTGGAGCGGATGGCGCTGGTGCTGCAGGGTTCGTTGCTGGTGCGGTTCGCCCCGGTGGAGGTCTCGGACGCCTTCTGCGCCTCGCGGCTGGGCGGGGACTGGGGTGCGACCTTCGGCACGCTGCCGCGCGGCCTGGACCTGGCGGCGATCGTGGAGCGGGCACAGCCGCGGGAGTGAGGGGCGGGTGCGGCGGCGGTACGCCCGCGGTCCCGGCGGAAGGACCGGGACCCTCGGGGAAACGTTCCGCCGCCGCGCCGCGGAGGGTGGTGCCGCGCCGACTCGGCACCACCCCCGGTCTCGCCTCACCGTCGCACGGATTCAGGGTTCCGTACGAGTAGCGTGATGCGCCGTCACTGTCCGTCGAGTGCGCGCATATTCGCAACCGTTGCAGACAGTTGCAAGGTATTGGCCGGATATCCCACCGGAGGGACCGCCCCGACGGCACCATATGCACATGGTGTGGCAGCGGAGAACCGGCGCGGCCACTGCCGGGGCGCGCAAAGCGCTGCGCACACGGACGCGGGGAGCACCATGAGCCAGGTTCCGATCGACGCACGGTCGTTGTCGGTCCAGTCCGTCCAGGAACCGCGTCGTTCCGCACGGCTGCTGGCCGGGATGCGGGACGCCGCGCTGGGCGGCGGATCGGGCGGCGCCGAGGCCAGACCGGTCATCCAGGACTCCTGGCGGCGCGCCCTGGACCTCGGTGTCGACCCCGACAACGGCAGTCACGCCGGCATGCTGACCGCCGACGAGATCGAGGTGCGCAGGCGCCGTACCCCGCTGGGCGACGTCATGCCCGCGCTGCGCGACGGGCTGGTCTCGGTCGCCGACGAGGCCCGGCACATCATGGTGGTCACCGACGCCGAGGGGCGGGTGCTGTGGCGGGACGGCAGCCTGGCCGTCCGCAGGAGCGCGGACCGGCTCGGCTTCTCGGAGGGCGCCTCGTGGTCGGAGGAGGCCGTCGGCACCAACGCGATCGGCACCGCCCTGGTCACCGGGCGGCCGGTGCAGGTGCACTCCTCCGAGCACTTCGTACGGGTGCACCACCAGTGGACCTGCGCCGCGGCACCGCTGATGGACCCGCGCGACGGGCGGCTGCTCGGCGCGGTGGACGTCAGCGGGCCCGCGGCCGGCATGCACCCCGCGGTGCTGTCGCTGGTGACCGCGGTGACCAAGGTCGCCGAGGCCGAACTGCGCAGCCTGCACTGGGCGGCCGTGGACCGGCTGCGCTCGGTCTCCGCCCCGCTGCTCGCCCGGATGCCGGGGCGGGCGGCGGTCGTCGATCCCAACGGCTGGACGGCCGCCGTGACCGGGATGCCGCCGGTGGAACGGATCACGCTGCCCGCCGCGCCGATCGCCGGCCGCACCTGGGTGCCCGCGCTGGGCACCTGCACCCTGGAACCGCTGCCGGGGGGGTGGCTGGTGCGGGTCGTCCCGCCGGAGGAGGTGGCGCCCGGGGCCGGGCACGTCGTGCTGGACCTCGGCCGGCCCCGTACGTGGACGGTGAGCGTCTCCGGTGCGACCGGCGGCTGGTCGCAGGAGCTCAGCCCGCGCCATGCCGAACTGCTCTTCGTGCTGGCCCTGCACCGGGACGGCCGCAGCGCCGCGGAACTGGCCGGCGACCTGTTCGGCGACCCCTCCCGCACCGTGACGGTGCGCGCCGAGATGTCCCGCCTGCGCCGCACCCTGGCCGGGGTGCTCGACCACCGCCCCTACCGCTTCGCCGACGGCGTCGAGGTCGCGGTGGTGCGCCCCGACCACCCCGCGGACCTGCTGCCGCACTCGACGGCGCCGGCGGTGCGCGCGGCGCGGTTCGGGAAGTGAGGGGACGGGCCCGACGGGCCGCGGCAGCGAGCCGGGGACCCGCCGGGCCCGCGAGGTCGTGTCGTCAAAGTAGCTCCGGCCGCCCGGAGGCGGGCCCCGCGCCGTCTGGTGCGGTGCATCGCAAGGCGGAGAATCGTCCTCGTAGTGGGCTACTCGGGCGATTCGACAACGCAGCGAGGTGCCGTGCCAGGCGGCGCGGGGCAGGAGGGACTTTGACGACAGGGCCGAGGCCGCAGAATGTGGCGCATGAGCACTAGCGTCACGGTGACCACGTGGTCCCTGGAGCAGACCTCCCACGCCGATCTGCGGCCCTCCCTGGAGCCGGACCCCGCGACGTCGGGCGTCCGCATCGTGCGGGCCGAGGTACCGTCCCCGGAGTTCAGCCGATTCCTCTACACGTCGGTGGGCGCGGACTGCGCCTGGACGGACCGCCTGCCGTGGTCGTACGAGCAGTGGCGGGCCTTCCTGGAGCGCCCGGGCGTGGAGACCTGGGTGGCGTACGACCGGGACACCCCGGCCGGCTACATCGAACTGGACCCGCAGGACGACGGCCAGGTCGAGATCGCGTACTTCGGGCTGCTGCCCGCCTTCCGGGGCCGGCGGATCGGCGGGCACCTGCTCTCCGTGGGCATCGCCCGCGCCTGGGACCTGGCGGAGCGCCTGCCGGACCGCGCCCCGACGAAGCGGGTGTGGGTGCACACCTGCAGCCTGGACGGGCCGCACGCACTGGCCAATTACGAGAAGCGCGGCTTCCGCATCTTCCGCACCGAGACGGGGGAAGAGGAGAAGAGGCCCGTGACCGGGCCCTGGCCGGGAGCCCGGTAGGGACCGGCCGGAGGGAAGGGGCGGGTATGGACGTGGTCGGGGTCGGGGCGCTCAACCTGGACCTCATCACAGGGGCGTCCGCCCTGAACGGCAGCCCCGTGCTGGCCCGGCTGGGCGCGCACATGCGGCTGCGGCGGCCGCCGGAGAGCGGCGGCGAGCGCATGGTCGACGAACCGTCCGTCCGCGCCGGCCTGGAGTGGCTGCGCGACGAGGGGGTGCCGCTGACGCCGGAGCCGGGTGGCTCGGCCTTCAACACCCTCCACGCGCTGGGGCGCCTGGGCCGGGGGCTGCGGCTCGGCTACGTGGGGGTCGCCGGCCGGGACCCGTTGGGCGCGGCCGGCCCGCTCGCCGTCCTCGACGGGCTCGGCATCGACCGGCGGCTGGTGGCCACGGACCCGGACCGGCTGTGCGGGATCTGCCTGTCCGTGCACGACGGAGGGGAACGCACGCTGCTGACCCACACCGGTGCGAACACGCGGATCGCCGCCCATGTGCGGGAGCGCTTCCCTGAGATCGCGGACTACCTGGCGGCGGCCCGGGCGGTCCACGTCACCTCGTTCCTGGATCCGGACGGCGGGGCGGCTCTGCACCGGCTGCTGGCGGCGGTGCGGCGGCGTTCGCCGAGGACGCTGATCAGCTTCGACCCCGGGCACGCCTGGTCGGCGGAGCCGACCGCCGATGTGCTGGCCATGGCGGCGATGAGCGACTACCTGCTGGTCAACGGGCGGGAGTTCGAGCGACTCGGCCATGTGCGGAAGGGGCGGGAGGGCGTGTCCGTGGTGAAGTACCCGGACCGAATCGAGGTGCACCGCCCCGGCACCGTGGAGCGCTACGCCCACCGTCCGCTGCCCGACGGGGAGGTCGAGGACGCCACCGGGGCGGGCGACGTCTTCGCGGCGGGTCTGCTGGCGGCGCTGGTCGCGGACCGCGCGCTGCTCGGCGCGGGGGTACGGCTGGGTTCGGCGCTGGCGGGCCACAAGCTGCGGCACGTGGGGACCCGTGGGCACGGTGGATTCCGGGCCATCGCGGCAGATTTCCTGCGCCCGGCGAGCCCTGCCAGGTGACGGACATAGCAGACGTCTCGCCATGCGGGATGCGGATGTCCATCATATGGATAACGGTGGACTGGCCCGAGATTCGCGTGACACGCTTTCGACATGTCTCGCACTGGAATCGCCTTGGTAGGTCGGCTGCACGTCGATCTCGGACGCATGTCCAGCGCCATCTGTCAGGCGCGCTGAGCACTCGCCGCCGTCCCGTCCAGGACTGATCCGGCCGTCCCCGGTCTCGCGGGCGCGATGAAGCGCCCACGCCATGCGCTGCTCGCGGTGTTCCGGCGTATCCGCAGGCCATGGGGACTCTTTGCGCTACGACCGACTCTTTCCAGCCTGCCAGAAGGACTGCATCTCCATGGCTTCCACGCCTGACCAGCCGAACGCCGCCGCGCCGCGCCGCAAGGTCGGCCGCCACCGCGGCGAGGGCCAGTGGGCGGTCGGCCACATGACGCCGCTCAACGCCAACGAGCAGTTCAAGCGGGACGACGACGGTCTCAACGTGCGGACACGCATTGAGACGATCTACCGGGACCGCGGCTTCGACGCGATCGACGGCGCCGACCTGCGCGGCCGCATGCGCTGGTGGGGCCTGTACACCCAGCGCAAGCCCGGGATCGACGGCGGCAAGACCGCGATCCTGGAGCCGGAGGAGCTGGACGACAAGTTCTTCATGCTCCGCATCCGCGTCGACGGCGGCCGGCTCACCACCGAGCAGCTGCGCGTCATCGGCGAGGTCTCCCAGGAGTTCGCCCGGGGCACCGCCGACATCACCGACCGGCAGAACATCCAGCTGCACTGGATCCGCATCGAAGACGTCGCCGAGATCTGGCGCCGGCTGGAGGCCGTGGGCCTGTCCACCACCGAGGCGTGCGGCGACACCCCGCGTGTCATCCTCGGCTCGCCCGTCGCCGGGATCGCCGAGGACGAGATCGTCGACGGCACCTGGGCCGTCGACGAGGCCCACCGCCGCATCGTCGGCAACAAGGAGTTCTCCAACCTCCCCCGCAAGTTCAAGTCGGCGATCTCCGGTTCGCCGCTGCTGGACGTGGCCCACGAGATCAACGACGTCGCCTTCGTCGGCGTCCGCCACCCCGAGCACGGCCCGGGCTTCGACGTGTGGGTCGGCGGCGGCCTGTCCACCAACCCCAAGATCGGTGTCCGGCTGGGCGCGTGGGTGCCGCTGGAGGAGGTCCCCGACGTCTTCGAGGGCGTCATCTCGATCTTCCGCGACTACGGCTACCGGCGGCTGCGCAACCGCGCCCGGCTGAAGTTCCTGGTCGCCGACTGGGGCGTGGAGAAGTTCCGCCGGGTGCTGGAGGACGAGTACCTGGGGCGCGCGCTGACCGACGGCCCCGCCCCCGACCAGCCGGTCCAGCAGTGGCGGGACCACGTGGGCGTGCACCGCCAGAAGGACGGCCGTTACTACGTCGGCTTCGCGCCGCGCGTCGGCCGGGTGGACGGTGCCACTCTCAGCAAGATCGCGGAGCTGGCCGAGGCGCACGGCTCCGGCCGGCTGCGGACCACCGTCGAGCAGAAGATGATCGTGCTGGACGTGGAGCTCGACCGCGTCGACTCGCTCGTCGCGGGGCTGGAGTCGCTGGACCTGCAGGTGCGGCCCTCCCCCTTCCGGCGCGGCACGATGGCCTGCACCGGCATCGAGTTCTGCAAGCTGGCCATCGTCGAGACCAAGGCGCGCGGCTCCTCGCTGATCGACGAACTCGAACGCAGGCTCCCCGAGTTCGACGAGCCGATCACGATCAACGTCAACGGCTGCCCCAACGCCTGCGCCCGCATCCAGGTCGCCGACATCGGACTCAAGGGCCAGTTGGTGCTGGACGACGACGGCCGCCAGGTGGAGGGCTACCAGGTGCACCTGGGCGGCGCGCTGGGCCTGGAGGCCGGGTTCGGCCGCAAGGTCCGCGGCCTGAAGGTCACCGCGGACGAGCTGCCCGACTACGTCGAGCGTGTCCTGAAGCGCTTCCAGGCCGAGCGCACGGACGGCGAGCGCTTCGCGCAGTGGGTGACGCGGGCGAGCGAGGAGGCGCTGTCGTGAGCGAGCGTGCCGCACCCTTCCACTGCCCCTACTGCGGGGACGAGGACCTTCACCCCGCGGAGCAGGGGCACGGCGCCTGGGAGTGCCGGTCGTGCAACCGCGCGTTCCAGCTGAAGTTCCTGGGCCTGCTGGCCCGGGGGCTGCGGACCGGGACCGGCGAGGGAGGCCCTTCGTGACCACCGCGCAGCGGCACACCGCGGACGAACTGCGGACGCTGGCCGAGCAGGCCGGCCGTGACCTGGAGGACGCCCCGGCGCCCGAGATCCTGCGCTGGGCCACGGGCATCTTCGGCTCGCGGTTCTGCGTCACGTCCTCGATGGAGGACGCGGTCGTCGCCCATCTGGCCTCGCGCGTCGCCCCGGGCGTCGACGTCGTCTTCCTCGACACCGGCTACCACTTCCCGGAGACCATCGGCACCCGTGACGCGGTCGCCGCCGTCATGGACGTGCGGGTCATCACGCTGACCCCCCGTCAGACCGTTGCCGAGCAGGACGCCGAGTACGGGCCGAAGCTCCACGACCGCGACCCCGACCTGTGCTGCGCGCTGCGCAAGGTCAAGCCGCTGGAGGAGGGACTGACCGGCTACGACGCCTGGGCGACCGGCCTGCGCCGCGACGAGTCCCCCACCCGGGCCGGCACCCCGGTCGTCGGCTGGGACGCCCGGCGCGGCAAGGTGAAGGTCTCCCCCATCGCCCGCTGGACGCAGGACGACGTGGACTCCTATGTCGCCGAGCACGGGGTGCTCACCAATCCGCTGCTCATGGACGGTTACGCCTCGGTCGGCTGCGCCCCCTGCACCCGCCGGGTGCTGGAGGGCGAGGACGCCCGGGCCGGCCGCTGGGCGGGCCGGGGCAAGACCGAGTGCGGACTGCACGGCTGATGACGACGGAACGGATCTCCCGGGAGGGGCGGATGAGTGTGACGGACGCGGGCACCACGGTGTGGCTCACGGGTCTGCCGAGCGCGGGCAAGACCACGATCGCCCGGTCGCTGGCCGCAAGGCTGCGCGGCGAGGGGCACCGCGTGGAGGTACTGGACGGCGACGAGATCCGCGAGTTCCTCTCCGCGGGCCTCGGTTTCGGCCGCGAGGACCGGCACACCAATGTGCAGCGGATCGGTTTCGTCGCCGAACTCCTCGCCTCCAACGGGGTCAAGGTGCTGGTCCCGGTCATCGCGCCGTACGCCGACAGCCGGGAGGCCGTCCGCAAGCGCCACGAGGCGCGGGGCACGGCGTACCTGGAGGTGCACGTGGCCACGCCGGTGGAGGTCTGCTCCGTACGCGATGTGAAGGGCCTGTACGCCAAGCAGGCCGCGGGCGAGATATCCGGGCTGACCGGTGTCGACGACCCGTACGAGGCACCCGAGATCCCCGATCTGCGGATCGAGACCCAGGACCACACCGTCGAGGACTCGGCGGCGCTGCTGACGGCGCTGCTGGTGGAAAGGGGACTCGCGTGACCACGGTAGTCGCGGTCGACGAGAGCACCGGCAAACCCTTCGCGCTGTCGCACCTGGACGCGCTGGAGTCGGAGGCGGTGCACATCTTCCGGGAGGTGGCGGGCGAGTTCGAGCGGCCGGTGATCCTCTTCTCCGGCGGCAAGGACTCCATCGTCATGCTCCATCTGGCGCTGAAGGCCTTCGCCCCGGCGGCGGTCCCCTTCTCGCTGCTGCACGTCGACACGGGCCACAACTTCCCCGAGGTGCTGGAGTACCGGGACCGCACCGTGGCCGAGCACGCGCTGCGGCTGCACGTCGCCTCGGTACAGGACTACATCGACGACGGCCGGCTGCGCGAGCGCCCCGACGGCACCCGCAACCCGCTGCAGACGGTGCCGCTGACCGAGGCCATCCAGGAGCACCGCTTCGACGCCGTCTTCGGCGGCGGCCGCCGTGACGAGGAGAAGGCCCGTGCCAAGGAGCGGGTGTTCTCGCTGCGTGACGAGTTCTCCCAGTGGGACCCGCGCCGTCAGCGCCCCGAGCTGTGGCAGCTCTACAACGGCCGGCACGCCCCCGGCGAGCACGTGCGCGTCTTCCCGCTGTCCAACTGGACCGAGCTGGACGTGTGGCAGTACATCGCCCGTGAGGGGATCGAGCTTCCGGAGATCTACTACGCCCACGAGCGCGAGGTGTTCCGGCGCGGCGGCATGTGGCTGACCGCGGGCGACTGGGGCGGTCCGAAGGACGGCGAGACGGTGGAGACCCGTCTGGTCCGCTACCGCACGGTGGGCGACATGTCCTGCACCGGCGCGGTGGACTCCGACGCCGCCGGCATCGACGCCGTCATCGCCGAGATCGCCGCGTCGCGGCTCACCGAGCGGGGCGCCACCCGGGCCGACGACAAGCTCTCCGAGGCCGCGATGGAAGACCGCAAGCGCGAGGGGTACTTCTAGCCATGACCACCGGTACCACCGCCGCCGAGCAGCTCTCGGCCACCTCCCTGCTGCGCTTCGCCACCGCGGGCTCCGTCGACGACGGCAAGTCCACGCTGGTGGGGCGGCTGCTGCACGACTCAAAGTCGGTGCTCGCCGACCAGTTGGAGGCCGTCGAGCTCGCCTCCGCGCGCCGCGGGCAGGACGCGCCGGACCTGGCGCTGCTCACCGACGGCCTGCGCGCCGAGCGCGAACAGGGCATCACCATCGACGTGGCCTACCGCTACTTCGCCACCCCGCGGCGGCGGTTCATCCTGGCGGACACCCCGGGGCACGTGCAGTACACGCGGAACATGGTGACCGGCGCCTCGACCGCCGAGCTGACCGTGGTCCTGGTCGACGCCCGCAACGGCGTCGTGGAGCAGACCCGCCGGCACGCGGCGGTGGCCGCGCTGCTGCGGGTGCCGCACGTGGTGCTCGCGGTCAACAAGATGGACCTCGTCGACTGGTCGGAGCCGGTCTTCGCGGCCATCGCCGAGGAGTTCACCGCGTACGCGGCCTCGATCGGTGTCCCGGAGATCACCACGATCCCCATCTCGGCGCTGGCCGGCGACAACGTCGTGACACCGTCGGCGAACATGGACTGGTACGGCGGCCCGACGATCCTGGAGCACCTGGAGACCGTCCCCGTCGGCAGCGACCCCGGCGCGCAGCCGGCGCGCTTCCCCGTGCAGTACGTCATCCGCCCGCAGACCGCCGAGCACCCGGACTACCGCGGCTACGCGGGGCGGATCGCCTCGGGCGTGCTGCGGGTCGGCGACCCGGTGACGGTGCTGCCGTCCGGGCTGACGAGCACGATCAGCGGCATCGACCTGCTCGGCGCCCCGGTCGACGTGGCATGGGCCCCGCAGTCGGTGACGCTGCTGCTCGGCGACGATCTCGACATCTCGCGCGGCGATCTGATCGCGCCCTCCGGCACCGCCCCGGCGACCACCCGGGAGGTCGAGGCGACCGTGTGCCATCTGCACGAGCGGCCGCTGGCGGTCGGCGTGCGCGTGCTGCTGAAGCACGGCACGCGCACGGTCAAGGCGATCGTGCAGCGGCTCCCGTACCGGATCGACCTGACCCGGGGGCTGGAGCACCAGGACGATCCGGGCGAGTTCGGCGTCAACGACATCGGCACGGTGGTACTGCGCACCTCGGAGCCGCTGCCGCTGGACGCGTACGCCGACTCGCGGCTCACCGGCTCCTTCCTGCTGATCGACCCGGCGGACGGCACCACGCTGACCGCCGGCATGGCCGGCGAGGCCTTCGCCGCCCGCACCGCCACGGCCGCCGCGGACGCGGCCGGCGAGGACGAGGGGTGGGACTTCTGATGGCGTTCGACGACGCCTTCGCGGGATTCGCCAAGGAGGGCGGTCGCGTCGGCAGCGGCTGTCTGGGCAGCGGCACGGGCGGTGTCACGCGATGTGCGCGCTGACCCCGGCCGAGCAACGCGCTCACGCCGCGCAGGCGGCACCGCACCGACGACCACCAGACAGCCACCACCCCGGCGCGCCCTAGAGGGCGCGAGCCGGGGCCATCGAGAGGATCGCCTCCCGTGACTGCCGATCGCACCACCGCCCCGAGAACGTCCGCCCGTCGCCGCCTCACAGCGGGCGCCGCCCTTCTGCCCCTGCTGGTCCTGGCCGCCTGCGGCTACGGATCCGAGAAGAAGGACGACACCACCAACGCGGCCGCGAGCAGCGGCACCAGCAAGAAGCTGTCCGCCTCGACGGTGAAGATCGGCTACTTCGCGAACCTCACCCACGCCACTCCGCTGGTGGGCCTGAAGGAGGGCTTCTTCGCCAACGAGCTGGGCTCGGGCACCACGATCAAGGAGTCGGTCTTCAACGCCGGGCCCGCCGAGATCGAGGCCCTCAACGCCGGTTCGATCGACATCGGCTGGATCGGCCCCTCCCCGGCGGTCAACGGCTGGACGAAGTCCGGCGGCAAGAGTCTGAGGATCATCTCCGGTTCGGCCTCCGGCGGCGTCAAACTGGTCGTCAACCCGGAGAAGATCACGACGCTGAAGGACATCAAGGGCAAGAAGATCGCCACCCCCCAGCTCGGCAACACCCAGGACGTGGCCTTCCTCAACTGGATCTCCGAGCAGGGCTGGAAGGTGGACGCCACCAGCGGCAAGGGCGACGTCTCCGTGGTCCGCACGGACAACAAGGTGACACCCGACGCCTACAAGACCGGGTCGATCGACGGCGCGTGGGTGCCCGAGCCCACCGCCTCCAAGCTGGTCGCCGAGGGCGCGAAGGTGCTCCTGGACGAGAGCGACCTGTGGCCTGACAAGAAGTTCGTCATCACCAACGTGATCGTCTCCCAGACGTTCCTCAAGGAGCACCCGGACGTCGTCGAGGCCGTGCTGCGGGGTTCGGTGAAGACCAACGCCTGGATCAACGCCAACCCGGACAAGGCGAAGGCCGACGCCAACGCCCAACTGGAGAAGCTCTCCGGCAAGCCGCTGCCCGCCGACGTCATCGACCCGGCGTGGAAGAGCATCCAGGTGGTCGACGACCCGCTGGCGTCCACCCTGCAGACCGAGGCCGACCACGCCGTCACCGCCGGCCTGCTGGAGAAGCCCGCCCTCAAGGGCATCTACGACCTGTCGCTCCTCAACAAGATCCTCAAGGGCGTGGGCAAGACCGGGATCGACGACGCCGGTCTCGGCGGCTGACGCCCGGCAGAACAGATGAAGCCCGCAGCCCCAGCCCTCAGGAGGTGACGCCATGGCCACCGCACTCACCAAGCAGCCCGCCGTGACGGTCGAAGCGGCCCCGTACGCCGCACGGCTCGAGCACGTCTCGAAGTCCTTCGGCCGTCCCGGCGCGGAGACGCACGTGCTGGACGACATCAGCATCGACGTCGCCCCGGGCGAGTTCGTCTGCCTTCTGGGGGCCTCGGGCTGCGGCAAGTCCACACTGCTCAACCTGGTCGCGGGGCTGGACGGGACGACCGCCGGGGGCATCGAGACCCCCGGCGGCCGCCCGGCCCTGATGTTCCAGGAGCACGCCCTGTTCCCGTGGCTCACCGCGGGCAGGAACATCGAACTCGCCCTGCGCATGCGCGGCGTGCCGCGCGCCGGGCGGCGCCCGGAGGCCGAGCGGCTGCTGGAGCTCGTCCGGCTGAAGGGCGCGTACGGCAAGCGGGTGCACGAGCTGTCCGGCGGCATGCGGCAGCGCGTCGCGCTGGCCCGGGCGCTGGCGCAGGACAGCCGGCTGCTGCTGATGGACGAGCCGTTCGCCGCGCTCGACGCCATCACGCGCGACGTCCTGCACGAGGAGCTCACCCGCATCTGGGCCGAGACCCGCCTGTCGGTGCTCTTCGTGACCCACAACGTCCGCGAGGCGGTGCGGCTCGCCCAGCGCGTCGTGCTGCTCTCCTCGCGGCCGGGACGGATCGCCCGGGAATGGACGGTCGACATCCCGCAGCCGCGCCGCATCGAGGACTCGGCGGTCGCCGAGCTCTCCGTGGAGATCACCGAACACCTCCGGGGGGAGATCCGCCGACATGGCCGGCACTGAGA
The DNA here is from genome assembly GCF_000373665.1 of Streptomyces sp. BoleA5. Taxonomy (NCBI): domain Bacteria; kingdom Bacillati; phylum Actinomycetota; class Actinomycetes; order Kitasatosporales; family Streptomycetaceae; genus Streptomyces; species Streptomyces sp. BoleA5. The sequence goes on from NZ_KB892135.1 coordinate 149,846, forward strand.
CGAAGGCGCACACCGCGCACACCGGCGACCTCGCGGGGCTGGAGGCCGGCCTCGACGCCCTGGAGACCCGGTCCGCCACCCGCGTGCCGCTGGCCCGCGTGCTGCTGCAGAAGGCCGTTCCCCCGCTCGTCGCCATCGCCCTGGTGCTGGTGGTGTGGCAGCTCGCGTACCACTTCGAGGTCAAACCGCACTACCAGCTGCCCGGTCCGGCGGAGGTCGGGCGCGCCCTGCAGGACAAGTGGCTCGACGGCACGCTGCTCGGCTACGTCTGGACGAGCCTGTCGCGCGGCGCGCTGGGCTTCGTGGCCTCCGTCGCGATCGGCACGCCGCTCGGGCTGCTCGTGGCGCGGGTCCGGGTGGTCCGGGCCGCGATCGGGCCGATCCTGTCGGGTCTGCAGTCGCTGCCGTCGGTGGCGTGGGTGCCCGCGTCGATCATCTGGTTCGGGCTGTCGGACGCCACGATCTACTGCGTGGTGCTGCTGGGCGCGGTGCCCTCGATCGCCAACGGCCTGGTCGCGGGCGTCGACCAGATCCCGCCACTGTTCCTGCGGGCCGGCCGTACGATCGGCGCCACAGGTGTCCACGCGGTGCGGCACGTACTGCTGCCGGCCGCCCTGCCGGGGTACCTCGCGGGCCTCAAGCAGGGCTGGGCCTTCTCCTGGCGCTCCCTGATGGCCGCCGAGCTGATCGCCACCTCCCCCGACCTCGGCGTGGGCCTGGGCCAGTTGCTGGAGCAGGGCCGTGAACTGTCCGACATGCCGAGCGTGCTGGCGGCGATCCTGCTGATCCTGGTCGTCGGCATCGGCATCGAGCTGCTGGTGTTCGCGCCGCTGGAGCGTACGGTGCTGCGCAGCCGCGGCCTGCTGGCACGGGGCTGACCGTGAGCGCCCGGCACGTCCTCCTCGTCATCGCCCACGGCAGCCGCGACCCACGGCACGCCTCGACCGTCCACGCCCTGACCGAGCGGGTCCGGGCGGCCCGCCCCGGGCTGCGGGTGGAGACGGCCTTCCTCGACCATTGCGCGCCGAACGTGCCGCAGGTCGTGGACCGGCTGGCCGCGGAGGGCGTGCGCGACGTGGTGGCGCTGCCGCTGCTGCTGACCCGCGCCTTCCACGCCAAGGCGGACATCCCCGCGGCGCTGCGCGAGTCCGCGGCGCGCCACGCCCGGATGCGCGTGCGCCGGGCGGACGTGCTCGGCCCCTCACCGCTGCTGCAGGCCGCCCTGGAGCGGCGGCTGCGCGAAGCCGGGCTCGGCCCCGGCGACCGCCCCTCGACCGGGATCGTCCTGGCCTCGGCGGGCTCCTCCGACCCGGAGGCGATCGCAGTGATCGCAGAAATCGCGCGGGAGTGGCGGCGTACCGGTTGGTGCGCCGTGCGGCCTGCGTTCGCCTCCGCATCCCTTCCCACCACGGACGAGGCGGTGCGCGCGCTGCGCGCCGAGGGCGTACGGCACGTCGCCGTCGCGCCGTACGTCATCGCGCCGGGCTTCCTGCCCGACCGCATCGCCCGCGGCGCCCTGGCCTCCGGGGCGGACGTCCTCGCCGACGTCCTCGGCGACGCCCCGGAGGTCGCACGGCTGCTGCTGCGGCGCTTCGACGAGGCGCTGCTGCCGCGTCGGTCACTGGCCCTGGCCTGAGGCGTGGCGCGGGCAGGGCAGGGGCCGTCAGGTCACGACGTCCGCGAGGCGCTCCACCTGGCCGGGGTCCGACGCCCAGCAGTACAGCATCACTTCGTCGGCTCCGGTGCCCCCGTAGCCGGCGACAGCGTCCCGGATCTGCTCCGGGGTCGTCAGCAGTCCCTCCGCGACTCGGTCGGCGAACCCGCTGAAGGCGTAGTAGGCGCGGATGTTGGCGCGGGCCGCGGAGACCACCTCGTCCGGGCCGAGCGCGACGTTGGCCTGGGCGACGAGCCGGGGCCGCCCGGGCCGCGCGTGCCGCTCCCAGCTCCGTTCCGCCTCGCGGAAGAGCCGGTCCATCGCCTTGGGCGGCATTCCGGCGCCCAGGAAGCCGTCGCCGTGGCGGCCGACCCTGTCGAGTGCGGCCGGGACGAAGCCGCCGAACAGCACCTCGGGCCCGCCCGGGGTCACCGGGGCGGGGCCGATCGGCCCGGTCCCCTCGCCGTACGGGTCGCCCGCCCACAGGCGGCGAAGCACCGCCATCTGCTCGTCGAGCAGGTGGCCGCGGCGGTGGAAGTCGGCGCCCGCGGCGCGGAAGTCGTCCTCGCGCGCGCCCACTCCGATGCCGAGGGTGAAGCGGCCGCCGCAGAGGCGGTCCAGGGTCGCCGCCTGCTTGGCCAGGACGGCGGTGTCGCGGAACGGGGAGATGAGGACCTCGGTCTGCAGCCGGATCCTGCGGGTCGCCCCGGCGAGCACCGCGAGGGTGACCAGCGGTTCGGGGTTGTCGTACACGAGGCGGTCGAGCAGGCCGAGGCTGCTGAAGGGGCCGTCGTCGGCGCGGCGGGCCCAGGTCGTCAGCGCGGCGGGGTCGTCGACGGGAAGGCCGAGTCCGATCTTCATGGGGAGCTCCTCCGGAAGGGCAGGGACATGTGGTGCCGCCCCTCCGTGACCGCACGACCGACCGTGCGGGCCGCTCCCGTTCTGCGGCGTCCTTCAGGGAGCGTGATCATCGAGTGCTGCCACCGTAACCCGGCTCCCCCGGCCCGGCCCCCTCATTTTCCCGTGTCGTACCGGCCTAGTAGTAGTGGCGCAGCGCGGGCCACAGCTGTGACCACGGTTCGTTCGGGCCCGTGCACAGGACGATCGCGGCGTGCTGTTCCTCGTTGTCGACATCCTGGCCGTTGTCGACGCGGCCGACCCGCCGGCAGCCGGTGAAACGGCGTTCGACGCCGTCGGAGTCCTCCTGACGTACCAGCAGCACCGGGCCGGTGGCGGAGTCAGGAGGCGGGCCCCAGTCGGCGAAGCTCATGTGGGCGGAGTAGGGGGCGGGCAGGCCGCGGGCGGGACCGTAGTGCGCCAGGGCGCCGGCCTCTCCGTAGTTCTGGGCGAACACGACCGCGCGGGGCCGGTCGGCGGCGGGCACGTCGGACCAGGCCTCGGCGACGGCGTCGGCGAGCTGCGGCCAGCCGATCTGCTCGCCCTGCTCCTTGTTGACGCCGTTCACCGCGCCCACCACGCCCGGCGGGAGCACGGGCAGCGAGATCAGGGCGCTGATGACCGCCGTCAGCGCCACGGCCGGCCACATGGCGCGCGGCCGGGAGACGGAGGTGACGCAGCCCGCCGCGAGCAGCACGAGCAGCAACGGCAGGCAGTAGTACGGCTTGCCGCCCGAGACGACCACCACGACGGCGAGCAGGAGGTAGGCCGGGACGAACGCGCGCGCCCACCGCAGCGCGGGATCGCGCCACAGCCGCAGCCCTCCCGCGATCCACACCGGGACGAACACCGGTGAGAGGAAGACGATCTGCTGGGGCACGAACAGCACACGGTTCTCGGCGCCGTCGTCCGCGCTGATGCCGCCCGCCACGGTCAGCTGGGGCCAGCCGTGCGCCGCCTGCCACCACAGGCTGGGCAGGGCCACCGCGAGCGCGACGGCGGCTCCGGCGAGCGGCCACCAGCCGCGTAGCACCTGCCGGGGTCCGGTGGCGAGCAGCGCCACGAGCAGAGAGAGGGCCAGCAGGGCGATCAGGTACTTGTTCTGCATCCCGAAGCCGAGGGCCGCGCCCAGCGCGAGCCACAGGCGGCGGTCGCCGGTGCGCAGCAGCCTGAGCAGGAGCCAGCAGACGACCACCCACGCGAGCATGTCGAAGGTGGCGGTGGAGACCAGGTGGCCGACGGCGAGGACGAATCCGGAGACCGCCGTGCACGCCGCCGCGAGCACCTGCGCGGCCCGCCCGCCGCCCAGTTCACGGGCGACGGCGGCGACGGTCACGACGGTCACGGCGCAGGCGAGGGTGGCCACCACCCGCAGCCCGGCGGGCGTGTCACCGAAGACCGCGGTGGACAGGCGGGCCGCGAGCGGGGTGAGCGGGGGCTGGTCGACGTAGCCCCAGGCGGGGTGGTCGCCGGCGACGAGGAAGTACAACTCGTCGCGGTGGAAGCCGTAGCGGCCGGACAGCGCCGTCAGCACGGCGGCGACCGCGGCCGCGACCCCGAGCACCGGCACGGCGGCGAAGGGCGCCACTTGCGCGCGGACGTGCGTAGCGGACATCCCCCACCCCCCGGTGCTCCCCGTCGACGGTACCGGGGCGGTACCCGGGGGGCCATGGTTCCGGCGGGAGGACGGTGCCCTACCGTCGCCGTACACGGACTCCAGGGAGGGGCCATGACAGACGCAGGAAGACGGCGGCGCATCGCGGCGTGGGTGCTCGGACCGGTGGGGCTGGTGCTCTTGGTCGGTGCGGTGGTGACGTCCCGGACGGACTACACGACGGGCACGGTCTCCAGCGCGGCCATGGAGCCCGGCTACTCCCCCGGTGAGCGGCTCCTGTTCGAGCGGATCGGGGCGGACGAGGTGCGGCGCGGCGACGTGGTGCTGATCGACGGGCAGGGCCGTTACCAGGGCGGGCCGGTACTCGAGCGCGTGATCGGCGAGGGCGGCGACCGGGTCGCGGAGCGGCGCGGCGGACCGGTGACGGTGAACGGCGAGGAGCTGTCCGAGCCGTACGTGAAGGACGGGGATCCGTCGGGCGGGGCGCCCGCGTTCGACGTCACGGTGCCCGAGGGACGGCTGTTCCTGCTGGGCGACCACCGCGCGGACTCCATGGACTCCCGCTACTTCGTCCGGGACCAGTCGGGCACCCTCCCCGCCGCCGGTGTCCGGGCCCGCGTGCTGGAGGACCGTACCGGCCCCCTGCTGCTGGCCCTGGGGCCGCTGTTCGGCTTCGCGTCGGCCGTCACCGGACTGGTGCTGGGCATCGCGGCGCGGGCCGCCCGCCGCAGCGGGCGCGGCCCGGCCGCGCCGCCGGTCTGGAGCCGCGTACCGCCGGTGCCGTAGCTGCCATGACCGGGGGTGGTCACGGTGGAGGGCTCGGCTGTCCGCGCCGTCTCGCGCCCTGCGGGCGCACAGCGGCGGGCCAGCCGAACGAACACCCTCCGCCCGCCCCGGTGCGTCTACCACCCGTCGACGTCGAAGCGGCTCAGCCGCGTGCCTGCGCCGCGCGAGGCGCGGTCGAGCAGCGCGCTCAGCAGGCGTCGCCCTGGAGTGAGCCGTGCGCGGGCCTGCGGCGGGAGGTCCCACAGGGTCCGGGAGTCGCGCAGCCGCAGCCCCCAGGCGGCCAGTTCGCCCGGATCGTCGCAGCTCCAGCCGACGTTGACGGCGCGCGGGCGGCGGGCCTCCGCGGAACCGACGGTGTCCATCAGGAGGACCGAGCCGGGGAACCGGTCGCGGATGACGTCGACGGCGGAGCGGGCGCCGTCCTCGGAGAGGTAGATGAGCACGGCCTCGAAGACGAAGACGTAGGGGCCGGGGGCGGCCGCGACGGCCGCCGCCCAGTCCGGTTCGGTCGCGGAGCCCGCGGCCATGCGGCGGCGGTCGTGTTCCGCGAAGAGCTCGCGGCGCAGCGCGATGACGTCCGGCAGGTCGATCTCGACCCAGGTGGCGGCGCCGTTGTCGAGCCGCTCGTAACGGGTGTTGAGGCCGACGCCGATCTCGACGACGGTGCCCGACGGGTGCTCCTCCAGGAACTCCCGTACCCATTCGTCGAGCACGACGCCGCGGAACACCGGGCCGAGCAGCCTCAGCCGGCCGCCGACGCGCGTCAGGTCGCGGTCGAGGGCGTCGGCCACCTCCACCGACCGGGGGTCGCGGGTCAGCGGACGCCGGCGGCGCGTCTCGTCCGCGCGCGCCCGCAGCGGTATGAGCAGGGTCTCCTGGACCCGGCCGAGTTCCACGCGGCGACGCTCCACCCGGGCACCGTACCGCGGTTCACGCCCCGCGAAGGGCGTCCGCGAGAGGGCCGTCGCCGGTGACCTCGGCATCCCCGTCCCTCAGGGCGCCGGCGATGCCCCGGACGGCTCCCGGGGGCAGTGCCACGACCGCGTCCGGGCGCTTGGCGGGGCCGTCGGCGTACGAGGGGGTCCCGCCGCCGAGTTCGATGTGGAAGGCGCCCTCGTCGAGGCGGACCTCGACGACCCCCGCGGGGATCCCGGGGAGCGCGGCGAGGTGCCGCATGAGGGGCACGGCGGCCCAGTGCGCGCGGACGGCGTCGGTGGGCCGGGGGTCCCGCAGCTCCGGCGCGCCCCATTCGGCGAGGGCGCCGAGGACGCCGAGCAGTTCCCGGCCGCGCGGGGTGAGTTCGTAGACGTACGCGGCGCCGGGCGGCGCGAGGCGGCGGCGGGTGACCAGGCCGTCGCGCTCCATCTCCTTGAGCCGGGAGGCGAGGACGTCGGTGCTGACGCCGGGCAGGTCGGCGTGGAGGTCGGTGTACCGGCGGGGGCCCGCCAGCAGCTCCCGGACGATCAGGAGCGTCCAGCGCTCCCCGACGGTGTCCAGGGCCCGGGCGACGGAGCAGTACTGGTCGTAACTTCGGCGCGGCATGATCCCCAGTGTAGACAAGGAGTTGGACTTTCCAAGCGCGCACTTGGTAAAACCAAGGAGAGCAGCGTACCGGGCAGGACCGCGGGACCGGATCGGGAGGCCGTCGCATGGAGTACAAGCAGTCGGGCAAGCTGGCCGACGTCTGTTACGAGATCCGGGGGCCGGTGATCGAGCACGCCAACGCGCTGGAGGAGGCGGGGCACAGCGTGCTGCGGCTCAACACGGGCAATCCGGCGCTGTTCGGGTTCGAGGCGCCCGAGGAGATCCTGCAGGACATCATCCGCACGCTCCCCGCGTCGCACGGCTACAGCGACTCGCGCGGCATCCTGTCGGCCCGCCGAGCGGTCGCCCAGCACTACCAGGAGCGCGGGCTCGCCGATGTCGGCGTGGACGACGTCTTCCTCGGCAACGGGGTGTCGGAGCTGGTGCAGATGGCCGTCCAGGCCCTCGTCGACGACGGTGACGAGGTGCTGATCCCGGCTCCCGACTTCCCGCTGTGGACGGCCGTGACGAACCTGGCCGGCGGCAAGGCGGTGCACTACCTCTGCGACGAGCAGGCGGACTGGTTCCCCGACCTCGACGACATCGCCTCCAAGATCACCAGTCGTACGCGGGCGCTCGTCATCATCAACCCCAACAACCCGACGGGCGCGGTCTACCCCCGCGAACTGCTCGAGGGGATGCTCGACCTGGCGCGCCGCCACCACCTGGTGGTCTTCGCCGACGAGGTGTACGACAAGATCCTCTACGACGACTCCGTGCACCACTCGGCGGCACAGCTCGCACCCGACGTGCTCTGCCTGACCTTCAGCGGACTGTCCAAGGCGTACCGGGTGGCGGGCTTCCGCTCCGGCTGGCTGGTCGTCACCGGGCCCCGGCAGCACGCCAAGAGCTACCTCGAGGGCCTGACGATGCTGGCCTCGATGCGGCTGTGCCCCAACGTCCCGGCCCAGCAGGCGATCCAGGCCGCGCTCGGCGGACGGCAGAGCATCAAGGACCTGATCCTGCCGGGGGGACGGCTGCACGAACAGCGCGACAAGGCCTGGGAGAAGCTGAACGAGATCCCCGGCGTCAGCTGCGTCAAGCCCAAGGGCGCGCTCTACGCCTTCCCGCGGCTGGACCCGAAGGTGCACCGGATCCGCTCCGACGAGAAGTTCGTGCTCGACCTGCTGCTCCGCGAGAAGATCCAGGTCGTCCAGGGCACCGGCTTCAGCTGGCCGCGCCCGGACCACTTCCGCATCCTGACCCTCCCCCGCGCCGACGACCTGGACGCCGCCATCAGCCGCATCGGGCGCTTCCTGGCCGGCTACCGGCAGTAGCCCGGATAAGGCGCCGGGTTCCCCGAAGGGAGGATGCGGGGGCGGGAAGCCGGCGCGCTGGGATTCCTTGTGCAGAGGAGCGGGAGAAGGAAGCAGACCACGGAGCCGCCCCCGCGTGCCGCTCACCCTGACGGCGGGACATGGGGCTGCCGCCTCGCGTCTTCGTGCGGCCGGACACCGGGACGACGGTCGTTGTAGGGGGCACCACTCCCGTGGGCGGGGGTTTTCCCCACTCCCTGGGGAGGAGAAACCCGCCGCCGGTTCACCTGTCAGCCGGATGGGGCGCTGTCCCGCGGGCCCATAGCGTCGAGGGCGAGGCGGTGGTGAGGTTCCACCGCCCGGCTTCGAGGGGGTTCGCAACCGTGGCAAGCGCACACGGCAGGGCACGTACCGCGGGGACGGTGCGCGGACAGGGCATCGCCGCCGCCATGGGCGGCTGGAGCGCCCGGCACCGCTGGACGGCGGTCGGGAGCTGGCTGCTCTTCGTCGTACTCGCGCTGGTCATCGGCTCGATGGCCGGGCGGGTCGACCTGACGGACCGGGAGGAGGTGCCCGGGGAGTTCGGGCAGGCGGTGGCCATCCTGGACGACGCGGGGCTGAACGACGAACCGGCCGGCGAAATGGTGCTGGTCCAGGCGGCAGGGGGTTCCCTGCAGGCCACCGACCCGGTGTTCCGCGCCGTGGTCGGGGAGGTCGTCGCCGCGGTCGAGGGCACCGGCCAGGTCGCATCCGTCCAGTCGCCGTACGACGTCGGCGCGATCTCCGAGGACGGCCGGTCCGTACTGGTGAGGTTCGACATGCGGGGCGACCCGCAGACAGCGCCCGACCGGGTCGAACCGGTCGTCGAGGCCGTCAGCGGTGTCCAGGACAAGCACAAGGACCTGAAGGTCGAGCAGTTCGGCGCGGCCAGCTCGGAGAAGGTCTTCAACGACGCGTTCGGCAGCGACTTCCAGCGCGCCGAGTACTCGGCGCTGCCGGTCGCGCTCGGCATCCTGCTGATCGCCTTCGGCGCGCTGGTGGCCGCGCTGCTGCCGGTGCTGCTGGCGATGACGGCCTTCCTCGCCACGACCGGCCTGGTGGCCGTGGTGAGCCACGCAGTCCACATGAGCGACACCGCCAACTCCGTGATGCTGCTGGTCGGCCTGGCGGTCGGTGTCGACTACTGCCTCTTCTACCTGCGTCGTGAACGTGAGGAGCGGGAGGCCGGTCACGACGCGCAGACGGCGCTGCGGATCGCTGCGGCCACCAGCGGCCGGGCGGTACTGGTCTCCGGCGTGACCGTGATCGTCGCGATGGCGGGCATGCTCTTCACCGGCATCGGCGACTTCAAGGCGATGGGCCTGGCCACGATGATGGTGGTGGCCGTGGCGATGTTCGGCTCGGTCACGGTGCTGCCCGCGCTGCTGTCCCTGCTGGGCGAGCGGGTCGAGAAGGGCCGGATCCCCTTCCTGCGCCGCCGCGGCAAGGGGACGGGCGGGGAGTCCCGCGTATGGCGGGCGATCCTCGGGGCCGTGCTGCGCCGCCCGGTGGTGGCGGCGGCCGTGGCCGGCGGGGCGCTGGTCGCGCTCGCCGTCCCGGCGGTCGGCCTGAACACCGCGAACCTGACCCTGAGCCAGGAACTGGGTGACGGCCTGCCGGTCGTTCGGGCGTACGAGGACATCAACAAGGCGTTCCCCGGCGGTCCGGACCCGGCCCAGGTGGTCGTCAAGGCCTCGGACATCACCTCGCCCGAGGTACGTCAGGCCATCGACGCCTTCTCCCGGGCGGCCGTGGCCGAGGGCGCCTCCCCCGGCCCGGTGAAGACCGAGCTCCACGAGAAGGAGGGCGTCGCCGTCCTGAAGGTGCCGCTGACGGGCGGTACCGACGAGGAGAAGGCCGAGGCCTCGCTGAAGGTCCTGCGTGACGAGGTGCGCCCGGGCACCCTGGGCGATGTGGCCGGTCTCACGGCGCCGATCGGCGGCTCGACCGCGGCGTCGATGGACTTCACCGACAAGATCGGCGACGCGGTACCCCCGGTGTTCGCCTTCGTCGTGGCCTTCGCCTTCCTGCTGATGCTGCTCTCCTTCCGTTCGCTGACCATCGCGGTCACCTCGATCGTGCTCAACCTGCTGTCGGTGGGCGCCGCCTACGGCATCCTCACCATCGTCTTCCAGCACGGCTGGGGCGCCGGCCTGGTGGGCGCCGAGGGCGTGGGCGCGATCGTGGCCTGGCTGCCGCTCTTCCTGTTCGTGATCCTCTTCGGGCTCAGCATGGACTACCACGTGTTCGTGGTCTCCCGGATCCGCGAGGCGCGGATGCGCGGGCTGACCACACAGGGCGCGATCCGGCACGGCATCACGACGACCGCCGGTGTGGTCACCAGCGCGGCGGTCATCATGGTGGCGGTCTTCGCGATCTTCGGCACGCTGTCCATGCAGAGCATGAAGCAGATGGGCGTGGGCCTGGCCGCGGCGGTGCTCATCGACGCCACCGTCATCCGCGGTGTGCTGCTGCCCGCGGTGATGTCCCTCTTGGGCGAGCGCAACTGGTATCTGCCCAAGTGGCTCGGCTGGCTGCCGGACATGACCCACGACGAGGCGGCCGTCGCGCCCGCCCCGGTACGGCAGGCCACCGCCCCCGCAGCGGTCGAGCCCTCGGGCGTGGGCCGCTGACCCGGCGGACCCGGTGAGGACGCTCCGGCCCGGCCCCCGACGCCACGGGGGCCGGGCCGCGGCGTACCGGCTCCCGCTCAGGGCCGGCCCGCGCCGTACGTCGCCGCGACGGCGCTGTCAGCCCTCGGCGCCGGGGAGTGGGGCTATGGCCCCGCTCCCCGGGCCGTCCGCCGCGCGTGCGGCCGGGGCCGTGGCCGCACGCGCGGGGCCGGCGGTCCGGAACGGGTCGAGGACGGGTGCCGGACCGCGCACCGCGAACGGCGCGGTGCGGTCGGGATCCGAGAAGAGGTCTCGCTCATCGCCTGAATTCGACATGCCCGCAGCGTATCCCGTGTTCGAATATCTGTGCGATCCCCCGAAAGGGTCAATGAACCGGCGGCCCGAACCTCCGCACCTCCGCGCCCGTCCCCGGCTCGTACGGCCGCCACGGCCCGCGCCCCTCGCCCGCCCCGCCTCCCGCGCCGCCGTCCGGGCGGCCGGTCGCCACGAACGAGGCGAGCGCCCCGCCGAAGGCCCGGGCGAGCGCGCGGTCGGACCCGTCCACCGCGCCGAGCATCGGCGCCTCCGCGAACGCCTCGAAGTTGCCGAAGAGGAAAGGAAGTTCGGAGCAGTGCGTGGCGCCGAGCCTGCCGTCGTCCCCGGGCGGCCGCCGCGTGAAGAGGTAGGCGTACGCGGGCCGCCCGCGCTCGGCGCAGCGGGACGCGATCTCGGTCACCCCGGCCCCGAAGACCCGCTCTGTCGCACCCTCCATGGGGAAGCCGGCCGGAGAGGCGGCGCGGAAGGCCGTCATCTCGTCCTGCGTGCTGCCCAGCAGGACGTCCTTGCCGTCCAGACCGCCCGCGGCAACCGCCGCCAACGGGGCGACGGGCAGGCCGGCCCCGCCGAGCACCGGGTACATCGGCGGTCCGACCGCGCCGGGCCTGGCGCGCTCGGCCGACAGCCGCCCGTACGCCGACACCATCCGTTCGGCCGTCATCTCCCGCAGTTCCGACAGATGCCTGACGCCCCGGACGCGCAGATAGGCGGCGGCGACCTCGACCGCCTCGGCGGGCTCCTGCGGTGCGAGCCCCCACGGCCCGCTCTCGGCGATCACCCGCCGGACGAGGGGCCGTGTCCCGGGGTCCATGGCGAGGCAGAGCGCGCAGTACGCCCCGGCCGACTGCCCTCCCACCGTGATCAGCGACGGGTCGCCGCCGAAGGACGCGATGTTGTCGCGCACCCAGTACAGCACCGCGGCCTGGTCCCGGCTGCCCAGGTTGTCCGCACCGATCTCCGGCAGGTAAAGCCAGCCCAGCGCTCCGAGGCGGTAGTTGGCCGTGACGACGACGATGCCGCCGAGGGCGGCGAGCCGCGCGCCGTCGTACCAGTCCCAGCCGCCGGAACCCGTGGTGAAGCCGCCCCCGTGGAACCACACCAGCACGGCCCGCGGGGCGGCGCCGGGCTCGAGCGCCCCCTCGGGACTCCACACGTTGAGGGTGAGGCAGCCCTCCTCGTCCCCGTGCGTCTCGTGCGGGCCCGTGACGACGGCCAGCCGGGACGGCGCCTGCGGTACGTCGGGGCCCGCGTGGGCCGCGACGCGGACGCCGGGCCGGCCGGGCGGCGGGGCGGGCGGGGCGAACCGCAGCGCGCCGACCGGCGAGGCCGCGTAGGGGATACCGCGGAAGGCCGCCACCCCCCGCTCCTCGGTCACCCCCCGCACGGAGCCCCGCTCCGTGGCGACCACCGGCCGCCGCTGCCCTTCGGTCCCGCTCTCGCTCTCCATGGCAGCCGGTCTACCGGCAACGGCCGTTCGGTGGCCACGACCCGCCCGGCCGACGCGGCGGCAAGGGTGACCGAAGCGCTCGGCCTGCCGAACGCGCGCCCTGCCCTGCCGCCGCCGTCACGCCCCCGGTGCGCCGGGCGCCGCGGCGGCCTCTCCGGCCCCTCCCTGGGCGGCTGCCGCCGCCTCCGCCTCGGCGGCCTGCCGCTCCCGCTCCTTGCCGCGGGCCGCGGCGCGCCGTCCGTAGAGGACCGTCCAGGCGATGAGGACACCGGTGACGGCGTACGACAGCACCGAGTTGACCGTCACCATGGTGGCGGTCGACAGCCGGTACGAGAGGCCGATCCTGGTGAGGGCCTCCAGGACGTAGCCGACGCCCCACACGACCGTCATGATGCGGATGACATGGCGGAAGCCCTCGTAGTGCCACAGGCCGTCGAACCGTTCGGCGTCCTCCTTGGTGCCGTCGGTGCCGAACTTCCGCCCGAAGTAGAACATCAGCGGCCGCGGTGCGAGCAGGCTGGCGAGGCAGACCACCCCGAACAGGCCGGTGACGGCGGAGTCCTTGACCAGCAGCAGGCGCGTGGAGTGCGGTCCCACGACGGTGACGACCGCGCTGATCACCAGGAAGAGGAGGGTGATGACGGCGAACTCGTCCGCCTTGCGCCGCCAGGCGAGCGTGATGGCGGTGTCGAGCACCGGCCACACGCCGGAGACGAGCAGGGCGGAGAACTCGCTCCATCCGGCGTCGGTGAGCCGGCCGTAGGTGAGGACCGGCAGGACGATGTTGAACGTGATGGTGAGCGCCCAGCCGAGCGCGGACGACGTGCCTGACCGTTCGGACACGGCTTTCCCCCCGTAGTAGCCGCCGAAGCCGCAGGAGAACATACGCGCGGCGCCGCCGCCCTGCCGGGCGCTTTGCCCAGCCTTTAGAACGGCGGCGCCATGTGATGCCGCCGGGCCCCTCACCGGGGCCCGGCACCGGCTCAGTCCTCCGGGAGCGGCTCCCCCGCGAAGGCGGCGGCGAGCCGCAGCCAGGGGGCGGCCTCGGCCTCGCGGCCCTGCCGCTGGAGGGTGCGGCCCAGCATCAGGTGGGCGTAGTGCTCGACCGGGTCGCGCTCGACGACCACGCGCAACTGCTCCTCGGCGCGGCCGAGCTGGGCGGAGTGGTAGTAGGCGCGGGCGAGCAGGAGGCGCGGGGCGACCTGCTCGGGCACCTCGTCGACGACGGCCGTGAGCAGCCGGGCCGCCTCGGTGTACTCCTTGGCCTCGAAGTAGAGGCCGGCGCGCGCCCAGCGCTCCGCCGTGGTCTCCTCGTGGGAGGCGTAGGACCCCTGGGTGGTGACGGTGTTCACGCGAGCTCCTCTCCGGGTGTGGTGTGCGGCATGCGGCCGGCCGGCTCCAGTCCGAACCGGCCCCGCTCGAAGTCCTCGACGGCCTGGATGACCTCGGCCTTGGTGTTCATCACGAACGGGCCGAAGTGCGCGACCGGTTCGCGGATCGGGCGGCCGCCGAGGATCAGGACGTCCAGGGCGGGGGTGCGGCTGTCGGGGTGGTCGGTGGCCTCCAGGGTCAGGGTGTCGCCGCCGCCGAACACGGCCATCTGGTGCGCGTCCAGCGGGCGGCGCTCGGCGCCCGCGGTGCCGCGCCCGGACAGCGCGTAGGCGAGGGCGTTGAAGTCCGCCCGCCAGGGCAGGACCAGCCGCGCGCCGGGGCTGACGGTGGCGTGGACCAGCGTGATCGGGGTGAAGGTGCTCCCCGGTCCCGCGTGGCCCGCGACCTCTCCGGCGATGACGCGGACCAGCGCGCCGCCGTCGGGCGAGGACAGCAGCGCGGACTCCGGGCCCTCGATGCTCTGGTAGCGGGGCGCGTTCCACTTGTTCGCCCGCGGCAGGTTCACCCACAGTTGGACGCCGTGGAAGAGCCCGCCGGAGACGACCAGGTCCTCCGGCGGCGCCTCGATGTGGAGGATGCCGCTGCCGGCCGTCATCCACTGCGTCGCGCCGTCGGTGATGGTGCCTCCGCCGCCGTGCGAGTCCTGGTGCTCCATGCGGCCGTCGATCATGTACGTGACGGTCTCGAAGCCGCGGTGCGGGTGCCACGCGGTGCCCTTGGGCTCGCCGGGCGCGTACTCGACCTCGCCCATCTGGTCCATGTGGACGAACGGGTCGAGCTCCCGCGCCGGCACGCCCGCGAAGGCGCGGTACACGGGGAAGCCCTCGCCCTCGAAGCCCTGCGGTGCGGAGGTCACCCGGCGGACGGGGCGCTGCTGCGCGGTCACCGGGTCGGGTTCGGCGACCCGGGGCAGCAGCAGGGTGTTCTCCACGGTCACGGCAGGCATGACGCCCTCCTCGGCGGTCCCGGCGGGCCCGGTCCGGACCCGCACGGTCGATTTAACATTCAACCAACCGGATCCATTCCGCCCGCCCCGACCGCCGCCGACGCCGCCGCCCGCCGCACTCCCCCGCTGCCGCCGCCGGCCTCAGAAGCCGAAGCGCGGGCGCTCGCCCTCCGGCACCAGGTCCACGTACTCGGGGTGCTTGCCGATCCACCCGCGGATGAACGGGCAGAAGGGCAGCACCGCGAGGCCCCGCTCGCGGGCCGCGTCCAGCGCGGCGCGGGCGAGGGCGCCGCCGAGGCCGCGGCCGCCGAAGCGGGGGTCCACCTCGGTGTGGATGAACGCGATCTGGTCCCGGTACAGGTGGTACTCGGCGAAGCCGGCCACCTCTTCGGCACCGCCCTCCTCCGCCGCGTCGAAGATCTCGAAACGGGACTTGCCGGGGTTGTCGGCGACGCGCAGTGCCATCGTCTCTCCTACTCGGGCCGCAGGGCGGCCAATTGCTGCTCGAACGGAACGACCGTATCCACCGCGGTCACGGGGGCCGACGGCCGTGCCGCCAGGAGCGCCGCCAGCTCGCCCGCGGCGCGGGCGATGCGGGTCGGCAGGGTGTCGGTGAGCGCGTCGCCGCTGCCGCCCCAGTCCTCCGACGCCGCGTACACGGCGGTCGGGACGACCACGGCCCGCAGGAAGGCGAAGAGCGGCCGCAGGGCGTGCTCCAGCGCCAGCGAGTGCCGGGCCGTACCGCCGGTGGCGGCGATCAGCACGGGCTTGCCGGACAGCGCGTCGTTGTCGATGACGTCGAAGAAGGACTTGAACAGCCCGCTGTACGAGGCCGAGAAGACCGGCGTGACGGCGATCAGGCCGTCCGCCCGCGTCACGGCCGCGACGGCCTCCGCCAGGGCGCGGCCGGGGAAGCCGGTGACCATGTTGTTGGCGATGTCCACGGCCAGGTCGCGCAGTTCGACCACGCGGACGTCGACCGCACGGCCGCCGTCCGCGACGGCCCGCCGTACGGCCTCGGCGAGCCGGTCGCCGAGCAGCCGCGTGGAGGACGGCGTGCTCAGGCCCGCCGAGACGACCACCAGCCTCAGGGGTGCGAGGGTCACTTCACAGCCTCCTTCGCCTCCAGGGCCCGCGCATCGCGGCGCGCCACCAGCGAGGCGTGCGTCGGGGCCTCCGGCGCGTCCGCGGGACGGCCCTTGGCGAACTCCTCGCGCAGCACGGGCACGACCTCCTCGCCGAGCAGGTCGAGCTGCTCCAGCACGGTCTTCAGCGGCAGTCCCGCGTGGTCCATCAGGAACAGCTGGCGCTGGTAGTCGCCCGCGTACTCGCGGAAGCCCAGCGTCTTCTCGATGACCTGCTGCGGCGAGCCGACGGTCAGCGGGGTCTGCTCGGTGAAGTCCTCCATCGACGGGCCGTGCCCGTACACCGGCGCGTTGTCGAAGTACGGACGGAACTCCCGGACGGCGTCCTGCGAGTTCTTGCGCATGAACACCTGGCCGCCCAGGCCGACGATGGCCTGCTCCGGGGTGCCGTGGCCGTAGTGCGCGTAACGCGTGCGGTACAGCTCGACCATCCGCTTGGTGTGGTCGGACGGCCAGAAGATGTTGTTGTGGAAGAAGCCGTCACCGTAGTACGCGGCCTGCTCGGCGATCTCCGGCGAGCGGATGGAGCCGTGCCACACGAAGGGCGCCACGTCGTCCAGCGGCCGGGGCGTCGCGGTGAAGCCCTGCAGCGGGCTGCGGAAGCGGCCGGACCAGTCGACGACGTCCTCGCGCCACAGCCGGTGCAGCAGCGCGTAGTTCTCGATCGCCAGCGGGATGCCCTGCCGGATGTCCTGCCCGAACCAGGGGTAGACCGGTCCGGTGTTGCCGCGGCCCATCATCACGTCGACGCGGCCCTCGGCCAGGTGCTGCAGCATCGCGAAGTCCTCGGCGATCTTCACCGGGTCGTTCGTGGTGATCAGCGTGGTCGAGGTGGAGAGGACCAGCCTCTCCGTGCGGGCGGCTATCCAGCCGAGCATGGTCGTCGGGGACGAGGGCACGAACGGCGGGTTGTGGTGCTCGCCGGTCGCGAAGACGTCCAGACCCACTTCCTCGGCCTTGAGCGCGATCGCCGTCATGGCCTTGATCCGCTCGTGCTCGGTCGGCGTCCTGCCGGTCGTGGGGTCCATGGTCACGTCACCCACGGTGAAGATCCCGAACTGCACCGGCTTCACTCTCCTCCGTCGTCTATGTTCGTTGATTATTCAACCACCCTTTTCAACCGGATGCCCCATCGGGCTATTCCGCCCCCACCCCGCGCCCGGGCCCCCGGGCCCGGAGCCCGGGGCGCGGCGCCTTCCGGGGGCCGCTTCCGGGGCCCCCATCGCGGGAGCAGGCGCCGGACTCCGACTGCGGGCACCCGACGGAACGCACGGCCCGCGGGGTCGTGCGCAGCGAGAGCGGCACCGGGATCCGGGGCGGCAGAGGACGGGGGCACAGGCTCCGCCGCGTCCCGGGCCGCCGAGAGGAGTCGCGGGGATACACGTCGGAAGCCTCCCGCGCGACGCGCCGGGGGAACACTATGGTGCAAGAGCACGCGACGAGCCGAGGAGTCCCCAGCTTGAATGTCGTCATCTCCGGACTGACAGCCAGCGGAAAAACCCGGTTCGGCACGGAACTGGCACGGCAGCTCGGCTACCGCTACGTATCGGCCTCCGAAACCCTGATCCAACGGCTCGGAATCCCTCCGCGAATGCGGCACGACATCTGGGGCGACGGTTTCGACGCGGTCGCCCGCTTGCGCGACTCCGGAGACCCGGACCGATGGCTCGACATGGAGATGGCCCGCCTCGCGGAAATCCAGGAGAACACGGTGTTCGACTCCTGGGCCCTCCCGTGGTTCGCCCCCCGCGGCGCGCTCAGGATCTGGCTCTCCTGCAGCCACGAGACCCGGTGCCGCAAGGCGCGACTGGCCCATTCGCCCGGCGAGCGGCGCCCGTTGCGGCACTACGCGGACATCATCGACAGGAAGGACGCCGATTCCCGGGCCAGGTTCCGCTCGCTGTACGGCATCGAGTACGGGCCCGATCCCGGAGTCTTCGACCACGTCCTGGACGCCACCGAATACTACGTCGACTCCCCCACCCCCCGGTCCGAGCAAAAGGCCGGAGAATTCTCGCGTCACCTGCTGAACACGGTCAGGAACAGCATGGAAGAGACCTTCACCGCCTAGAAGCGACCCGGAGGAGCCGACCAGTGGGAGCCGCATTCTCCTCTATAGCCACCGGAATCATCTCGAGTCTGATCTACTCACTGGCCGGCGCCACGATCGCGATCTCGCTGTGGAGGTTCCGCGCGAGGCGGTACAGAAAGATCTGGGCGGAGGCTCTCCGTTTCCGGGCGGAGAGTCTGATCATCCTGTCGGCCCGCGCGGCCCGGCACGCCAACGACGTGCCCCGCTGCAGTGCCAGCGAGGTGCGCGCCCTGGTGAAGGCGACGGCGCTCCTCCAGCGGTTCCGCACGCAGAACTACTTCCGCGTCAGCACCGACGTCTCCGACGACGAACTGCGGTCGAAGAACCTCATCGTCCTGGGATCCGGAAAGGCCAACGTGGTGGCCGCGCGCGCCATCCGATCCCTCAGTCCCGCCGGCTTATCCTTCGACCCCACCGGGCGCACCATCCATCTGAACGGGCACAGCTACGCCCCGGAGTACGACAGTTCAGGCGCCCTCACCGCCGACTACGCGCTCATCGTGAAGGCCGCCAATCCGTTCCGCCACTACCAGTCCCAGGCCCGGACCCTGTTGATGTTCATGGGACTGCACGGAATCGGGACGGAGGGGGCCGTGCTCGCCGCGACCGATCGCTCACCGCTCCTCGACATGGCTCGGCGCGTGGACGGCGACGACTTCATGTCGGTGATCAAAGTGCACGTCAACGGCTTTGTCGTCACCCACACCCAGGTCGAGGTGTCGGTGAGGTTGTGACAGGGCGGGTGAGGCGATGCCGCGACACCCTGCCCGGTGCGCCGCGCCGGGGGCGTGGGCCGCTCACGAACCACCTGCGGGGGACCCGGGGCGGTCCGGACACGGACGGTCGACCGTAGCGGACCGCGTGGGGGAAAGGCGAATTACGTCCACGGGTGGGTGAAAAGCGCCTGTGTGACTGGATCGGAACACCTCCGGCAGAGCACTCTCGGGGGCGCCGCCAGCCCGGCGTACACCGCCCCTACACCGCCCCGCGCGCCGTGCCCCGCGGCGCTTTCCCGCCCGCCTCCGAGCCGAAGTCCGTTCCTGACACATGAGCCACGTGATGCTGCCCCCGAAGCCCACCGCCCTCGACGCGCGTTCCGCGGCGGGCCTCGTCCGGCAGTGGCGCAGGGCCGTGGAGCCGGAGGCGCTGGCCGCGGCGTACGACGCGCTGGCCGCGGCGGGGCCGCTGGTGCCGACGCCGTGGGGCGCGCTCCTGGTCACCGGGTACGAGGAGTGCCGGCAGGTGCTGACGGGACGCGAATGGCTCACCCTGGGGGCCCGGTGGCGCGACGCCCATCGCCCGGGGTGGCGGGCGAGCGCGAGCACGGTCGGGCTGTGCGAGACGCCGCTGCAGCAGGATCCGCCGGAGCACACCGCGCGCCGCCGCCCGCTCAACGCGGTGCTGGCCCCCCGGGTCGTGCGGGAGGCGGCGGAGCGGCTCGTGGAGCCGCTCACCGAGCGCCACGTCGGGGAGTTCGCCGCGGCCGTGCGCCGCGACGGCGCCGCGGACGTCGTCGCCCGGGTCTGCCGGCCGCTGCCCACCGCGGTCCTGGCGGAGATGGCCGGGCTCCCGGAGTGGATCGACCGGGGGTGGCTCGCCGCCGAGAGCGCCGCCATGGTGCGGGTGGAGGAACTCGCCGCGCCGCCCAGCGTCGTACGGCGGGCGGACGCCGCCGCGCTGGCCCTGCTCGACGCGTACGACCGCGCGCTGGCCGAGCGGCTGCGGCACCCCGCGCGGGACCTGCTCTCGCGGTGGGCCGCGGAGGACCCGGCGGGGGCCCGCTACCTGCTGCTGACGCTGTTCTCCGCGGGGGTGCCCACCACGGCGGCGCTGCTGGCCGGGACGGCGCTGGCACTGACCGCCGACCCCGCGCTTGCCGAAAGGATCCGCCAGGACCCGGGGTTCGCGGGGCCGCTCACGGACGAGCTGCTGCGCTGGGACCCGCCGGGACGGGTGGTGACCCGTGTGACGGACGCGGACACCGAACTGGGCGGCCGCCCGGTGCCCGCCGGGCGGGTCGTCCACGCGCTCATCGGCGCGGCGCACCGCGACCCGCAGCGCTTCGCCGCCCCGCACGTCTTCGACCCGGACCGGCCGGCGCAGCGGCTGCTCGCCTTCGGCGGCGGCCTGCACTACTGCCTCGGGTCCCATCTGGCCCGCGCGCAGGCGCTCGCCTTCGCCCGGGCCTTCGCCCGCGAGCTGCCCGGCGCCCGGGCCGCCGCCCCGCCGGTGCGGCACGCCGGGCCGAGCATGGCCGACATCGCCCGGCTGACCATCCACTCGCCGCTCACCTAAGGGAGACCGAAGGCCAGTGACCGAAATCCAGGACGCCACGGACGCGTTCCGCAAGGACCTGTCGTCGTCGACCTTCGTGCGGGCCATGGTGGAGACGGGCGTCCGGCCCTTCTACCGCACCATGCACATGACAGGCGACGGGGAGGCCGTCGTCGAGGGCCGGAACGTCGTCATGGCGGGCTGCAACGACTACCTGGGCCTGTCCACGGACCCCCGCGTGACGGCGGCCGCGGCCGAGGCGCTGACCCGCTACGGCGCGTCCTGCTCCGGTGCGCGCACCCTCAACGGCACCCTCCCCCTCCACGGCGAACTGGAGGCGCGGATCGCGGACTTCCTGGGCACCGAGGCGGCCGCCGTGGTCACCACCGGCTTCCAGGCGAACCTGGCGGTGGCCGCCCTGATCGGCCGCGGCGACATCGTCTTCAGCGACATGTCCAACCACGCCTCGCTGGTCGACGGCATCCGGCTCGGCGCCGGGCGCCGCGTGCTGTACCCGCACTCGGACACCGCGCGGCTGGACACCCTCCTGGAGCAGGCCGCGGCCGCCGAACCGACCGCCGGCAAGGTCCTCGTCACCGACGGGATGTTCTCCATGGACGGCGACCTGTGCCGGCTCCCCGCGCTGACGGAACTCGCCGCCCGGCACGGCGCCCGGCTCGTCGTGGACGGCGCCCACGACATCGGGCTGCTCGGCCCGGGCGGGCGCGGGGTCGCGGAGCACTTCGGGCTCATGGACCGGGTCGACCTGTTCACCGGCACCTTGTCCAAGTGCTTCGGCTCCACCGGCGGGTTCCTCGCCGGGCCCGCGCACGTCATCGACTACCTGCGCTACAGCGCCCGTTCCATCCTCTTCTCCGCGTCGATGCCGCCGGCCGCGCTGGCCGCCGGGATCGCCGCGCTCGGCATCGCGGCGGCCGAGCCCTGGCGGCGCCGGCGCGTGCTCGCCCTGGCGGAGGCACTGCGCGCGGGACTGCGCGCGCTGGGCTACGACACAGGGGACTCGGTCACCCCGGTCGTGCCCGTCCTCATCGGGGACGCCACCACGTGCGCGCTCATGTGGCAGGCGCTGCTCGACGAGGGCGTGTTCGCCAACGCCGTCGGGGCCCCCGCCGTCCCCGAGGGGCGGTGCGTGATCCGGGTGACGGTGCAGGCCACCCACTCCGACGTCCACCTGGAGCGGATCCTGGACGCCTTCGCCGCCGCCGGGCGCCGGGTCGGCCGGGTCCCGGACCTGCCCGCCCAGGCGGTGGCCCGGTGAACGCGGTCACCGTCACCCCCGTCGGGGACCGCGCCGCCACGACGGCCTTCGTGCGGCTGCCGTACGCGCTCCACCGCGACGACCCGTACTGGGTCGCGCCGCTGGAGCGGGAGATGCGCGCCTTCCTCGACCCGCGCCGCAACCCCTTCTTCGACACGGCCGAGGCGCGGCTCTTCCTCGCCCGCCGGGGGCGCCGGACCGTCGGCCGGATCGCCGCCGTCGCCGACCCGCGCTTCCAGGAGCGGCACGACTTCACGTGCGGTCACTTCGGGCTGTTCGAGTGCGCCGACGACCTCGAGGCCGCCGGCGCCCTCTTCGACGCGGCGGCGGCGTGGCTCGCCGGGCGCGGGCTGACCCGGATGCTCGGCCCGCTCAGCTTCTCCGTCAACGACGAGTGCGGGGTGCTCGTGGACGGATTCGACGGGCCGCCGAGCGTGGGCATCCCGTACAACCCGCCGTACTACGCGGACCTGCTGACCGGCTGCGGCTTCGGCAAGGCCAAGGACCTGCTGTCCTGGCTGGTGCCGATGCCCCCGGACGGCGAGCCGCCCGCCGCGATCGCCCGGGTCGCCGCACGCACCCTGGCCGACCCCGCCGTGCGGGTGCGGCCGCTCGACCGGGACCACTACGAGGACGACATGGCCGTCATCAGGGACATCTACAACGACGCCTGGGCCGAGAACTACGCCTCCGTCCCGCTGACCGACGCCGAGTTCCAGCACATGGCCGCGCAGCTGAAGTCGGTCGTCCACCCGGAGCTGGTGCGGATCGCCGAAGTGGACGGGGAACCCGCCGCCTTCACCCTGTGGGTGCCCGACGTGAACCAGGCGCTGCGCGCCGCGCGGGGCAGGCTCACCACCTGGGGGCTGCCGATCGGCATGCTGCGGATCAGCCGGGCGATGGGGCGCATCACCCGCGTCAGGGGCGGCACGTCGGGCGTGCGGAAGGAGCACCGCAGCCGCGGGCTGGTCGCGGTGCTGCTCGCCGACGCGCAGCGCGCGGCGTTCCGGCTCGGCTACACCGAGACCGACCTGTCCTGGATCCTGGAGGACAACCGCGGCTCCAACCGGCACGCGCAGGCCATGGGCGGGGTGCACTTCAGGACGCACCGGCTGTACGAGCGCGACGGCGGGGGCCTGCGGTGAGGTACCTCGTGACCGGCGCCACCGGCTTCGTCGGCGGCCACCTCGTACGCCATCTCACCGCCCGCGGCCACGAGGTGACCGCGCTGGTGCGCGGCGGCCGCGACGTGCCCGGCGCCCGCAGCGTCCCCGGCGACCTCGTCACCGGCGCCGGGCTGGCCGTCGCGCTGCGCGGTGTGGACCGGATCGTCCACCTGGCGGGGGTCACCAAGGCCGGCGACCCGCGGGCCTACGCGGCCGTCAACGCCGCCGGGACGCGCCGGCTGTGCGAGGCCGCCGCGGCGGCCGCCGTACCGCCCCGCCTGGTGTACTGCTCGTCGCTGGCCGCCTCCGGCCCCGGGCGGCGCCGCCACGAGGACGCGCCGCCGGAGCCGGTCTCCGCGTACGGGCGCAGCAAGCTCGGCGGCGAGTGGGCGGTGCGGGACGCCGCGGACCGGCTGCCGGCGGTCGTGGTGCGGCCGCCGATCGTCTACGGCCCCGGCGACCCGGAGTTCCTGCCGAGGCTGGTGGCGGCGGTGCGCACGGGCCTGCTGCCCGCGGTCGGCAGGCCCGGGCCGCGGCACTACTCGCTGATCCACGTCGACGACCTGTGCCGGGCACTGATCACGGCCGCCGACCCCGCCACCACGGAGGTGGGCACCTACCACGTGTGCGACGGCACCGAGCACCGCTGGGAGGACATCGGCGCCGCCGTCGCGGCCGCACTCGGCCGCCGCGCGCCGCGGGTGGTGCACATCCCCGGGCCACTGGCGATGGCGGCGGCCCGGCTGTTCGGCCGCGCGTCGGCGCTCAACCCCGACAAGGTCGCCGAGGCGCTGCATCCCGCGTGGACCTGCGCCCCCGGCGGCCGGCTCCCGTACCGCCCCGCCGTCACGCTCCCCGAGGGGCTGCGCGGCGCCCTGAACCGCTGACCGCCCCGCGAGGAAGGGAGCATCCCGTGCGCCGCCGACTGTCCCCGTACGAACGCGTCATCTGGGCCGCCGGTGAGCGGCTCCCCGTCAACATCGCCGCCGTGGCACGCGTCGAGGGCCGCACCACGCCCGAGCGGGTCCGCGCGGCCGTGGCCGCCGTCCGGCGCCGCCACCCCCTGCTGGGCGTCCGGGTCGCCGACCCCGGGTGGTGGCAGGGACGGCTGACCACGGCCGGGGTGCCGGACCCGGCGGTGCGGGTGGTCCGGGACGGCGACGCGGGCGCCTGGTCCCGCGTGGTGGAGGAGGAGCTCCCGCGGCCCTTCGACACCCGCACCGGTCCCCTCGCCCGCTTCGTGCTCGTCGACGCGGGCGAGGCCTTCGACCTCGTCACCGTCTACCACCACCTGGTCGCCGACGCCGTCTCCGCGGGCGTCGTCATGCGCGACCTGCTGACGCGTCTCGGCTGCCCGGACCCGGCGGACGCTCCCCCGCCCGGCCCCGCGCTGCCCGCCGGCGCGCACCATCGGGCCGGGGCGGACGGATCCGGTGCCGGCCCGGTGCCGGTGCTGGCGGCGCCCGCGGACGAGCTGATCCCCGGCCCGCGCGCCCGCCCCGGGGACCTGCTGAAGACCGCCCGCGCCCTGGGCGGGCCCGTACGGCCGCCGTACCCCCCGGACGGACGGCTCGCCTACCGCGCGTGGTCGCTGGAGCGCGAGGAGACGGAGTTGCTGCTCAAGCGGTGCCGGGCGCAGGGCGCGACGCTGCAGGCCGCCCTGTGCGCGGCCTTCGCACGGGCCGCCGCGCCCGGCCGCCCCGCCCGGATCGCGGTCGCCGCGGACCTGCGCCGGGTGCTCGAACCGCCGCCCGGGGAGGCCATGGGCCTGTACGCGGCGAGCTTCGTCGTCCCCGTCGACGGCGCGGCGGACGACCTGTGGGCGGCCGCGCGCGAGGCCAGGACCGGAATCCACGCCCGGCTCACCCCGCAGGAGCTGCGGCCGCTCGTACGCGTCTTCCGGCTGACCTCGTTCCTCCCGCACCGCGCCGTCGGCGCGCTGCTGCGGCGCGGCGAGTCGCGCGGTCCCCGGTTCGACGTGTCCGTGAGCAACACGCGTCTGGACCTCCCCGAGGCGTACGGACCGCTGCGGCTGACCGCCGTCCACGGCGCCGCGCACACCAGCCTGTCCGGGGCGCCGCTGGTGATCGTGGTGGGGCTGGGCGGGCGGCTGTTCCTCAGCGTGACGTCCACGGCGGGCGAGGAGGCGCAAGCCCTGTGCCGGCGGGCCATGGACCACCTGCTGTCCGCCGGGTGACGCCGGCGGACGGGTAGCGGCGGGCTCAGCGGGTATCGGAAGGGGGTGGCACGCACCGTGGGAGTGGAAGAAGAGCTTCTCCTGGTGGACGCACGGTCCGGGGAACCGCGCGCGGTGGCGGACGCGGTGCTGGACGGCGGCCCCTGGTCCCGGGAACTGGTGGCCGAGCTGCAGCAGCAGCAGCTCGAACTGAACAGCTCCCCCTGCGTCACCCTCGACCAGCTCGGGGAGGAGCTGCGCGCCTGGCGCCGGAGGGCGGCCGGCCTCGCCCGCTCGGAGGGCGTCGCGGTGGCGGCGCTGGGTACCTCGCCCGTGGCGGTTCCGCCCCGGCTCACCCCGAGGGGCCGCTACCGCAGGATGGCCCAGGCCTTCGGCCTCACCGCGCAGGAGACGCTGACCTGCGGCTGCCACGTCCACGTGGGGGTGGAGTCGGACGAGGAGGGCGTCGCCGTCGTCGACCGCATCCGCCCCTGGCTGCCGCCGCTGCTGGCGCTCAGCTCCAATTCGCCGCTCTGGCAGGGTTCCGACACGGGGTACGCGAGCTATCGCTACCAGGTCTTCGGCCGCTGGCCCACGGCGGGCCCGACGCGGGGTTTCGGCTCCGCCGAGGGGTACCGCGCCGCGGTGTCGCGGCTGCTGGCCACGGGGATCCTGATCGATCAGGGCATGCTCTACTTCGACGCCCGGCTCTCGGCGAAGTTCCCCACGGTGGAGGTGCGCGTCTGCGACGTGTGCTCCGAGTACCAGGACGCGGTGGTGCTCGCCGCGCTGGTCCGCGGCCTGGTCGAGACCGCCGCCCGCGAGTGGGCCGACGGCCGCCCGGCGCCCGGCGACGACCTGGCCCTGCTCCGGCTGGCCTCCTGGCGCGCCAGCCGCTCCGGGCTGGACGGCGCCCTGCTCGATCCGCGCACCTTCCGCCCGGCGGGCGCGCACAAGGTCGTCGAGACCCTGGTCGGCCACGTCGAGGACGCCCTGAAGGACGCGGGAGACCTGTACATCGTGCGCGCCGGCATCGACCGTCTGACCTCGGTCGGCTCCGGCGCACGCCGGCAGCGCGAGGTGTACGCCCGCGGCGGCGGCGCCGCGGTCCTGCGCGACGCGGTGCGCCGTACGGCGGCGTGACGGAGCCGCCGCGCGGCCCTCGCGTCGAGGCGGATCCGCAGGCGCCGCGTGCGGTGTCGCCCCGGTCGTGTGCCCTCCCCTTGTGAACTGCGGCACGGCGGACGGCTGCGAGAGGCCTCACCCGGCAGGGCTGTGACCGCCGCTGCTGATGGGTGGCCGTGGTGTCGGCGGTGCCGGACCGGCCGTCCCCCTCGCGGGCGCGGCCGGCACGGACGCCGGGCCGGAAGGGCCGCCGTGGCCGGGGGCACCGCTGCGCCGAGTGAGCGGCCGGTCACGGGGGGCGCGCTATCCTGCCGCGACGTCGGCGAGGGGATCGGGGGCGGCTGATGGGGGACGCGCGGGGGGCCGTGGACCGCATGCTGACGCGCTTCGGGCTGGCGGAGCCGCCGGCCACCGCGCGCCTGGTCGACGGTGCCGGCACGACGCCCGCAAGCCTGCTCGAGGCGGCGGAGGGCCTGCTGCGGGAATCGTGGCGGGGCGGGGACGGTCGGGCCCCGGCCGCCGCCGCGCTCGCGCTGACGGTGCTGGGTCTGGACACGGCGGCCCGCGAGGATCCGTCGCGCGCCCGGCTCGTCCTGCATCTGCAGCTGGCCGACCGCACCCTTGCGCATGTGTACGGCGACTTCCGTACCGCCCCCGAGGTCCGCCATCACCTGGCGGCGCAGACCCAGCACCGCTCGCCCGACGACCTCGTGGCGGTGGCGGCCGTCTACCCGTCGGGTCCCGCGCAGCAGCCGTTCCGGCCCGCGGACCCCCTGGAGCACAGAGTGGCGGAGCTGCTGGCGACGCTGCCCCCGGACGATCCGAGCCGCCCCGGGCTGCTCGCCCGGCTCGCGCACTGCGCCCTCGTCCGCTACGAGTGCGGGGCCACGCACGAGTTGCCGGTGCTGTGGGCGCGCGCACGGGAGGCCTTCGAAGCGGTCACCCCCGGCCACGTCGACGCCCCGGACGCGGGCCGGGTGGCGGTGCTCGCCGGAGTCGCGCAGGTCCGCGCGCACCCGCGGGACCGGGAGGCGGTGGACATCGCCGTACAGGCCGGGCGACTGGCGCTGGCAGCCGCGAGCGGGCGCACCATGGGCGGGCTCCGGGACCGGCACGAGGTGCGCGGCGTCCACTTCGCGCTGGCCGTGGCGCTGATGTGCACGCTGCCCCGGGCACCGGCCCGGGCGACGATCGACGAGGCGATGGGCCACCTGGAGGCGTACCGGGCCGAGGGACTGCCGGACGAGGACGGGGCCTACGAGGTGAACGCGGCCTCGCTGCTGGCCGCCCGCGCGGTCATCGCCTGGGAGGTCGCGGACGCCGCCGAGGCGGAGCGGATGCTGCGCGCGCTCCTGGAACGGCTGCCGCCGGGCCATCCGCTGCTTGCGCACATCGCGCAGAAGGCGGCAGCGGTGGGCGAACTCCGCAGCAGGATGCGGCTCCTGCCGCGCGCACTGGGCTCGGTGGCGACCCGGTTCCTGCCGATGATGGTGCGCTTCGCGCCCGCGCTGCCGCCGGTGCACCTGCGAACGCCCCTGCCGCGGGACGACGTCCGGGCCGGCCCCGCTCCCGCTCCCGAACCGGTGCCGGTGCCGGCGCCGGTGCCGGCGCCCGGGCCGCAACCGGGTGACGACGCGCGTGACGACGCGGGCGAGGACCTTTTGACGCGCTTCACCTCGGCCTTCCCCGTCCCTCCCGAACTGCAGCCCCTGCTGAGGGCCATGGCCAAGGGTCCTGGCACACCCCAGGGCATCGATCCCGCCTTCCTCGCCGACGCAGAGCGGCAGTTGCGCGGGGCACTGGAGCGGACGGAGGCCGGAAGCCCCGAACGGGCCCAGACGGCGAGCCTGCTGATGGCGCTCATCGCGATGCGCTACACGGCCGACCAGGACCCGGCCGTGATCGAGGAGGCGGCCGCGCTGGGCGACCGCGTCCTGGCCGAACTCCCCCACGGCACCCCGGAACACGCCCGTCTGCTCCTCGCCTCGGCGCCCTGGCAGCACATGCGGGCGGTGCTCGCCATGGACTCCGCGGCCCTCCGCGCCTGCTGCGCGGAACTGCGCGCGGCGCTCGACCGGCTGCCAGACGACGCGCCGGAACGCGCCGCGGGCGAGGCCGAGTACGCCAACGCGCTCACCAACCTCGCAGGGCTCACCCAGGACCCCGCCCTGTCCGCCGAGGCGCGCCGCAGGATCGCCGACGCCTCGCGGCGCGTGGAGCGGACCCCGGGCCTGACGGACCTGCTGGGCGGGATGGTGGCCTCCTACGGCCACTGGGCGGACTACACCGACGCCACGGTCCGCGGGGACCGGCGGGCGGCACGGGCGGCCGAGGTCGCGCTCGCGGCGGAGCCCGGCGGCGAGATGCCGGCGCTGCGGTTCGAGGTGGCGCGCATCGCGATGGCCGACGCGCTGGAGCACCACGACTGGGCGGCCGCCGCCGACGCGGCGGCGCGGGCCCTGGAGACCCTGCCGTCGGTGGCCTCGCTCGCCCTGACCCGGCAGGACCGCCGGGCATACGTCGGCGGCGCGCTGCTCGGCCGCCGCTACGCCATGGCGCACCTGCGGACGGACGGCGGCGACCCGGAGGGGGCGGGCCGGCCGGACCCGCTGACGGGCACCAGCCTGGGCCGGACCGGCTGCGCCGCGGCGCTCGCCGCGGGACGGCCCGCGCAGGCGCTGGCGCTGCTGGAGCAGAGCCGGGCGGTGCTGATGGGCCAGGACCTGGAGGCCCGCGCCGACCTGACCGCGCTGTCCTCGGCGCATCCCCTGCTGGCCCGGGAGTTCTCCGCGCTCGGGAGACGGCTGCGGCGGGCCGAGGCGGGCGAGGACGTCATGGAACGGCACGTCGCCGCCGCCGAGTGGGAGGCGCTGCTGATGCGCGTCCGCGGCACCGCCGGCTTCGAGCGGTTCCTGATGCCGCCCACGGAGCGGGAGATGCGGGAGGTGGCCGCACAGGGACCGGTCGTCGCGGTCAACGTGGACCGGCTGCGCTGCGACGTCGTCGTCGTCACCCGGGAGCGGATCTTCCACGTGCCGCTTCGGGAACTGACGGAGGGACAGCTTGCCCTGCGGGCAGCGGAGTTCCTGGAGGCCGTGAACCTCCCGCGCAGCGCGCCCGAAGAGGAGCACGACCGCGCCCGCGAACTCGTGCTGGACACCCTCGCCTGGCTCTGGCGCACGGTGGCCGAACCGGTGCTCACCGCCCTGGACCTCACCCGCCCGCTCCCGGGGGACGCCCCCGCGTCGGCCGCTCCCCGGCTGTGGTGGTCGGCCTCGGGGCCCCTGGCATACCTGCCGCTGCATGCCGCCGGGCTCCAGCGCAAGCACCAACTGCCCGACGGGCGGACCGTCCTGGACCGGGTGGCCTCCTCCTACACCCCCACCCTGCGCGCCCTGCGGCACGCCCGGCAGATCTCCTCCGGCCGCACCGGGGGACGGCTGCTCGCGGTGGGCCGGCCCACCGGCACGGCGGGCTCGGCGGGCACCTCGGCCCGTGAGATCGCCGCGATCGAGGACGCGCTGGGCGGCGTACGCGCCCTCGAGGGCGAGGCGGCCACACCCGAACGCGTCCTGGCGGCCCTGCGCACCGCGCGCTGGGTGCACTTCGCCTGCCACGGCGTCAGCGACCCGCAGGACCCGTCCGCCAGCCGCCTGCTCCTGCACGGCGGGCCGCTGAGCGCCGGGGACGTCTCCCGGCAGGAACTCCTCTACGCCGAACTGGCGGTGCTCCTCGCCTGCCACACCGCCCGCACCGGGCACCTGCCCGACGAGGCGGCCCACCTCGCCTCCGCCTTCCAGACCGCGGGCTACCCCCAGGTCGTCGGCGCCCTGTGGGAGGCCGACGACGCGGTCTCCGCGCTCCTGTCCGCCCGCCTGTACGCCGCGCTCCGCGCCCCGGCGCCCGGCGCCGTCGCCCCCGCGGACACCGGCCGCGCCCTCAACCACGTCGTCCGCGCCCTGCGCACCCGCTACGCCCGCTCCCCCGCGGCCTGGGCCCCCTTCGTCCACATCGGCCGCTGAGCGCGACGGGACGTCAGGCTCCGCCGAGCAGCCCGGCCAGGACCGGATGAACGCGGGCCGGGTCGACGGTGGTGACCGTGTACACCGCGACCCCCGCGGTCACCAGGGGGTCCTCCGCGGCGATCCGCTCGACGGCCCGGCGGTCCGCCCCGCGGGCGAGGATCACGCCGCCCTCGCACGAGGGCACCGTCTGACCCGAGAGCAGAAAGGTGCCGGCGCGGTGGTGGCGTTCCAGGAACGCGACATGGGCGGCGACGAACGGGCCGGCGTCCTCTTCCCGTCCGGTGTACGTCAGGAACAGCAGGTGCAGCATCCTCGTCCGATCTCCTGGCGGGCCGGGCGGCCCGGCGCATCGTGCCGACGTTCCCCCGGGCGCGCTCACCGGCGGCGGCGCAGCACCAGGTCGAGCTCCCGCCACGTCGCCGGGGCGACGGGCCCCGGCGGGACGGCGATCCCCACCGCGCGGGCGACGGAGCGCAGGCGCAGGTCCACGACGGCGTCGGCGAGGTCCGCGAGGGCGAAGAGCCGTTCGCGGCCGAGCCACCAGGCGGCGAGGACGACCACGGCGCCCGCGACGAGGGCGGGCCACCACCCGGTGGCGCAGGCCAGCGCCGCGTACAGCAGGCCCCATCCGCACAGCCGGGTGGACGCCTCGAAGGCACCGGCCGCCGTACGGATCTCCCCGCGGTCGGCCTCCGTCGCCGATAGCCACAGACGCGGCCAGACCGCCGTGAAGGGCACCGCGTAGTACGCGCCGACGCGGTGCTCCAGGGCATGCATCCGGTCGCCCATGCGGGTGGGACGGGCCGGGGGCAGGGGCGCGATCCGGTCCCGGCGCGCCTCGGCGGCGCGGGCGGCGGCCAGTTCGGCCTCGTCGCCGTCGCGTTCGTGGTTCCGCAGGTGGGCGACGACCTCCGCGTCGGCGCGTTCACGGCGGGCGCGGCGGCGGCGCACGAGCCGTTCCCCCGCCCCGCCGGGCCAGGGCCCGAGCCAGAGCACCTGGACCGCGCGGGCCAGGGCCTGCACCGCCAGGCCCGGTACGACGGCGAGCAGCAGCACGGCGGCCAGGGCCAGGAAGAGCCCGGCCCCGCCGTGGGCGTCGGTCCAGTCCGCGTAGCGCTCGACCTCGCGCAGCAGGCGGCCCACGTCGAACGGCCGCCCGCCGCCCAGCACATGGGCGGCCCACGCGGTGCCGAGGAAGAGCAGCCCGGGCAGCGCGAGCAGGGAGACCCAGCGCTCGGCGAGCTTCCCGCCGATCTCGTCCAGCAGACCCGCCACCGCGCTACGACCCGCCTTCCGGATCCCTGCGGCGTCGCGTCGCCCGGCGCGCGCGTCCGCCCCGAGGCCCTGGCGCGCCGGCCGCCGGCACCGGCCGGCTTCCGCGCTCTACGGCTGCGCGCACCGGACACCCCTCCTCTTCCCCCACGGGAACCCGCAGGGCGGGTCTAGTACCAGACGGATCGCAGTTCGGCGTCCCAGATCTCGCAGCGCGGGGTGGTGACGGACGCCGTCGGGTCCGCGCTGCGGGCGCAGAGGCCGCGCGGGCAGCGGTGGCGCAGGATGCCGCCGCCCCCGCCGGTCGTACCGGGCACCTGGGAGTAGCCGCCGGCATAGGTGCGGCCGTCGACGACCCGGACGCCGAGCCGGTGCCCGAGGTCGGTGACCGCGTCCATGTCGCCGGCGCCCCGCCGCACGGTCTCGGTGACGGCCTCGAGTTCGGCCGCGTCGTGCGGGTCGGCGCTCGCGCCACGCGCCGCGCGGCGCAGCCGCGGCAGCATCTCGCAGAAGGCCATGACG
Organism: Streptomyces sp. BoleA5; assembly: GCF_000373665.1. Classification (NCBI taxonomy): domain Bacteria; kingdom Bacillati; phylum Actinomycetota; class Actinomycetes; order Kitasatosporales; family Streptomycetaceae; genus Streptomyces; species Streptomyces sp. BoleA5. The sequence continues at coordinate 181,486 of NZ_KB892135.1, forward strand.
TCTTCCTCGGTCACCGGGCCAGCCTACTGATCTGCGATCATTGCCGTATGGCGTTCACCGAAGAGCTCGCCCGGGCCGTGCTCGCGGCGGACGGGCAGGACGGCGCGAGGCTGATCGCGCTCGGCGAGAACGCGGTGTTCGAGCTCGCGGACGGCGTGACCGTCGCGAAGGTCGGCCGCGGTCCCGAACTGCTGGACCGGGCCGCCCGCGAGGTGCGCACGGCGTCCTGGCTGGCCGCGCACGGCGTTCCGGCCGTCGGAGCGGCGGCGCCGGAGGCCCGGCTGGTGGAGGGGCACCCGGTCACGTACTGGGAGCGGCTGCCGGACGCCGTACGGCCCGCGGAGCCCGCCGACCTCGCCGCGCTGCTGCGGCTCGTGCACGCCCTGCCCGAGCCGGACTTCGCCCTGCCGCCGCGCGACCTGCTGGACGGTGTGGAGCGCTGGCTGCGGCTGGCCGGAACGGCGGTCGACCCCGCGGACGCCGCGTATCTGCGGGAACGCAGGGACGGTTTCGCCGCCGCCGCGGCCGCGCTGGTCCCGCACCTCACCCCGGGGCCCGTCCACGGCGACGCGCTGCCGCGCAATGTGCACGTCGGCCCGGGCGGTCCGGTCCTGGTGGACCTGGAGACCTTCTCCGCCGATCTGCGCGAGCACGACCTCGTCGTCATGGCGCTCAGCAGGGACCGCTACGGCCTCACGCCCGACGCCTACGACGCCTTCACGGCCGCCTACGGCTGGGACGTGCGCGAGTGGGCCGGCTGCGCGGTGCTGCGCGGCGCGCGGGAGACGGCGAGTTGCGCCTGGGTGGCGCAGCACGCGCCGGGCAACCCGGCGGCGCTCGCGGAGTTCCGCCGGCGGGTGGCCTCGTTGCGGGACGGCGATCCGTCGGTGCGCTGGTACCCCTTCTGACCCCTTGGCGCCGCCCGGGCTGCGAGGATGGGCACTCCTCCAGTCAGGGCGGTGTCCATGCCGGATTCGTCGATCGTCCACCGTGTCCTCGGTGACCGGCCCTTCGCCGAGATTGGTGTACCGGACGTCGCCGTCGCCGACGAGCGGCTGGGACGCCTCGTCGTGGGCGGCGACCTGGGATGGATCCACTGGCCGGCCTCGGGACGGGCTCCGATCGACCGCTGGCCGCGGTACCGCGTCGGCGTCTACGACGCGCGGGACCTGCGCTGCCTGCATGTGCACGCCTGCCCGTGGCCGGTGATGTCGGCGGCCTTCCACCCGACGCTCCCGCTGGTGGCCGTGGGTGTGGGCCGCTACGACGGCAGTTGGGACTTCGAGGGGCAACTGCTGCTCATGGACGTGGAGTCGGGCCGGGTCGAGCCGCTCCTCGACGGCGGCCGGCAGGTGACCTCCGTGCGGTGGCTGGACGAGCGGCGGCTGCGCCTGGTGGTCTCGCCCGAGGACAAGGACTGCGAGCACGCCTTCAGCCACGGCTTCGAGTCCGTACTGGAACGTGACGACTGGCGGGCGGTGCCTCCTCGGTCCGCCGGGTACCGCGAGGTGATGGGCCCGCGCGTCCGGTACGAGGGGCCGCTGGACCGGAGCCGCGCCCGGGCCCTGCTGACGGAGCACGGCAACGCCGTGGGGAGGGCGTGGGAACCGCGCCGCCAGGTACGGGCGGTCGAGGTGCTCGGCGACGGCCGGGTGCTGGCCACGGCCGAAGGCACGCGGCTGGAGTGCCGGCTGCCGTCGGGGGACCTTCAGTGGGCCGTCCCGGACCTGGACGGCGCACGGCAGATCCACGTCGGCGCAGACCAGGCGTCGGCCTGGGTCAATGTGCTGCACACCGTGCGCCCGGCCGGGTCGGGGTGGCAGGGCCACGGCACGCTGGTCGAGCGGCTGTCACTGGCGGACGGACGCTCCCTGGAGGCCTTCGACCCGGGTCACGCCGTGACGTTCACCGCGAGCCGTGACGGCCGGCTCGTCATCCGGGAGGGCTCGCACGACCAGCGGGGCGGCCGAAGCCGCCTCCTCGCGTCCGACGGCACGGAGCTGGCGCGCTTCACGCTGACCGCGAGCGACTTCCGCCTGCGGCGCGGCACGGAGCCGCTGTTCGTGCGGGATCTCCACGGTGTGCCGCGGGGCCGGGCGTGGGTCTGCGCGCTCGCCGACGGGCAGCCGGGCGCGGAGCCCGCGCTGCGCGGGCTCTTCGCCCTCGACTGGGAGACCGGGCGCGGCTCGCACCTGTTCCCCGGCCCGGCCGTCCAGCTGGACGGCAGCGCGCTGGCGCAGGCCGCCGTGGTCCGCGACGACGAGGAGACGCTCGCGCGGAACGCCTTCGTGGTGCGGCGCCGGCTTCCGGACGGCGCGCCGGAGTGGGTGTTCGCCGCCGACGAGCCGGTCACGGCCCTGGACGCGGACGAGGACACCGTCTACGCCGCGCACCGGTCCGGGGAGGTCGTGCTGCTCGACGTGCGGACCGGCAGTCAGCGCGGACGGCACCGGCTGCGCGTCGACGGGCACGTGGTCGTGCCCCTGTCGCTCGCGGCGGCCGGTGCCGGCAGGCTGCTGGTCGGCACCGTGGACGGGCGGATCCTCGACTGCGACACGGCGCCCCCGGCCTCCCCGCGGGGACCCTCGGTCACCTCGGCCGGGGGATGACCGGCCAGGCCTGCTCGACGACGGCCGCCGGGTCGGCGGTGCGCCGCAGATACGCCTGGAGGGAGGCCGACTGCTCGGCCGCCGCCCGGACCTGAAGGGCGTGCAGGTCCGCCAGCGCCATCAGGCCGACGGGCTCGTGCCGCTCCCCCATGCGGCGCACCACGCGGGCCGCGGCCACCGCGTCGGCCCGCGCGTCGTGCGCGCCCTCCAACTCCACCCCGTAATGGGCGCACAGCGCCTGCAGGGCCCGCCTGCCCTTGCGGTACTTGTCGACGTGCTTGTCGATGACCAGCGGGTCGATGACGGGCGCGGGCACGCCGCCCAGCCGTTCGCCGACCGACGCGACGCCGTGCCGCCGGCATTCGCGGTCGAGCAGCGACAGGTCGTAGCGGGCGTTCATCACCACCAGCGGTGTGCCCGAGCGCAGCACCTCGGCGACGGCGTGGGCGATCTCGCCGACCGCCGTGCCGGCCGGGGCACCGTGCGCGCGGGCGTGGGCGGTCGAGATGCCGTGGATCGCCGACGCCTGCTCGGGTATGGCGACGCCCGGGTCGAGCAGCCAGGTGCGCTCGTGCGAGACGGCCCCGTCGGCCTCCAGCCGGACGACGGCGGCGGTGACGATATGGTCGGTCTCGACGTCGGTGCCGGTGGTCTCCAGGTCGAACGCGACCAGCGCGTCGCTGATCCAGCTCATCGCGCGGCCCCCGTGCCCGCGGAGTCCCCCGCGCCGCGCGGGCGGATGCCCGCGGTCCTCCTCCGTCCGGTGCCGGCCGGCCTTGCCCGGCGTCGTCCCATGCCCATTGGCGTACGTCCTTCCCGCTGTTCCCCCGTGTGTCGCTCCATCATCCCGCGCGCCACTGACACTGCTGCGGCCGGGCTGCGGGAGAGGCCCGCCCGGGGCCGTCCGCCGGGGCCGGCCACCGGGCCGTCAGGAGACCGGACGGGAGTCGGCCCAGACGCCCTCGAACTCCTCGCGGTAGATCTCGAACAGCCCGTGCTCGGCCTCAGGGGTCTCGCCGGCCCTGGTCTGCACGAGTTCCCGCGGCCCGCCGCGCAGGATGAGCACCGGCGCCTCCATGCCGCGGGCCTTGCGCAGATAGGGCTGGACGACCGCGATGCCGTCCGAGGTGTCGCCGTCCACGAGGTAGGCGGTGAAACGCGGGGTCTCGTCGAAGACCCGGATCTCGAACGCGGCGGTGTCCCGCAGCCGGGCCCGCACCCGCCGCATGTGCATGATGTTCATCTCGACGGAGCGGCTGAGTTCGCCGCGGCCGAGCCCGAGTTCGCGCTCACGCCGGCGGACGGCGCTGCTGGCCGGGTTGAGGAACAGCAGCCGCACCCGGCAGCCGGACTCCGCCAGCCGCACCAGCCGCTTGCCGGAGTAGTTCTGCACGAGCAGGTTGAGCCCGATGCCCACGGCGTCGAGCCGCCGCGCGCTCCCGAACAGGTCCTCGGCGGGCAGTTGCCGCTGCAGCCGCACGCGGTCGGGATAGACGCCGACGACGTCGGCGTAGCGGTCGGCGACGAGCTCCTCGACGGCGTCCACGGGCAGCCGCTCGGCGGAGGGGTAGCCGGGCCCGGAGCCGAGCACGTCCAGCAGCCGGGCGGCGGCCCGCTCGGCCTGGTCCAGGACGGTGCGGGACAGGGCCCGGTTGCGGGAGACGACGTGCCGGGCCACCTCCAGCTCGTCCAGGGCGAGTTCGAGCTCACGGCGGTCGTCGAGGTAGGGCTCGAAGCACGGCCAGTGCTGGACGGCGAGCTCGCGCAGCTGCGGCAGGGTCAGGAAGCTGAGGATGTTGTCGTCGGCCGGGTCGAGCAGGAAGCCCTTGCGCCGGCTGACCTCGCGCACGGCGGCGGCCCGCTGCACCCACTCGTGACCGGCCGGGCCCGCGGCCGCCACCACCCACTCGTCGCCGTGCACGGGTTCGTAGATGGGGCGCAGCACGGCGTTGACGACGGCGCGCAGGCGCTGTTCGACGAGATTGAGCCATACGTACGCCCGTCCGGCGCGCCGTGCGCGGGTACGCACCTCGGCCCACTCGTCGGCGCCCCAGTCCAGTTCCGCTCCGATCTCCAACGGCAGTGCGAGGGCGGCCGTACCGGTGCTTGCCTCGCCGATGCCGCCGCCCGGGTCCCCCTGATCACCACCACCGGGGAGCACCAGACCTCCCGACATCACGACTGCACCCGCCTTCCCGCCCCCGTCCACGATCAAGGAAGGGTACTGCGGGGCGGGAGGCGGTGCAGCCGTAACGACGCTACTTCACCACATGCTTACCGGGTCCGACGGGGCCGGACGGTCACTGTCCCCGTCCGTTGCGGCCCGAGAGTTCGTCCGGTGTGAGCGGGCTCATGGCCGTCACGTCGCGCGGCGCGAGCCGGAAGCCCTGCCAGTGGATCGGCATGGGCGTCTGGTCCTCGTCGCGCGGGATGTGGTGGAAGCCGACGTTGACCCACATCACCGGGTGCGTGAGGGCCTCGCCGTTCGCCCACTTGTCCACCGAGGTGCCCCGGCCGCGGCAGGCCGGGTCGCTGTTGCCGCTGGACAGTCGCTCGCAGGCCCGTTACTGGGTGACGTACAGGTCCTTCGAGGTGTAGGCGTGGGCGTCGTACCGGTCGGAGTGCTGCTGGACCAGCTCCCAGGAGCGCGGATGCCGGTCGGCGTTCTTCCCGGCCGTGGAGACCACCCGCCACCAGCGGCGCGGCGCGGAGTCGGCGGCGAGCTCCTTGGTGACCGGGGTTCTGGTGGTCTTCAGGACGGCGGAGCCGGCGCCCCGGCCGGCCCTCCTGGTGTCGACACAGCGCGTCGCGGTGGTGCAGGGCTATGGACTTCGCCCGGTCGACCTCTGCCTTGGTCAGAGGCCCGAGACCGCTCTGGTGTACGCCCTCGGGCGCCTCGTCCTCCGTCGCATCACCGCTGCCCGCGTTCTGCCGTCCCGGCGCTCCCGGCCCGGCGGCGGGGCCGCCCGTCGTGGAGTGGTCGTCGCCGGAGGCGTCACGCGGCAGGGTGATCCCGATCATCACCGCCGTGGCGGCGACGGCAGCGACGGCGCCCCACAGGGCGCGCCTGATTCCGCGCCCGAGCCCTCCCTTTCGCGGTGAGGAACGGCTTTCCCCCTGATCCGTCACGCAGGTCTCCCCTGTGTCGTACCGTCGCTCGTATCGACGGCACCTCGACGGCACAGGTTGCCCCGGGACGGTGGATTCTTGCGGCAGGCAGGGGAAGTGGGACACCCGTAACGGGGAAGATCTTGGCGATTCCATACCGGGAGGGGCCCGATTGCGTGACGATGCCCTTTCGGCACCGATGTGGCCGGGGTGCGGCCTACCGGCGCCCGGCGAAGAAGTGGAAGAGTCGACGACATGCAGGTCTGGCCGGGTCAGGCATATCCCCTCGGCGCCACGTACGACGGCGCCGGCACCAACTTCGCGGTCTTCTCCGAGGCCGCGGAACGGATCGAGCTGTGTCTGCTGCACGACGACGGCTCGGAGACCGCCGTCGAGCTGCGCGAGGCGGACGCCTTCGTCCGCCATGCGTACCTCCCGGGCGTCATGCCCGGTCAGCGCTACGGATTCCGCGTCCACGGCCCCCACGAACCGACCCGGGGCCACCGCTGCAACTCCGCGAAGCTGCTGCTGGACCCGTACGCGAAGGCGATAAGCGGGACGATCGACTGGGACGAGGCGGTGTACGGCTACCGCTTCGGTGAGCCCGAGTCCCGCAACGACCTGGACTCGGCGCCGCACACCATGACCTCCGTGGTGGTGAACCCCTACTTCGACTGGGCGGAGGACCGCAGTCCCCGCATCGACTACCACCGCACCGTCATCTACGAGGCCCACGTCAAGGGCCTGACGATGCTCCACCCGGAACTGCCGGAGGAGATCCGCGGCACCTATGCGGCGCTCGCCCACCCCGCGGTGATCTCCCACCTGACGGAGCTGGGCGTCACGACGCTGGAACTGATGCCGGTCCACCAGTTCGTCCACGACCACCGCCTGGTGGACGCCGGGATGCGCAACTACTGGGGCTACAACACCATCGGCTTCTTCGCCCCGCACAACGCCTACGCCTCGATGGGCGACCGCGGCCAGCAGGTGCTGGAGTTCAAGACGGCGGTGCGCGAGCTGCACCGGGCGGGCATCGAGGTGATCCTCGACGTGGTGTACAACCACACGGCCGAGGGCAGCCACCTGGGGCCGACGCTGTGCTTCCGGGGCATCGACAACGCCTCGTACTACCGGCTGGCCGAGGATCCGCGCTACTACACGGACACCACCGGCACGGGGAACTCGCTGCTGATGCGCAGCCCCCACGTCCTGCAGATGATCATGGATTCGCTGCGCTACTGGGTCACCGAGATGCACGTCGACGGCTTCCGCTTCGACCTCGCGGCGACCCTGGCCCGGCAGTTCCACGAGGTGGACCGGCTCTCCTCGTTCTTCGACCTCGTGCAGCAGGACCCGGTGGTCAGTCAGGTGAAGCTGATCGCGGAGCCCTGGGACGTCGGCGAGGGCGGCTACCAGGTGGGCAACTTCCCGCCACTGTGGACGGAGTGGAACGGAAAGTTCCGCGACACCGTGCGCGACCTGTGGCGCGGCGAACCGGCCACGCTGGCCGAGTTCGGCTCCCGGCTGACGGGCTCCTCCGACCTCTACCAGGACGACGGCCGCCGGCCGCTCGCCTCCATCAACTTCGTGACCTGCCACGACGGCTTCACGCTACGCGACCTGGTGTCGTACAACGACAAGCACAACGAGGCCAACGGCGAGAACAACCGGGACGGCGAGAGCCACAACCGCTCGTGGAACTGCGGCGCCGAGGGCGAGTCCGAGGACGAGGACGTGCTCGCCCTGCGCGAGCGCCAGATGCGCAACTTCATCGCCACCCTGATGCTCTCCCAGGGCGTGCCGATGCTCGCCCACGGCGACGAGTTCGGCCGCACCCAGCAGGGCAACAACAACGCCTACTGCCAGGACAACGAACTGGCCTGGGTGCCGTGGCCCAAGGAGGGCGACGCGGACACCGAGCGGCTGCACGACTTCACCCGCCAGATGGTGTGGCTCCGCCGCGACCATCCCGTCTTCCGGCGCCGCCGCTTCTTCCACGGCCGGCCGGTCGAGGGGACGCACGACGAGCTCTCGGACATCGCCTGGTTCACCCCTGAGGGTGAGGAGATGGCCCAGGACGACTGGCAGGAGGCCCAGGCCAACGCGCTGGTGGTCTTCCTCAACGGCAGCGCGATCTCCGAGCCCGGCGACCGCGGGGAACGCATCGGCGACGACTCCTTCCTGCTGATGTTCAACGCCTGGCACGAACCGCTGGACTTCGTGGTCCCGGTCAACCACGGCAAGGAGTGGCAGGTGGTCGTGGACACCCAGCGCCCGGAGGGCGTGGCCCCCGGCTCGGGGCGCAAGGTGACCCAGGGCGACCGGCTGCGGCTGGCCGACCGGAGCATGGTGGTCCTGCAGCGCCCGGCGTAACCGGCCGCCCGATGTGATGGGCGTACCGGTCGGCGGGGTAGTCAGTCCTCCATGACAGAAAGCGCCGCGACCCCGCCGACCGCTGTCGTCCCCTCCGTTCCGAGCGCCACCTACCGGCTCCAACTCCAGCCCGACTTCCCCTTCGCCGCGGCCGAGGCCGTCGTCCCCCGTCTGGCGGCGCTCGGCGTCTCCCATCTGCACCTCTCCCCGGTGCTGCAGTCCGTTCCGGGCTCCACGCACGGCTACGACGTCGTCGACCACACCCGGGTGCGCGAGGAACTGGGCGGCGAGAAGGGACTGCGGGCGCTGGCCCGCACCGCCCGCGCGCACGGCCTCGGGCTCGTGCTGGACGTGGTGCCCAATCACATGGCCGTACCCGCGCCCGAGCACCTGGCCCGGCCGCTGTGGGAGGTGCTGCGGGACGGCCCTCGATCCCCGTACGCGCGCTGGTTCGACGTCGACTGGGCGGCACAGGGCGACCGGCTGCTGCTGCCGGTGCTGGGCGGCCCGCTGGAGGAGGTGCTGCCCGACCTGCGCGTCGAACGCGACCGCGCCGCCGGCGCGCGGGTACTGCGCTACCACGACCACGCCTTCCCCCTGCGCCCCGGCACCGAGGAGCTGCCGCTGCGCGCGCTGGTCGACGCCCAGTGGTACCGGCTCGCCTGGTGGCGGCAGGCCCGCACCGAGCTGAACTACCGGCGCTTCTTCACCATCTCCGAACTCATCGCGGTCCGCGTCGAGGACGACGAGGTCTTCGCCGCCACCCACGCCACCCTGCTGCGCCTGCTGGACGAGGGCGTTGCCGACGGCCTGCGCATCGACCACCCGGACGGCCTCGCCGACCCCGCCGGCTACCTGCGGCGGCTCGCCGACGCCTCGAACGGCCGCTGGACGGTGGTGGAGAAGATCCTCACCGGCGACGAGCGGCTGCCGGCCGGCTGGGCCTGCTCCGGTACGACCGGCTACGACGCCCTGGACCGGCTCGACGGGCTGTTCACCGACCCGGCGGGCGTCGAGGAGATCACCCGCTGCTACCGCGGGTTCACCGCCGCCCCCGCCGACGCGGGCGGCGAGTGGGCGCCGACCGTACGGGCCGCCGCCGAGCACATCGTCACGCACGACCTGGCTGCCGAGGTGGACCGGCTCACCCGCTCCGCCGTCCGCGCCACCGGGCTGGAGCCCATCGCGCTGCGCGAGGCCCTCGAGGCGACGCTCGTGCGACTGCCGCGCTACCGCCCGTACGTCGTCCCCGGCGAGCCGGCGGACGCTCAGGACACCGCGCTGCTGGAGGCCGCCGCCGGCGCCACCGGGCTCCCGGCGGCCGGGACGGTGTGCGACCTGGCCCTGGGCCGCCACCGGGGCGGCGGCCAGGCCGCGGCGGACTTCACGGTGCGCTTCGCGCAGGTCTCCTCGGCGCTGCGCGCCAAGTCCGCCGAGGACACCGCCTTCTACCGCTACCACCCCCTGCTCAGCCTCAACGAGGTCGGCCGGGAGCCGGACCGCCCCGCCACCTCGCCCGAGGAGTTCCACGCCTTCTGCGAGCGGTTGCTGCGCGACTGGCCGCTCACCGGGACGGTGCGCTCCACCCACGACACCAAGCGCAGCGCCGACGTCCGCGCCCGGCTCGCCGCGCTGAGCGAGCTGCCCGGCGAGTGGGCCGACTGGCTGGGCGAGGTCTCGGCGAATCTGCGGGAGTACCTGGAGCACCGCGGGATCCCGTGCCCGGAGCGCCATGTGGAGTACCAGGCCTGGCAGTACGCGGCCGTCTTCTGCGACCCCGGCGTGGCCGACCTGGTGGCGGCGACCATGCTCAAGTCGGAGCGCGAGGCGGGCCTGCGGACCTCGTGGACCGAGCAGCAGCCCGAGTACGAGCGGGACATGACCGGCTTCGTCCGGGAACTGGTCGGCGGACCGGCCGCCTTCGCCACCGAGCGCATCGACCGCGCCCTGCGCGGGCCCGAACGCGTCAACGTCCTCGGCGCTCACCTGGCGCACCTGACCATGCCGGGCGTGCCCGACGTCTACCAGGGCGACGAGGAGCGGCAGCTGCTGCTCGTCGACCCCGCCAACCGCCATCCGTACGACCCGGGCACGGCCGCGGGCGCGGGCGCGGGCGAGGGCGAGGGCGCGGGCGAGGTGAGCGAGAAGCGGCGGGTGACGGAGTTCGCCCTGCGCCTGCGCCGGGCGCGCCCGCAGTGGTTCACCGGCCCGCAGGCCTCGTACGAGCCGCTGTACGCGCGTGGCCCGGCCGGGGAGCACTGCGTGGCCTTCGTCCGCGGGGGCCGGGCGCTCACGGTCGTCACCCGGCTGTCGCGACGGCTCGCGGACGCGGGTGGCTGGCGCGGCTCGGAACTGGTGCTGCCGGAGGGGGTGTGGACGGAGGTGCTGACGGGCCGTCCGTTCCAGGCCGTGGTGCCGCTGGCGGAGCTGCTGGAGCGGTTGCCGGTGGGCCTGCTGGTGCGCGACGTGGACGAGTGACGCCTCGGGGCGGAAGACGGTCCGGTGCGCGGGGTCACCCGACGGGGCGCGGGGCGACGGGTTGCTGACGACCCGTCAATCGCGGTCGTCGGCCGCCCCTCGGCACGCCGCTTCCGCCCCGCGTCCCACGACCGGACGCGCTGTACGGTATGCCGCATGTATACCGATATTCCCTTCATCCCGCGTCTGGCGGGGGTGCACCACGTCACGCTGCCCGTCGGCGATCCGGCCCGGTCGCAGGCGTGGTACGAGCGGGTCCTCGGCCACCACAGGATCGCGGAGTTCACGGAGGGCGGCGCCTTCGCCGGCGTCGCCATGGCCCACCCCGGCGGCGGGCCCGTACTGTGCCTGCGCCACGACCCCGCCCTCGCGGCCGCCTCCGCGGGCTTCGCGTGGTTCTCCCTCGGCGTCCCGGACCTCCCGGCGCTGGAGGCGCTGGCGGCCCGGCTGGACGCGCTCGGCGAGCCGCACGGCGCCGTCGTCCGCACCACCCGCGGCTGGCTCCTCCCGCGACTGCGCGACCCGGACGGCCACGAGTTGCGCTTCGCCACCGCCGACGAGGGGCCGCCGCCGTTCCGCGGGCAGGTGCTGCGCCTCGCGGGCGGCCGGGAGGCGGCACTGCGGTCCCGCACGGCCTGAGCGACGCGGACCGGACTGTCGGACCCCGCTGTTAACGTCCTGCCATGGACGCCTCGGAAGCCCTGCTCACCCGCATCGAGAACGACCCGGTCGCGGCCTCGGGCCTCACCCGCACCGCTGACTTCGACATCACCAGGCGCGACCCGATCGACGAGCTGCGCCTGCCCTCGGGCCTCGCGATGCGCCCCATGGCGGGCGACGCCGCCGGCGGCACGTTCTACCTGTGCGGCGAACCCGGCGACGCAGAGCGGCCCGTGGTGTACGCGGACTCCGAGGGGCAGGCGGCGCTGATCGGCGCGGACCTGCCCGAGGCGGTGGAGCTGATCGTCTCCTGCCCGGTGTGGTGGCGTGACGTGGACTCGGGGCTCTCCCCGGAGAAGCTGGACGCCGAGGCGCGCGAGGACCAACCGGACCTGGACCGCGAACGCGCCGAGCTGGTCGCGGCCCTCGGGCTGACGCCCCCTCCGGTCGAGGAGGTCGTCGCCCGGCTGCGGACGACGGCGGCCCGCACGGCGCCGGATTTCCTGCCGTACACGGGCGGGGGCGACGGACCCTACGACACCTACGAGCCGATGTTCGGGCCGTGAGCCGCGCCGTGGCCCGGGGCTCAGGCGGTGGCGAGACGGAAGCTCATCGCCCCGAAGGTGACCTGGTCGCCGGGGCGGACGGCGGCCGCGCCCATGACGCGGTGGCCGTTGACCCAGGTGCCGTTCATCGAGCCGAGGTCGCGCAGCACCCACAGGCCGCCCTCGTGGCTCAGCTCGGCGTGGAAGCGCGAGGTCGAGGAGTGGCTGAGCCGGAAGGTGCACGACAGGTCCCGGCCGATCCGCACCGGAAAGGGGCCGGGGGCGGGCAGCAGCAGGGGCGGCAGCTGCTGGACGGCCCAGGCGAGCCTCATGCGGGCGCGGAAGGCCGAGGTCTTGGTGACGGCGCGGACGACCGAGCCCGTCAGCCTCGCCCAACGGCCCTGCGGTGGCGGCAGGTCGGCGATGAGTGCGGCCAGATCGGCGGAGTGCCGGGCCTCGAGCGCGAGTCCCATACGGCGCACGAAGGTGTCGTGGGACAGCCGTCCGTCGACGGCACCCTCGCGAAGTACCTCGATGGCGCGTTCGCGTTCGGCGTCGGTGGGACGCGGCGGGTGCGTCGGGAACTCATAGCTCACCTGCGTGATTGTCGGGCCGCGGAGGGCGGGGTGTCCAGAAGGTGCGGCCCGTGCGGCGGCACCGTAAATTGCCTGGACGCCTCGGGGCCCGCCTGGCTACGGTGGGCGCACGCCCTTGACCGAGGAAGGAGGCGGAAGCCATGCACCTGTTCAACGTTCCGCGCTCCCGCCCCGTCGTCCGCAGGGCGTACCCCGTCTGACCGGGAGCGCACCGCTCTCCCGTGAGGACTTCACCTTCATGACCGATCTGGTCTTCCGCCCGCTCGCCGCGGGCGAATCCCACCTGTTCAACTCCCTGGTCCCCGAGGACGACGGCCTGGTCGGCCGCTCCCTGATGGGCCACACCTATGCCATGACCGACGAGGGCGGCGAGTACCGCCCCGACTGGACGTGGGTGGCCCTGCGCGACGGCACCGTCGTCGCCCGCGCCGCGTGGTGGGCCGCTCCCACCGACGACAAGCCGATCGCGCTGGACTGGTTCGACTTCACCGACGCCGACGCGGCCGTACGGCTGCTGCGCACGGCACCGCTGAAGGCCGAGTACGAACTGCTGCTGCCGCCCGGCTGGCGGGACCGGCGCGAGGTGCGCGAGGCCGCCCAGACCCGCATCGACGCGGCGATCGTCTCCGGCATGGAGCTGGTCGTCGAGCGCTACCGCTACACCTGGACCCCCGAGTGCGGGCTGCCGGAGCGCACCGGACGACTGGAGTACCGGCCGGAGCCGGACGACGCCGTGGTCCTGGACGTGCTGGGGCGCATCGGGGTCGGCAGCCTCGACGCCCACACCCGCCGCATGGTGCGGCTGCACGGCCCGGACGCGGCCGCCCGCGAGGAACTGGAGTTCCTCAACTGGCTCCAGTCGCCCCGCGAGTGGTGGCGCCTGGCGTACACCCCCGAGGGCGAGCTCGCCGGCATCCATGTGCCGGGGCGGAATCCGGGCGGATTCTGCGTGGGCTTCATCGGCGTGCTGCCCGGGCAGCGCGGCCACGGCTACGCCTACGATCTGCTGGTCGAGTGCACGCACGACCTGGTCGGTCACGGCGCGGAGAAGATCGCCGCCGCCACCGACCAGACCAACGCCCCCATGGCGGCGCACTTCGCCAAGGCGGGTTATCCGGTCTCCCAGGAGCGCGTCAACCTGGTGTGACCCCCCGGACGGCGGGCAGCATGGTGCCCATGCGCTTCGACGTGTGGGCACCGGACGCCGGTGAGGTGGAGGTACGGGTCGACGGCCGGGCTCACGACATGGAGCGCGACCCCGAACGGCGCGGCTGGTGGCGCGCGGACGTGGCCGCCGGCCACGGTTCGCGGTACGCCTTCGCGCTGGACGAGGGCCCGCCGCGGCCCGACCCCCGCTCCCGCCGGCAGCCGGACGGGCCGGAGGGAGCGAGCGCGGTCGTCGACCACGAGCGGTTCGCCTGGAACCACGAGTGGGCGGGCCGCCCGCTGCCGGGCGCGGTCCTGTACGAGCTGCACGTCGGCACCTTCACCACCGCCGGCACCTTCGACGCGGCGATCGAACACCTGCCGTACCTGGCCGAATTGGGGATCACGCACATCGAGCTGATGCCGCTCTGCCCGTTCCCCGGGACGCACGGCTGGGGGTACGAGGGGGTGTCGCTGTGGGCGGTGCACGAGCCCTACGGCGGCCCCGACGGGCTGAAGCGCTTCGTGGACGCCGCGCACGGCCACGGGCTCGGGGTGGTGCTGGACGTCGTCCACAACCACCTCGGGCCCTCGGGCAACCACCTGCCGGCCTTCGGCCCGTACTTCACCGACCGCCACCACACCCCGTGGGGCGACGCCGTGAACCTCGACGCCCCCGGCTCCGACGAGGTGCGCGACTTCCTGGTCGGCAGCGCGCTGGCGTGGCTGCGCGACTACCGCCTCGACGGGCTGCGGCTGGACGCCGTCCACGCCCTCGTCGACACCCGCGCGGTGCACCTGCTCGAAGAGCTGTCCGGCGCGGTCGACGCGCTGGCGGCCGCGGTCGGCCGCCCGCTCTTCCTGATCGCCGAGTCCGACCGCAACGACCCGCGCACCACCGACCCGCGCGAGGCCGGCGGCATGGGCGTGCACGCCCAGTGGAACGACGACTTCCACCACGCCCTGCACGCCGCCGTCACCGGGGAGGCCCAGGCCTACTACGCGGACTTCGCCGTCTCCCCGGTGGCCGCCGTGGCCAAGGCGCTGCGCCGGGTCTTCTTCCACGACGGCACCCTTTCGAATTTCCGTGGCCGAGCCCACGGCCGTCCCGTCGACCTGACGACCACCCCGGGCCACCGCTTCCTCGCCTACACCCAGACCCACGACCAGATCGGCAACCGCGCCACGGGCGACCGCCTGGGCGCGAGCGTCCCCCCGGGGCTGCTCGCCGCCGCCGCCGCGCTGGTGCTCACCTCCCCGTACACGCCGATGCTCTTCATGGGCGAGGAGTGGGGTGCCCGCACGCCCTGGCAGTTCTTCACCGACCACGACGACCCCGAGCTCGCCGCCGCCATCACCCGGGGCCGCCGCCGCGAGTTCGCCGAGCACGGCTGGAAGGCCGAGGACATCCCCGACCCGCAGGACCCGGCGACCCGGCTGCGCTCCTGCCTGGACTGGTCCGAGCGGGCCCGGGAGCCGCACGCCGAGCTGCTCGCCTGGTACCGGCGGCTGATCGCGCTGCGCCACGCCGAGCCCGAGCTGACCGACCCGGCCCTGGACGCCGTCCACGTCAGCGTGGGCGGGCACACCCTGCGGCTGGACCGCGGACGCTTCCGGATCGCGGTCAACTTCTCGCCCGAGGAGGCGCTGGTGCCCCTGCACCACCCGGGCCGCACCGACCCGGCGGGCTACGTGCCGGTCGCCGCCTGGCGCCCCTGCCCGCCGCCCACCGACACCGGCTGCCTCCACCTGCCCGGCCACTCGGTCGCGGTGCTCCGTGAGCGCTGATTACCCTGAACGGGTGACCACCGACGACGAGCCCCGCGCGATCTGCGTCCACTGCGGCGACCCGACCGAGCACCCCGACTCCCAGCCGGGTGCGACCCTCTGCCCGGTCTGCACCTGGCACGAGGCCCAGCGCACGGCCTGCAGCGGCTGAGCCGCACCGCTGCGGTCAGTCCTCCAGCAGCTGCTTGCGGGCGGCCTCGACGTCGAAGGAGGCCGGCGGGCACACCGGGTCGATCAGGTCGAGGTGCTCCATCAGCAGCCGCCCGACGGCCCAGTTCCGGTACCACTTGCGGTCCGCGGGGACGACGTACCAGGGCGCGGCCTCCGTGGAGCAGCGGCCGAGGACGTCCCCGTAGGCCTGCTGGTAGGCGGCCCACCTCGCCCGGTCCTCAAGATCGGCGGGGCCGAACTTCCAGTGCTTGCAGGGATTGTCCAGCCGGGCCAGCAGGCGGGTGCGCTGCTCGTCGCGGCTGATGTGCAGGAAGACCTTGACGACGCTGACGCCGTCGTCGGCGAGCGAGGCCTCGAAGGAGTTGATGGTCTCGCAGCGCTCCTCCCACACCGAGAGCGGGGCACGGCCCCGGACCCGGGGGACGAGCACGTCCTCGTAGTGCGAGCGGTCGAAGACGCCTATCCGCCCGGGACCGGGCATGGCCCGCTCGACCCGCCAGAGGAAGTGGTGCGCCTTCTCCTCCGCCGTGGGGGCCTTGAAGGCGGTGATGCGGCATCCCGCGGGGTCGAGCAGGCTGGCCAGGTGCCGCACCGAGCCGCCCTTGCCCGAGGTGTCCATGCCCTGGAGGACGACGAGCACGGAACGCGGATCGCCGGCCGTGCTCTGCGCGAAGAGCCGCTCCTGCAGCGCCGTGATCCGGTCCCTGGCGTACGGAACGCTCTCCAGCGCCTCGGTCTTGCCCGCCGGGCCGCCCGGCGTGCCGCGCGGGTCGTGCGACCGCAGCCGCACGGGGCCGCCGCCCGACGGCACGCGCAGCTTCGCGCGCAGCCCTGCCGTGCTGCCGGATCCGGGCTTCGGGCTGTTCCTCGTCACCGCGCCTCCCTCCGGGACGACGGCCCGCGCGGGCGCCTGGGTGGTTGGTCCGATGGTGCGACGGATCAGCCGTGGCCGCCAGCGCGGCCCCAGGGGCCCGTGACGGCGAAGGTGGTCCCGGGGTTGTAGCAGTTCACGTACATGGTCCGGCCGTCCGGCGCGAAGGTGACGCCGGCGAACTCGCCCCATTCGGGGGCGTCGGCGGTACCGATGTTCTGGCGGCCGCGCGCCATCGCGTACACCTCGCCGCGCCGGGAGACGCCGTAGACGTGCTGGGCGCCCTCGCCGTCCTCGCAGACCATCAGGCCGCCCTGCGGGGCGAGGGCGATGTTGTCCGGGGACTCACCCGGCAGCTGTACGTCGGTCGCGGGCCCGAAGACCACGACGAGGGTCAGCCGCCGCCTGGCCGGGTCGTAGCGCCAGACCTGGCCGAAGTGGGTGGCCGCCGAGCCCTCGGCGGCACGCGCGAAGCTGGAGACGAAGTAGACGCTGGTGCCGCCCCAGTAGCAGCCCTCCAGCTTCTGGGCGTGCGTGATCCCGCGGGGACCGAAGTCCTGCTGCCGCAGCGGGGTCTGCTTCGCCAGGGGATCGGGCACGCGCGCCCATTCGATCCCGTCGAAGGACGCACCGGTCTCCTGCACCGCCGACAGGTCGGGCACCCCCGGCACGCGCATGGCCTCCAGGGTGCCGCCGGCCCGCAGGGAGCCGCGGCCGCCCAGGGGCTTGCGCGGGTGGAAGCGGTAGAACATGCCGAAGGGCGCCTGGAAGGCGTCCTCCGTCTCGTACACGGTGCCGTCGCGGGGGTCGACGGCGACGGCCTCGTGCTGGAAGCGGCCCATGGCCGTCAGCGGCTCGGCCCCCGTGCTCCGGGGGTCGTGGGGGTCCACCTCGAAGATGAAGCCGTGGTCCTTGGCGTAGCCGCCGGTACCGGCCTTGTCCTCGTTCTCCTCGCAGGTCAGCCACGTACGCCACGGGGTCGGTCCGCCCGAGCAGTTCACGGCGGTGCCGGCGATGGCCACCCGTTCCGAGGTGACCGCGCCGCCCCGGTCGAGCGCGAGGACGGTGCAGCCGCCCTTGGCCGCGGGGTCGTAGACCAGCCCGTCGGCCAGGGGGACGGGCGCGGTGGCGGTGGCGCGGTTCTCGTGGTTGCGGACGAGGCGCACCCCGTCGCCGCGGCGGGCGGGGAACGCGGCCATGCCGTCGAAGTTCCCGGGCACCGCTCCCTCGCCGGAACTCAGTGCGTCGCCCTGGCGGGACAGCACGCGGTAGCGGAATCCGCGGGGAAGGTCGAGGAGGCCGTCGGGATCGGGCACGAGGGGGCCGTACCCGCCCGCTCCCGCGGCGAACGCCGTACCGGCGAACACCTCCGAGACGCTTCCGGAGAAGGCGATTCCGGCGCCCAACGCGCCGGTCCTCGCGATGATCTGACGTCTGGTCACGGACATGGGTCTCTCTCCCTGCTGGCGGACAGGCGATTGACCCGAGTGTGTCTAGCACGGCTCCGGACGCGGGGGAACACGGCATCCCGCCGCCGGCCGCCCGGTCAGGGCGCTCCGCGGCCCCCCCAAGGCGCGGCCGGGGCCGCGGTTCAGGAGTCGTCCCGGGCGGCGAGCCGCCCGGCGTCGCGGGCGAGGGCGGTGAGGCGGGAGATGGCCCGGAAGTACTTCTTGCGGTAGCCGCCGGCGAGCATCTCCTCGCTGAAGATGCGGTCGAAGGGCTCGCCGGAGGTCATGACGGGAACCTCGCGGTCGTAGAGCCGGTCGGCCAGGACGACCAGGCGCAGTGCGGTGGCCTGGTCCTCCACCGGGCGGACGCCGCGCAGGAAGACCGCCTCGACGCCGTCGCACAACGCGCCGTAGCGGCTGGGGTGGACCCGGGCGAGGTGGGCGAGGAGGTCGGCGAAGTCGTCCAGGGAGGCGCCGGGGGTGCGGCCCGCCGCGGCGGTGACCTCCTCGTCGGCGTACGGCGCCGGGGCCTCGGGCAGGCCGCGGTGGCGGTAGTCCTCGCCGTCGATGCGCAGCGACCGGAAGCGGGCGGACAGGCCCTGGATCTCGCGCATGAAGTCGGCGGCGGCGAACCGGCCCTCGCCGAGCCTGCCGGGCAGGGTGTTGGAGGTCGCGGCCAGTCTCACGCCGGCGCCGGCCAGTCTGCCGAGCAGGGTCGAGACGAGCACGGTGTCGCCGGGGTCGTCGAGTTCGAACTCGTCGATGCAGACCAGCCGGTGCCCGCTGAGCGCCTGCACGGCCTGCTGGAAGCCGAGGGCGCCGACGAGGTTGGTGAGCTCCACGAAGGTGCCGAAGGCCTTCTGCTCGGGCGGCGCGGGCGTGGCGTGCCAGAGCGAGGCGAGCAGATGGGTCTTGCCCACGCCGTAGCCGCCGTCGAGGTAGACCCCGCCGGGTCCGGCCGGGGCCGCCGGTGCGGCCTGGCGCCGGAACCAGCGCCTGCGTCCGGCGTCCTCGGGGGCGCCCAGCCCCTGCGCGAAGGCCCGCAGCGCGCCGACGGCCTCGGACTGGCTCGGCTGCCCGGGGTCCGGGAGGTAGTTGTCGAACCGTACGGAGTCGAAGCGCGGCGGCGGCACCATCTCCGCCACCAGCCGGTCCGCGGGGACGTGCGGCTCGCGTCCGCTCAGCGACACGGGCGGCGTCCCGCCGGGTATCGGGCTGGATTCTTGCGCGGCGGCGAAGGACGAGGACACAGCACTCCAGCCTAGTGCCTCGCCGGCGGTCCCCTCGCCGCCGTGTGGCCGGCCCCACTCCCGGAGGGCCGTGGAAGACTGCAGCCATGCGCCGCCTCTTCCCCGCCCCCGCACCCGCCGAGACCCCGAACGGCCCCCAGGCCCTGGACACCCCGGAGGCCCTGGACACCGCGGAGGCGCTGGCCGACGCGTACGCGTACCCGGCCGGCGGCGGGCCCTGGCTAAGGGCGAACATGGTCTCGTCGCTGGACGGCGCGGCACGGCACGACGGGCGCTCCCAGCCGCTGTCCTCGGACGCCGACATGCGGGTCTTCGGGGTGCTGCGGGCCCTGGCCGACGTGGTGGTCGTCGGCGCGGAGACGGTACGCCAGGAGGGTTACCGCCCGGCCCGCGCCCGGGAGGCCTTCGCCGGCCGCAGGGCCGCGGCGGGGCAGGGCCCGGCCGCCGCGATCGCCGTGGTGAGCGCCCGGCTCGACCTTGACTTCTCGCTGCCCCTGTTCACCGAGCCGCTGGTGCCGACGCTCCTGCTGACCGGCGAGGACGCCCCGGCCGACCGGGTCGCGGCGGCCGAGAAGGCGGGGGCGCGGGTCGTCAGGGCCGGCTCGGGCTCGGGCGTGGAGCCGGCGCGCGTGGTGCGCGAGCTCGCCGCGCTCGGGCTGCGCCGGATGCTGACCGAGGGCGGCCCGCGGCTGCTCGCCCAGTTCGCCGCGGCCGGGGTGGTCGACGAGCTGTGCCTGACGATCGCGCCGCTGCTGACCGCCGGGGACGCCATGCGCATCATGAACGGCCCCGGCATCACCGACCCCGTCCGTTACACCCCGCTGTCGATCCTGGAGGAGGACGGCTTCCTGTTCACCCGCTACGTACGTGGCTGACCGCCCCCGGCGCGACCGGGAGCGGCCGCCCGGCGCTCCCGGCCTCACCCGGATGGCGCCGATTGCCCGCCCGCGCACGTCCGCGTGTCGCGGTGGGGGAAAAGATGACCCCGCGTGCCCCGCGCCCCGACGGGGCAGGATGGTTTCCGTGGCAGGCCCGACGGCCCGCGAGAGAGAAGGACGCGTCCGTGTTCACGACCGTACTCATGATCGAGCAGCCGCTCGTCCCCGCCGACGTGGAACTGGTCACCACGCTCCACGGTGACGAGCCCGTCTCCTTCGTCGTCCTCATGCAGCCCCGCGGCGACCAGGACCGGCTGCTGCGGGCCATCGACGACGTCGCCCTGGGTGAACTGGACAAGGCCGTCCACGAGCGCGACCGCCCGGAGGGCGACCAGGCGCTCCTGCCGGCCGAGCGCGCGCTGAACCACAGCCTGACGGCACTGCGCGACGCGGGCTGCGAGGCGGTGGGCGAGGTGGTCGAGCGCCATCCGATCGAGCTGCTGAGGTCGGTGGTCGAGCAGACCCACGCCGACGAAGTGATCGTGCTGACCGCCCCGCACCTGGTGGAGGAGTTCTTCCACCGCGACTGGACGTCCCGGGCCCGGCACAAGGTCGGCGTGCCGGTGCTGAAGCTGTTCGCGCACAACGCGGAGGACTGAGCGGACACCGTGCCCGCGACTGGTGGAAGAATCGGGCACGGCCGACGACCGACCCAGTGAGTTCCAGGGAGCACCGCGCATGAGCCCCACCCTTCCCCCCGGCATGGACCGACCTCATTTCATCGGGATCGGCGGGGCCGGGATGTCGGGCATCGCGAAGATCCTGACCCAGCGCGGCGCCGCCGTCGCGGGCAGCGACGCGAAGGACTCCGGCACGACGGACGCGCTGCGCGAGCTGGGCACGACCGTCCACATCGGCCACTCGGCCGCGCACCTCGCGCAGGACGCGAGCTGTGTGGTCGTCTCCAGCGCCATCCGCGAGGACAACCCGGAGCTGAAGGCGGCCCGCGAGCGCGGCATCCCGGTGGTGCACCGCTCCGACGCGCTGGCGGCGCTGATGGGGGGCTCGCGCCCGATCGCGGTGGCCGGCACGCACGGCAAGACGACCACCACCTCCATGCTGGCGGTGAGCCTGTCCGCGCTGGGCCTGGACCCGTCCTACGCCATCGGCGGCGACCTGGACGCCCCCGGCTCCAACGCCCACCACGGCACCGGCGAGATCTTCGTGGCGGAGGCGGACGAGAGCGACCGCAGCTTCCAGAAGTACGAGCCCGAGGTCGCGATCGTGCTCAACGTGGAGCTCGACCACCACGCGAACTACGCGTCGATGGACGAGATCCACGAGTCGTTCGAGATCTTCGTCGGCAAGATCGTCCCCGGTGGCACCCTGGTCGTCGGCGAGCACTCCGGCGCGCGGGAGCTGGCCGCCCGGGTGGCGGGCCGCGAGGGGCTGAAGATCGTGCGCGTCGGCGAGGACGAGGAGGCCGACGTGCGCATCCTGCGGGTCACCCCGCACGGGATGGCCGGCGAGGTCACCGTCCGCCTGGACGGCGAGGAGCGCACCTTCACCGTCTCCGTGCCCGGCCGGCACTACGCCCACAACGCGGTCGCCGCCCTCGCCGCGGGCGTCGCGCTGGGCGTCCCGGCGGACGGCCTGGCCAAGGCGCTGGGCACCTACACCGGGGTGAAGCGCCGGCTGCAGCTGAAGGGCACCGCGGCGGGCGTCCAGGTCATCGACTCCTACGCGCACCACCCGACCGAGATGACCGCGGACCTGCAGGCCCTGCGCGAGGCGGCGGAGGACCGGCGCATCGTCGTGGTCTTCCAGCCGCACCTGTTCAGCCGCACCCAGGAGCTGGGCCGCGAGATGGGCCGGGCCCTCGCGCTCGCCGACGCCTCCGTGGTGCTGGACATCTACCCGGCCCGCGAGGATCCGATCCCCGGCATCACGAGCGGCCTGATCATCGACGCGGCCGCCGCCGCCGGCGCCGAGGTCACCGCCGAGCACGACAAGGAAGCGGTACCCGAGGTCGTCGCCGGAATGGCCAGGCCCGGTGACCTTGTTCTCACCATGGGCGCGGGAGACGTGACCGATCTCGGTCCGCGCATCCTCGCGCGCCTGGAGAACTGAGGAGAGGGAGGACCATGGCGTACGAAGTCGACAAGTCCGAGGAGCAGTGGCGTCAGGAGCTGACGCCGCAGGAGTACGCGGTCCTGCGCCAGGCCGGCACGGAGCGTCCCTTCACGGGTGAGTACACCGACACCAAGACCCGGGGCGTCTACTCGTGCCGCGCCTGCGGCGCCGAACTGTTCACCTCGGACACGAAGTTCGAGTCGCACTGCGGCTGGCCGTCCTTCTACGACCCGAAGGACAGCAAGGCCGTCGAGCTGATCGAGGACCGCTCGATGGGCATGACCCGTACCGAGGTCCGCTGCACCCGCTGCGGCTCGCACCTGGGCCACGTCTTCGAGGGCGAGGGCTACGACACCCCGACGGACCAGCGCTACTGCATCAACTCGATCTCGCTGCGACTGGCCCCCGTGGGGGACTGATCACGAAATCCGACGGCTAGGCCCCCCGCGTGGGGCTCGCGCGCCACGCGGGGCGCGTCCGTCGATTCCCCGCCCACCGGGTGGCAACGTGGCGCGTCATGGAACACCACGTACGGGCCAGGTTGCTGCTGGCCAGCGCCACCATGCTCTTCGTCGAACTGGCGCTGATCCGGTGGGCGGGCGCGAACGTCGTCCATCTGAGCTACTTCTCCAACTTCATCCTGCTCGGTTCGTTCCTGGGCATCGGGCTGGGCTTCCTCATCGGGGCGGAACGCGGCCAGTGGCTCAAGCGGTGGGCGCCGCTGCCGCTGGCGGTGCTGGTGGTGCTGGTGCGGGAGTTCCCGGTCCAGGTGCGGCAGAGCAGCGGCGACATCATCTACTTCACGGCGGTCAAGACCACCGGGCTGCCGCAGTGGGTGACGCTGCCGGTGCTCTTCCTGCTGGTGGCGGTCGCCATGATGGCGATCGGCAAGATCACCGCCGATCTGTTCCGGCAGCTTCCGTCGCTGGAGGCGTACCGCTGGGACCTGCTCGGCTCGCTGACCGGTTCGGTGGCCTTCGCGGGGCTGTCCTGGCTGCGCGCGCCCTCGCTGGTGTGGGGGCTGATCGCCGCGGCGGCGCTGTTCGTGCTCGGCGGCCGGCGGAACACGCTGCGGTACGCGCTGCCGCTGGCCGCGATGGTGCTGACGCTGCTCTTCGAGTCGCTGGCGCCGGGGGTGTCGTGGTCGCCCTACTACAAGATCGAGCTGACCCGCCCCGAGCCGGGCACCAGCTCGCGGACGTACAAGATCGCCGCCAACGGCGTTCCGCACCAGAGCATCGCGCCGCTGCAGGTGCTGCAGCAGCCCGACTCGCCGTACGAGCAGGCCTACCGGGAGACCCCGGACAATCCGCACCGCAAGGTGCTGGTGATCGGAGCGGGCAACGGCAACGACGTGGCCGTCGCGCTGGCCAACGGCGCGCAGTACGTGGACGCCGTCGAGATCGACCCGCGGCTGCAGGAGATCGGGGCGCAGCTGCACCCCGCGCGGCCGTACGAGAACCCGCGGGTGCACGTCCACATCAACGACGGCCGGGCCTTCCTGGAGCGGACGAACACCAGGTACGACCTGATCGTGCTGGCCCTGCCGGACTCGCTCACGCTGGTGTCGGGGGCGAGCAACCTGCGGCTGGAGAGCTACCTCTTCACCAAGCAGGCCTTCGAGTCGGCACGTGACCACCTCGCGCCCGGCGGCGCGTTCGCCATGTACAACTACTACCGGCAGCAATGGCTGATCGACCGCTTCGCCGGAAGCCTGGACCAGGTCTTCGGGCACGCGCCGTGCATGACGGAGTACAGCAAGCGCGCCGCGGTCCTGGTGGCCGGGCTGACGCCGGCGGACCAGAGCTGCGGGACGGTCTGGCGGGCCTCCGGGGCGGTGCCGCCGCCCGCCGACGACGACCACCCCTTCCCGTACCTGCTGAACCGCACCGTGCCGGGCCTCTACCTCGGCGCGCTGGGACTGATCCTGCTCGTCACCGTGATCTCGGTGCGGCTGGCCGGGGTGCGGCTGCGCGGGACGCTGCGCTACGCCGACATGTTCCTGATGGGCGCGGCCTTCCTGCTGCTG
The DNA here is from genome assembly GCF_000373665.1 of Streptomyces sp. BoleA5. Lineage (NCBI taxonomy): Bacteria > Bacillati > Actinomycetota > Actinomycetes > Kitasatosporales > Streptomycetaceae > Streptomyces > Streptomyces sp. BoleA5. Next base: position 205,572 of record NZ_KB892135.1, read on the forward strand.
GAGACGAAGAACGTCATCGGCTTCGCGCTGTACTTCGGCACCACGTGGCTGGTGAACGCGCTGGTCTTCATCGGGGTGCTGCTGGCGGTGCTGGCCGCCGTCGAGGTGCGGCGCCGCATGCGCCGGCTCAACCAGACGGCACTGCAGATCCTGCTCTTCGTCACGCTCGCCGTCGGCTGGCTCGTCCCGGTGCAGGCCGTGCTGTCGCTGCCCTTCGCGGCACGCCTCGCGGCCGCCGTCGCACTCGCCTTCGCGCCGATCTTCTGCGCCAACCTGATCTTCTCCGACCGCCTCGCCAGGTCACCGGACCCGACCTCCGCCTTCGGTGCCAACCTCCTGGGCGCCCTGACCGGCGGCGCCCTGGAGTACCTGGCGCTGCTCACGGGCTACCGGGCGCTGCTGATCCTGGTGGCCGTGCTGTACGCCGGGGCGTGTGTGGCGATGCGGCTGTCCGGCGGCGGTGGTCCCGGGGACGGCGCGGACGGCGCGGGAAAGGGCCGGCAGGACGTCGCGGCGCAGGGAAACCGTCTGGTGCGCGAGGGGCCCCCTGCAGCACCATGACGGGATGCTGAGCGTCCTGCCGCCCTTCCTCGGTGCCTGCACCCTCGTCGCCGCGGCCCCCGGGCCGAGCACGGTGCTGATCATCAGGCACTCCCTGCGCAGCCGCCGTGCCGGGTTCGCGACCGTCCTCGGCAACGAGACCGGTGTGCTCGTCTGGGGCCTGTGCGCCGCCTTCGGGCTGACCGCGCTCCTCGCGGCCTCGCAGCTCGCCTACGACGTCGTGCGGATGGTCGGCGCCGCCGTCCTGGTCTGGTTCGGGGTGCAGGCGCTGCGTGCCGCCCGCCGCGGCCCGGACCCCGAGCGGGCCGCGGCGGGTGAGGACGCGGCGGTGACCCCGTGGGCGGCCTACCGCGCGGGGCTCGGGATGAACCTGGCCAATCCCAAGGCGGCCGTCTTCGCGATGTCGTTCCTGCCGCAGTTCGTGCCCTCGGGCGCGCCCCGGCTCCCCGCGATGGCCGGGCTCGCGGCGCTGTGGGCGGTCTACGAGGTCGGCTACTACGGGATGTACGTCTGGTTCGTCGACCGCCTGAGGCCGGTGTTCGGCCGCGCCGCGGTGCGGCGCCGTCTGGAGGCGGTGTCCGGCGGCGTGCTGGTGGCGCTGGGCGTCCGGATGGCACTGGAGGGCTGAGCGTCCCCGTCGGCGCCCCGGCCCCTCAGCCGCGGCGGGCGCTGAGCGTCGCCGCGAGCCAGGTGGCGCCGCAGGCGGCGAGCGCCGCCGCCAGGAGCGGCACCAGCGGAAACGGGACGGCGCCGGTACGGGAACCGGTGACGAGCCCGGTGACCGCCGCGTTGGCGGGCGATCCGGCGGCCACGAGGACCAGGACCGTGGTGAGGGCCGTGACGGGCACCGCCCATCCGGGGCGGAGCAGCACCGGCGGGTTGGTGAGGGCGCCGACGGCGGTGCCGAGCAGCGCGGTCACCAGGGCGGCGAGGAGGCCGGCCGCGGCCGCCGGGACCACCGGGACGGCCTTGAGGTGGTCCGTGGTGTGCGGGTCGGCGATGGCGACGACCACGGCGGTGCTCACCGCGCCCAGCACCACCGAGCACAGCAGCGCCGCCAGGACGCCCGCCGTGTGGGCCCGCCCCGGCCCGGTGGCGGCCGCCACGCAGGCACGGGCGGCCGGCGGCTCGGCCGTCACGCTGACCCGCACCAGCCAGGCCGCGGCCGGGAGCAGCGCGGCGGCGCTCCAGCCGAGGGAGTCCAGCAGCGGCTGCGGCCCCCCGGCGAGCCCGATCCCCATGACGGCCAGGTGCAGCAGCAGCGGCGGCAGCCAGCGGAAGGACCGCAGGAGCAGTGCGGTCCGGTAGTGCAGGGTCGCGGTCATGCGGGCTCCGTGGGCGGCTGCGCGGGACGTACCGAGCGGATGTGCCAGGGCGGGGCCGCGGCGAGCAGCCGCCGCAGGACGGCGTCGGACTCGGCGGCCGGGACGGTCACCCGCAGCGTGCCGGGCGCGGCGGGCTCGTGGGAGAGGCCGGCCGGCGGCTCCCCGCCTCCACTGGCCTCGATGACGACCCGCGGCCCGGTGGTGTGCGGGGGCACCGGCACCAGCCGGGCGTCCTGGACGCGGTGGGCGGCCGTGGTGTCGGCGGCCAGCCGGCGCGGGTCGTGGTCGACGAAGACGACAGTGCCGCCGGCGGCGCTGCGGGCGCGCACGGCGTCGTCCAGGACGGCGCGCGCGTCCTCGTCGAGCCCGGTCCACGCCTCGTCCAGGACAAGGAGTTCGGGCTCGGCCACCAGCGCCTGGGCGACCGCCACCTTCTGGCAGGTGCCCTTGGACAGTTCGGCGAGCGGGGTCCGGGCGTACCCGGCGATGCCGAAGCACTCCAGCCACTGCTCGGCCCGCCGGGCGGCGGTGCGGCCGCCGAGCCCGTGCACGCGCCCGAGGTGCACGAGGTAGCCGTGCGCGTCGAAGGGCAGCGCGGGCGGGAAGCGCTCCGGGACGTACGCGGTGCGCGGGCGCCCGCTGACCCGGCCCGTGGTGGGGTGGTCGATGCCTGCGAGGATCCGCAGGACCGTGGACTTGCCGCTGCCGTTCGTCCCCTCGACGCGCAGCACCTGTCCCCGGGGCACGTCGAGGTCGACCCCTCGCAGCACCCAGGGCCCGCGCGCCCCGTACCGGCGGCCGACCGCCTCCAGCCGCACGTCAGTTGGAGGGCTGGTGGGGCGTGGACTCGCTGGGCCGGACGATCACGAAGCCCTCCCCCTGCAGCATCAGCTGCACGGCCTCGCCCGAGCCGCCGCGCAGCATCGAGCCGAAGCTCTGCGAGCGGTGCAGGGAGGTCTGCAGCTGGGCGCTCCAGCCGACGACCGCGTCGGTGTCGACGTACACCGGGGCCTGCGGGGTGACCGGGATGACGATCGGGTTGCCCTCGCACATGACGCCGAGGCGGCCGTGCCCGGTGAAGACGCTGTTGAACAGGCCGCCGCCGGCCATCCCGGCGCCCTTCACGACCTTGATCTCGTAGGAGAGGGTCGAGTCGAAGACCAGCACGTTGCGGCCGTTGACGGTGAGGCTGTCGCCCGGGTCGAGGTCGACGACGAAGCAGTTGGCGGCCTCGTGCGCGAACCAGGCCTCGCCCTGGCCGCGGACCGCCATCAGCGGCAGGCCCTCACCCGTGAAGGCGCGCTTGAGGAACTTGCCGACGCCCTGGCCCTTCACCTCGAACTGCAGGTTGCCGCGGAAGGCGATCATCGAACCCTGGCGGGCCAGGCACTCGCCGTTCACCGCGTACTTGATCGACTTGGCGTTCTGGAGGGTCATGCCGGGCTCGGTGGCCGGCTGCGCCGTGTTCTCGGTCGCGAAGAGGTCGCTGTGCACCCCGGCATCCTGGCCCGGAGGGATCGGCTCCGACAAGCTCCTGCGGGGCGGGTGGCAGACTGTCGAGGTGACAACCGATCCTCGCGACGCCGCACCCCAGTTCGTCCTGCCCCTGGTCGTCCGCATCGAGCGGGCCGCCCCGCCGGCGCGCACCGACGCGCTGGAGACGGCCGCCCGCGCCGTGCTCCTGCTGCGCTCCGACGAGCGCGCGACCGCCGCGGACGGGGAGTGGGCCGAGGCGGTACGGGGCTGGGAGGACGCCCGCATCCGCAAGGTCGTGCGGCGGGCGCGCGGCGCCGAGTGGCGGCGGGCCGAGACGCTTCCCGGCATCACGGTCACCGGCAAGTCCGCCGAGGTCCGCGTCTTCCCGCCGGTGCCGCTGGACGGCTGGCCCAAGGACCTGGCCCGGCTGCAGGTGTCCGGGACGGAGCTGGAGGACCCGGAGCCGCCCGTGGCGCCGGAGGGCGGGACGCCGGTGCTCTGGCTCAACCCGGGGGTGCAGATGTCGGCCGGCAAGGCCATGGCGCAGGCCGGGCACGGCGCCCAGCTCGCCTGGCTCGCGCTGTCCGCCGCCGAGCGCGCGCACTGGCGCGACACCGGTTTCCCGCTGGCGGTGCGCACGGCGCCGCAGGCCGGCTGGGAGGCGCTGACCGCCTCCGGGCTGCCCGTGGTGCGCGACGCCGGGTTCACCGAGATCGCCCCGGGCTCGTGCACCGTCGTGGCGGACCATCCCGCGCTGCGCCGCTGAGGCGGCAAGCTCAAATCAAGCTCTGAAACCCGCCCCCGCGGGGTTCACCGGCCCCGCGCCGGGCCAGAACCCCCGCAGGAGGAAGGGGGGCGCATGGAGCACTCGTATCTGGGCACGGGCATCGGCTGGCGGCCGGAGATCGCGGCGGCCGTCGAGGCGCTCGCGGAGGCCGGCCGCGTCGACTGGGTCGAGGCGGTCGCCGAGAACGTCTGCCCCGGCCGTCTGCCCGACTCCCTGCTGCGACTGCGCGAGCGCGGTGTCACGGTCGTCCCGCACGGAGTCTCGCTCGGCCTCGGGGGCGCCGAGCGGCCCGGGGCGGAGCGGCTGGCCGCGCTCGCGCAGCGCGCGCAGGCGCTGGGCGCGCCGCTCGTCACCGAGCACATCGCCTTCGTCCGCGGCGGCGGGGAGCTGACCGGCTCGGCGCGTCTGGAGGCGGGGCACCTGCTGCCCGTGCCGCGGACTCGCGACGCGCTGGACGTGCTGTGCGAGAACGTGCGCATCGCGCAGGACGCGCTGCCGGTGCCGCTCGCGCTGGAGAACATCGCGGCGCTGGTGGCCTGGCCCGACGAGGAGATGAGCGAGGGGGCCTTCCTCGCCGAGCTCGTCGAGCGGACCGGGGTGCGCCTGCTGATCGATGTCGCCAATCTGCACACGAACCACGTCAACCGCGGTGAGGACCCCCTCGCGGCGCTCGACGCGCTGCCGGTGCACGCGATCGCCTACGTCCACGTGGCGGGCGGTGTCGAGAAGGACGGCGTGTGGCACGACAGCCACGCGCACCCCGTCCCCGAGGCCGTCCTGGACGTGCTGGCGGCGCTGTACGAGCGCGCCCGCCCGCCCGGTGTGCTGCTGGAGCGCGACGACGACTTCCCCCCGGACGGCGAGCTGGCCGGCGAACTGGCCGCGATACGCCGCGTGGTGGACGCCGGAACGGGCGGGCGCGCGGACGCGTCGCCGGACGTGCCCGCCGGGGTCGCCGCGGCACCCGGGGCGGCCCGCCAGTGCCTCGCGCTGCGCCAGACCGCGCTGCTGTCCGCGCTCGTGGCCGGGACACCGGTGCCGGAGGGCTTCGACCGGACCCGGATCGGCGTGCAGAGCCGCGCGCTGGCCGCCAAGCGCGCGGGCGTCGTCGCCAAGGTGGCGCCCGAGCTGCCGGAGATCCTGGGGGCCGCGTACCGCCCGGCGTTCCTGCGCTACGCCGCCGTGCGGCCGTTCTCGGGCGGCTACCGCCGCGACGCCCTGGACTTCGCCGCGTACGTCCTCGACGGCCTGAGCGGCACGCACGACCCCGCGCTCACGCGGCAGTTGGCCGCGTGGTGGCGGGAGCGGTCGGGCCCGGCACCGCTCCCGGCGCGCGGGCCGCGGCTGCGCGGAAGGGTTTTTCCGGGACCGCGACAGCCCTCACACGTATTCATACGTATGCGGGACACGCTCCGTTCAAAGCTGCCATAATCTTTTTCAAGAGGCTTCTGACCTGCGACGGAAATGGCAGCGGGCCCATCGGGCACGAAAAGGCAACAACGTATCAAGGACCGGGCCCGGATTCCTGGAATTCGCGAATACGTGACACTTCCTCGCCTTGGACGGTTCAAACGCACTAACGTGCGGTCCCATGCGATCCACCCGTTACGCCACCGGACTCAGCCTCGTGGTCGGGGCTCTCGTGGTCACCCTCGCCGCGCTGGCCTACCCCGTGATGTCGGGGCTGAACAGCCCCGCCGTGACCGCGGCCGGCGCCCAGACCGTGTCCACGCAGTACGGTCCCCTCACCCAGCTGGACCGCACCTTCGTCACCAAGGTCCGACTGGCGGGCCTGTGGGAGTTCCCCGCCGGGCAGATGGCCCTGCAGAAGGGGACGACGCCTGCGGTCAAGCGCGCGGGGCAGCACCTGATCGACGGGCACACGAACCTCGACGCCACGTGCCGCACGATCGCGCCCCAATTGGGCATCACCCTGCCCAACCAGCCCACGGCGCAGCAAATGGGATTCCTGGCCACCTTCTCCTCCGCGACCGGACAGGATTTCGACCAGAAGTTCGCGAATATCCTGAGGCTCGCCCACGGCCAGGTGTTCTCGGTCATCGCCCAGGTGCGCGCCACCACCCGCAATTCACTGGTGCGCGAACTGGCGGACCAGGCGAACGCGACGGTGCTCGACCACATCACCGTTCTGGAGAAGACCGGGATGGTCAACTTCGACCAGGTCGCCGTGGACACGACCGCCAGCCCCACCAACCCGGCCGCGGCGGTGCCGGTCTCGCCTGCCCCCGGTGAGCCGACCTTCATCGTCACGCCGTCCCCGACGTACTCACTTCCCCCAGCGGCTTCATCCCCCCAGCCGTCGCAGTAGAAATGAGCGATCCCATGCCCACACGACAACACATGAACCACCGGCGCAGGTTGAGCACCAAGCAACTCGTGCTGATAGCCGTGCTGGCACTGCTCGGCTCCGGCGGCACCTTCGCCCTGGTCACCGGATCGGCCTCGGCCCACTGGCGGTCCAACTCCGGCCACTCGGGCGGCTGGCAGAGCCCGAGCCCGGGGAACAGCACCAAGGCGGACAACGGGGGCCAGAACAACGGCGGGCAGAACAACGGCGGCCAGAACGGCTCCGCGGCCCCCTCCGCGTCCGCCTCGGCCTCGGCGTCCGCGCCCGCCGGCGGCGGCTCGCAGACCAACGGCCCCTCCCCCGAGGACTTCGCCGACATCCGCTCGGTCAAGCCCAACGTCCAGCGTGCGGCGAACCAGCGGGGCGCCTCGCGCGGCACGTTCACGGCCCGCTGCGGCCGCAACGAGAACAAGCACCACAACCCCGACAACTTCATCGTGGCCCCCGGCGTCGCCAACGGCGCGCACCACGTCCACGACTACGTCGGCAACCTGAGCACCGACGGCTTCTCGACCAACGAGTCCCTGGCCGCGGCCGGCACCACCTGCGCCCGCGGGGACAAGTCGACGTACTTCTGGCCGGTCCTTCGCACCCGCTCCGCGAACGACGCGCCGGACGCCGACGGCAACACCGGCACCATCCTGCAGGCGACCTCGGTGCAGCTGGTCTTCGGCGGCAGCCCGACGTCCAAGGTGACGGCGATGCCGTCCACCCTGCGGGTCATCATGGGTGACGCCAAGTCCTTCACCAACGGCGTCGCCAACGCCAAGGCGTCGTGGAGCTGCACGGGCTTCGAGAACCGCCAGCTCACCGACAAGTACCCGCTGTGCCCGCAGGGCAGCCGCGTGGTCCGCACCCTGAACTTCCCCAGCTGCTGGGACGGGACCAACGCCGACAGCGCCAACCACCGCACCCACATCGTCTTCGCGGACGGCGCGGGACGGTGTCAGGCCGGCTTCAAGGCCGTGCCCCAGCTGAAGATGCGGCTGACCTACAAGGTCCCGCAGGGTCCGAACTTCGCGCTCGACAGCTTCCCCGAGCAGCTGCACAAGCCGGTCACGGACCACGCGGACTTCGCCAACTTCATGCCGACGCGCCTGATGAACCAGGTCGTGAGCTGCATCAACGGAAACCGCAACTGCGGCTGACGCGGTAGCCCGCCCGGCCCCGCCGCCACCGGTCCGCCCGCCCCGATTCGGGACCCCCTGCACGGACCCCCGCGGGGGTCGGCTAGAACTCCCTCATGTGGATGCTCTTCCTCCTCGTGGCCTGGGCCGCGGCGATCGCCTCCTGCACACGCCTGTGCAGGGCGGCGGTCGCCGCGGCCGATCTGCCTGACAGGGCCGTCGCACCGGCCGCCGAGCACACGCTCGGGCTCTACGAGATGGCCTTCCTGTCCGGCGGGCCGCGCCGGGTCACCGAGCTGACGATGGTCACGATGGGGCGCGAACGCCGTCTGCTGCTCGCCGGGACCGGCTGGGCGACGGTCGTGGACCCCGACGGCCGGGACGCCATAGAGCGCTCCCTGATCGCCGCCACCGGTCCCGAGGGTCAGGCCCCCGTCCCCTCGATACGGGCGGCGCACGCCACCTCCGACGGGGTCCGCGCACTGGCGCAGCGGCTCACCGACGCGGGGCTCGCTGTGCCCTCGGCGGCCCGGGAGTCGCTCTCCACCGGCATCCGCGAGGTCCGCGCGGCGCCCGCCCTCATCCTGGTCATGGCGACGGCGGCGACGACCCTCAGCCCCGCCGGCCGGTCCCTGCTGCCGTGGTTCGCGCTCCCCCTGCTGATCACCCTCGGCTGCCTGGCCATCGCGCGCTTCGAGATCGACCCCTGCACCCGCTGGGCCGCGCCCGCGGGCCAGGACCTGCTGCGCGCCGTCGACGTCCCCCGCGGCCCGGCCCCCGACGACGACCGGCACATGCTCACCGCCCTCGCCGTCCGGGGCCCCTCAGCCCTCCCCGATCCCGCACTCCGCGCGGCCCTGAGCTGAGCGCCGCGCGGAGCCGGGCCTCAGGCCAGACCCGCCACCAGGTCCGCCACCGACTTGCGGCGGCCGGTGTAGAACGGCACCTCCTCGCGCACGTGCATACGCGCCTCCGAAGCCCGCAGGTGACGCATCAGGTCCACGATGCGGTGCAGTTCGTCCGACTCGAAGGCCAGGATCCACTCGTAGTCGCCCAGTGAGAACGACGCCACCGTGTTCGCCCGCACGTCCGGGTAGCCGCGCGCCATCTTGCCGTGGTCGGCCAGCATGCGGCGGCGGTCCTCGTCGGGGAGGAGGTACCAGTCGTAGGAGCGGACGAAGGGGTAGACCGAGACGTAGTCGCGGGCGGTCTCGTCGGCGAGGAAGGCGGGGATGTGGCTCTTGTTGAACTCCGCCGGGCGGTGCAGTGCCATGTTCGACCACACGGGCTCCAGCCGGCGGCCCAGCAGGGTGCGGCGGAAGCGGTTGTAGGCGTCCTGCAGGGCGTCCGCGGTCTCGGAGTGCCACCAGATCATGACGTCCGCGTCGGCGCGCAGCCCGGACAGGTCGTAGGTGCCGCGGACCGTGACGTCCTTCTCGGCGAGCTGCGCGAAGAGCTCCTCCACCTCCTCCGCGTAGCGGATGCGGTCGTCGGGAAGGACGTCGCGCAGCCGGAACACCGACCAGAGGGTGTACCGGATGACCTCGTTGAGGTCCTTGGCCTTCTTGCCGGCGTTGGGGGCCTTGGCGGGGGCGGCGGAAGCAGTGGAGTCGGTCATGGGGCTATTGTCCCGCGCCGGGTTCCGCGGCCCGCCGCAGGGTGTCCAGTACCTGCGTGGCCGCGCCGCGCGCGCTCGCGACGCAGGCCGGGATGCCCACGCCCTCGTAGAGGGCGCCGCAGACCTCGAGACCGGGCAGCTTCGCGACGTGCTCGCGCAGCCGCGTGACCCGGGCCAGGTGGCCGACCGGGTACTGCGGCAGGCCGCCGTCCCAGCGGGTGACACGGGCCGCGACGGGCGCCGCGGCGAGTCCGACGGCCTCGCCGAGGTCCTCGCGGGAGAGGCGGACGAGATCGGTGTCGTCCCAGGCGAGGTCGGCCTCCTGGCCGTGCCGCCCGACCGAGGTGCGCAGCACGTAGACGTCGGAGTCGGCGGCGCCGCTCCAGTGCCACTTCTGGCTGGAGAACGTGGACGCCTTGATGGTGCGCCCGTCCACCGGGGGGACGAGGAAGCCGCTGCCGGGCAGGGCGTGGGCGATCTCGCGGCGCCGGAAGGCCATGGTGACCAGGGCGACGCTCGCGTACTCCACCGCCGACAGCTCCGTGGCGGCACCCGGCGACTCGGCGGCCAGCAGCCTGGCCGCGGCCGGGGCGGGCACGGCCAGCACGACCGCGTCCGCGGCGAGCGTCTCGCGGGTGCCGTCGTGGTCGAAGGCGACCTCCCAGCCGTCGGGCGTGCGGCGCAGCGTCCGGACCGGGGCGTCGGTCTCGATGCGGGCCCCGGCGGCGCGGCAGGCCTCGGCGACGGCGACCGGGAGCCGCCCGACGCCGCCGCGGATGCCGGCGAAGACCGGGCCGTCCTTCCGCGCGGCGGCTGCCTTGCGCTGGCTCTCGCGGACGGTCTCGATCAGGGAGCGGCCGGCGCGCGCGCCCTCGTACAGCTGCGGGATCGCGGCGCGCAGCGAGATCTCGTAGGCGTTGCCCGCGTACACCCCGCCGAGCAGCGGATCGACGAGCCGGTCGACGACCTCGTGGCCCAGCCGGGCGGCGACGAAGGCGCCCACCGCCACGTCCTCGCCGACCTTGGTGCGGGGCAGAAGGTGGTCGAGCGGCAGCCGGGCGAGGCCGGCCGCGGACAGCACCCCGGAGGCGGCGAGCGATCCGAGGTCGCCGGGGACGCCCATGACGCCGCCCTTGGGCATGGGGCGCAGCCGGCCGCGCGTCCACAGGCCCGCGTTCGTCGTGGCGGGTGCCTCCAGATCGTCGCCGAGTCCGACCGCGCGGGCCAGGTCGACCGCCTCGGGGCGGCGCGCCAGGATCGACTCGGCGCCCAGGTCGACGGGGACGCCCGCGATCTCGTCCGCGTACAGCTTCCCGCCCAGGCGCCCGGAGGACTCCAGCACGGTCACCCGTACCGCTCCGCCCTCCAGCAGGAAATGCGCCGCGGCGAGTCCGGAGACCCCGCCGCCCACGACCACCACGTGCCCGGCCAGGGGCTGCGTATCGCTCATGCCTCCACTGTCTCAGACGCCGGAACGAGCCCTAACCGTGACCTCTTCGGGATCACGGACCCGAAACCCGCCCCGCGCCCCCCACGTCGAATCGGCAACACATGCAACGGACCCGGGGGGATGCCCTGTGAGCACGTCAACCACCGTCACGCGCAGACCACTTGCCGCCGCCTTCGGCGCGCTGGCGCTGGCCGCCGCCCTCACGCTCACCGGCTGCGGCGCCGGCGGCAGCGAGAGCAGCGCCGACTCGGCAGCGTCCGACGGCAAGGCCGGGGCCGCCGCCCCCGGCCTCGCCGAGCAGCCGGGCGCGCGGGAGCCCGCCGAGGCGGACGCGCCGAACGCCACCGGCAAGGGCTCCGGCAGCGGACAAGGCACCGGGGCGGGAAGGACCCCGACCCTCGCACAGTCGTACATCGTGCGCACGGCGACGCTGACGGTCGAGGCCAGGAACGTCTCCGGAGCCTTGGCCAAGGCTCGCACGCTGGTGGAGGGCTCGGGCGGCTACGTCGGCAACGAGAGCACCAGCCTGGACGAGGACGGTCTCGAGTACTCCACCATCACGCTCCGCGTGCCGCCCGACGGCTACGACCGCGTCCTGAAGGACCTCTCCGAGCTGGGCACGCTGCGCAACCGCAAGGTGGACGCCCAGGACGTCACCGGCCAGGTCGTGGACGTCGAGAGCCGGCTCAAGACGCAGCGGGCGAGCGTGGCCCGGGTGCGGGAGCTGATGGACCGGGCGACCAGGCTCAGCGACATCGTCGCCCTGGAGAGCGAACTCAGCTCCCGCCAGGCCGACCTGGAGGCGCTCGAGGCCCAGCAGGCCTCACTGAAGGCACGGACCGGCATGGCGACGATCACGCTGGAGGTGCAGGAACCGCCGCTCAAGGAGTCGCCGAAGAAGAAGGACGACGGCTTCTGGGCCACCGTGGGCGACGCCCTCGGCAGCGGCTGGCACGCTTTCTACCTGACCCTGCGGGGCATCCTCGTCGTCCTGGCCGTGGTGGCCCCGTTCGCGGTGCTGGCGCTTGCCGGCTACCTGGGCTTGCGGCTGCTGCGTCGTGCGCTGCCCGTCCGGCGCGGGGTCACCGCGCCCCCGGAGCCGCTGCCGGTGCCCGCGCCGGCCGGGGCGGGCGACGGCGAGGCGCAGCCGCGGGAGTAGCCGCGGACGCGGTGACCCCGCGCCGGACGGCGCGGGGTCACCGGTGTCAGCGGGCCGTCTCGGTGTGGACGAAGTCCACGAGGCGGGTCAGGGCGTCGGGGTCCGTGGTGGGCAGGACGCCGTGGCCCAGGTTGAAGATGTGACCGGGGGCGGCTCCGGCCGAGTACAGGACCTCGCGGGTCTTCTTCTCGACCGCCTCGCGCGGGGCGAAGAGCACCGCGGGGTCCAGGTTGCCCTGGAGCGCCTTGCCGGGGCCGACCCTGCTGGCGGCCTCGTCCAGCGGGACCCGCCAGTCGACGCCGACGACGTCCGCGCCGGCCTCGCCCATGAGCCCGAGCAGCTCTCCGGTGCCGACGCCGAAGTGGATGCGGGGCACCCCGTAGTCCGCGACGGACCGGAAGACCTTGACGGAGGCGGGCATGACGTGGCGCCGGTAGTCCTCGGGGGCGAGCGCGCCGACCCAGGAGTCGAAGAGCTGCACCGCGCTGGCACCGGCCTCGATCTGCACCTTCAGGAAGGCCGAGGTGATGTCCGCGAGGCGGTCCAGGAGCTCCGCCCACAGCTCGGGCTCGCCGTACATGAGGGCCTTGGTGCGCTCGTGGTTGCGCGAGGGACCGCCCTCGACGAGGTAGCTCGCCAGGGTGAAGGGCGCGCCCGCGAAGCCGATCAGCGGCGTCTCGCCGAGTTCACCCGTGAGCATGCCGATCGCCTCGGTGACGTACTTGACGTCGTCCGGGTCGAGCGGCCGCAGGCGCTGCAGGTCCTCGCGGCTGCGGATCGGCTGCTCGACGACGGGGCCGACGCCCGGCTTGATGTCGAGGTCGAGCCCGATGGCCTTGAGCGGCACCACGATGTCGCTGAAGTAGATCGCGGCGTCGACCTTGTGGCGCCGCACCGGCTGCAGCGTGATCTCGGTGACGAGGTCGGGCCGCATGCACGACTCGAGCATGGGGATCCCCTCGCGCACCTTGAGGTACTCGGGGAGGGAGCGCCCGGCCTGGCGCATGAACCACACGGGGGTGTGCGGCACGGGCCGGCGCCGGCACGCCAGGATGAAGGGGGAAGCAGCGGTCTGCTGGTGCGCACTCACCCCCGAATCTTCGCATGCGCCAAGTGGGCGACCCGCCCAACCGGGTGTCCTCCCTCACTGCGGGCCCCCTTCGGCCTACGCTTCCGGGCATGGCAGCGGCTCATGGGCACCTCTCGGACGGGAACGACGCCCCCCTCCCGTTCCAGCACGCGGTCGACGCACTGCTGCGCGCCCGGGTACGGCACGAGGTGGAGCTCGATCCGGTACCCCCGCCCAAGCGCCTGGCGCCGCACGCGTACGCCCTGGAGGCGGCGGTCGTCGTCGACGACGACGAGGAACTCGGGGACGGCCGCCTGGTGCTGCTCTACGACCCCGACGGGCAGGAGGGCTGGCACGGCACGTTCCGGCTGGTCACCCTGGTCCGGGCGGAGCTGGAGCCGGAGATCGCTGCGGACCCGCTGCTGCCCGAGGTGAGCTGGTCGTGGCTGACCGGCGCCCTGGAGGGGCGCGGCGCGGCCTTCACCGAGGTGGGCGGTACGGTCTCGCGCAGTTCCTCGCACCACTTCGGCGCCCTGGCCGGGCGCGAGGACTCCACCCGTATCGAGATCCGCGCCTCGTGGACGCCTCTCCCGGTGAGCGGCGGCGTACCGGACATGGCCGCCCACCTGGCGGCCTGGTGCGACCTGCTGTGCACCTGCGCGGGACTGCCGCCCGCGCCCACCGAGCCCTCGTGCCCCCCGCCCGGCGGCGGCGGTCCCTCGGTCGTGCCGCTCCCGAAGCGGCGCGGTCCGCAGCAGACCCGCTGAAGGCCACCGCGCCCGCGCTGACCATTCGCTTTACCGCCGTCAACCAGCTCTGACACCCGGTGACCGCGATCTTCACACCTTCGATCGACCCTGGTCGACAGCGCGTCCGAATTGCCGGAATTGTTACTAAACAAGTCGTGATCATTCTCTAAAGCCGGGCGAAGTTGCTGCCGAAGGAACCTGTGACCCTTCCAGCCAATGTCCCAGGAGGCCCGGTGTCGGTTCTTCTCGAGCACCCCACAAGCCTGGTCGCCTACCGCCCCAACAAGCCGACGGCGATGGTGGTGGTCGCCGATCCCCGCGTACGTTCCACCGTCACGCGCCACTTGTGGGCGCTCGGGGTACGCGACGTGATCGAGGCGTCCTCCATCGCCGAGGCCAGGCCCCGGGTGGGCACCCCCCGAGACATCTGTGTCGCCGACGTACACCTCCCCGACGGTTCCGGGCTGACCCTGCTCGCCGAGACCCGGGCGGCGGGCTGGCCCAACGGCCTGGCCCTGTCCGCCGCCGACGACATCGGCGCCGTTCGCAACGCCCTCGCGGGCGGCGTGAAGGGCTACGTCGTCACCGGCACCCGCACCAACCTCGGCATCCCCGGCCGCCCCGGCGCCGTCCCCCTCGGCCCGGCCGGCCAGCGGCTGCAGCGCCGCCCACCGGGCGCCCCCGGCCACGGCGGCGGCTACCGCGAGCTGTCGGGCCGCGAGGTCGAGGTGCTCCGGCTGGTCGCGGAGGGCCAGTCGAACAAGGCGATCGGGGTCTCGATGGGGCTGTCCGCGCTGACCGTGAAGAGCCATCTGGCCCGGATCGCCCGCAAGCTGGGCACCGGTGACCGCGCGGGCATGGTCGCGGTAGCGCTGCGTACCGGCATCATCCACTGATCGAAGTCATATCCCGGGCGCGCCCGCCGACGGAACGTTCCGTCGGCGGGCCCCTGCTGTACACAGATACTCTTGACTGGTGACCGACGCCCGAGAGACCGCAACAGAAGCACCCCCGGCGCCGGTCCCGCTGCTGGACCCGCGCGAGGGCATCCCGCCGGTGACCGCCAGCCCGGAGGCCTTCGCCGACGTCGTCGCGGCTTTCGCCGCGGGCTCCGGACCTGTCGCCGTCGACGCCGAGCGCGCATCCGGCTACCGCTACGGGCAGCGGGCCTATCTGGTCCAGCTGCGCCGCACCGGGGCAGGGACCGCGCTGATCGACCCCGTCGCATGTCCGGACCTGTCGGCGCTCAGCGCCGCGCTCGACGGCACGGAATGGGTGCTGCACGCCGCCACGCAGGACCTGCCGTGCCTCGACGAGACCGGCATGCGCCCGGACCGGCTGTTCGACACCGAGCTGGCCGGCCGCCTCGCCGGGTTCGCCCGGGTCGGGCTCGGCGCGATGGTGGAGAACGTCCTCGGGTACGCCCTGGAGAAGGGCCACTCCGCCGTCGACTGGTCGACCCGGCCGCTGCCCGAGCCGTGGCTGCGGTACGCCGCGCTCGACGTCGAGCTCCTGGTCGACCTGCGCGACGCGCTGGAGGAGGAGCTGCGTGCCCAGGGCAAGCTGGAATGGGCGCTCCAGGAGTTCGCGGCCATCGCCGCGGCCCCGCCGCCCCCGCCCCGCGTCGACCCCTGGCGCCGCACGTCCGGCATGCACAAGGTGCGCCGGCGCCGCCAGATGGCCGTCGTACGCGAGCTGTGGAACCTGCGGGACCGGATCGCCCGCGAGCGGGACGTCTCCCCCGGCCGCGTCCTGACCGACGCCGCGATCGTCACCGCGTCGCTGGAGGCCACGCCCAACGCGCACGCGCTGGCCGCGCTCCCCGGATTCGGGCACCGCATGGGCCGGCGCCAGCTGGAGCAGTGGCAGGCCGCGATCGACCACGCCCGCAGCATCCCCGAGCGGGAGCTGCCGCAGCCCGGCCCCGCCTACACCGGTCCCCCGCCGCCGCGCGCCTGGGCCGACAAGGACCCGGCCGCCGCGGCCCGGCTCTCCGCGGCGCGTGCGGCGGTGTCGGCACTGGCGGAGCAGCTGAACCTCCCCCAGGAGAACCTCATCACCCCGGACACCGTCCGCCGCCTGTGCTGGGCGCCTCCGCGGGACCGCGGCGCCGAGTCCGTGGCGGGCTTCCTCCAGGACGCGGGGGCGCGCCCCTGGCAGGTCGAGCTCACCACGCCCATCCTCACGGCGTCCCTGTCCGCGACCCCCTGAGCCGCCCCCGCGGTGCGGGGGTGTCCGGGGTCGGTTGCGGTCCGTTGTGGTGCGCGGGTTGTTTGCGCCTGCGGCGGGAGGGCGGGGGAGAAACCCCACGGAAACCACGACGCACCCGCACACGGCAACCCCGGAGGACGACCGAACGTGTGACGCCGCCCACCCGCACTGTGCACATCGGTTACCCACGAGTAGCATGTACGGCGGAGCCGCCGCTTCTGCCCGCGGCAAGCGAACCCGCACCTTGAGGAGAGCCAACGTGCCTCGTACCGCTAGGGACGTCGTCTTCGTCGACGGCGTCCGCACCCCGTTCGGCAAGGCGGGCCCGAAGGGCATTTACCACGAGACCCGTGCCGACGACCTGGTCATCAAGTCCATCCGGGAGCTGCTGCGGCGCAACCCCGCGCTCTCCCCGGAGCGCATCGACGAGGTCGCCATCGCCGCGACCACCCAGATCGGCGACCAGGGCCTGACCCTGGGCCGTACGGCCGCGATCCTGGCAGGGCTGCCCAAGTCGGTGCCCGGTTTCTCCATCGACCGCATGTGCGCGGGCGCGATGACCGCGGTGACCAGCGTCGCCGGCGGCATCGCCTTCGGCGCGTACGACGTGGCGCTCGCGGGCGGCGTGGAGCACATGGGCCGGCACCCGATGGGCGAGGGCGTGGACCCGAACCCGCGCTTCGTGTCGGAGAAGCTGGTGGACGAGTCCGCCCTGTTCATGGGTATGACGGCGGAGAACCTGCACGACCGCTTCCCGCACCTGACCAGGCAGCGCGCCGACGAGTACGCGGTCCGCAGCCAGGAGAAGGCGGCGAAGGCGTACGCGAACGGCAGGATCCAGCAGGACCTGGTGCCGATCTCGGTGCGCCGTACCTCTCCCGACGCCGGCGAGACCGGCTGGGGCCTGGCCACCGCCGACGAGCCGATGCGCCCGGGCACCACGCTGGAGAACCTGGCGGGCCTCAAGACCCCGTTCCGCGCCCACGGCCGGGTGACCGCGGGCAACGCGGCGGGGCTCAACGACGGTGCCACCGCCTCCCTGGTCGCCGCCGAGGACGTCGCACGGGAGCTGGGCCTCCCGGTGAGGATGCGCCTGGTCTCGTACTCCTTCGTGGGCGTCGAGCCCGAGGTGATGGGCATCGGCCCGGTCCCGGCGACCGAGAAGGCGCTCGCCAAGGCGGGCCTGTCCATCTCCGACATCGGCCTCTTCGAGGTCAACGAGGCGTTCGCCGTCCAGGTGCTGGCCTTCCTGGACCACTACGGCATCGCCGACGACGACCCGCGCGTCAACCAGTACGGCGGCGCCATCGCGTTCGGCCACCCGCTCGCTTCCTCCGGCGTCCGTCTGATGACGCAGCTGGCCCGCCAGTTCGAGGAGCAGCCGCACGTCCGCTACGGCCTGACCACGATGTGCGTCGGCTTCGGCATGGGCGGCACCGTGATCTGGGAGAACCCGCACTTCGACGGAGGCAGCAAGTGACCACGACCGCCGAGCTTCTCAAGGGAGCGGCCGAGCTGTTCCCGGACGAGGTCGTGACGCAGGCGCACGTGCGCCACCTCGACCTCCCCCTGGGCGCCGGGCGCTTCGCGCTCATCACCCTGGACAACGGCCTGGACCACACCAAGCCGACCACTTTCGGCCCGCAGTCGCTGGCGAACCTCAGCGCCGCCCTCGACCAGGTCGAGAAGGAGGCCGCGGACGGCGAGATCGTCGGCGTCGGCCTCACCGGCAAGCCGTTCATCTTCGCGGTGGGCGCCGACCTCAAGGGCGTCGAACTGCTGGGGCGCCGTGAGGACGCGCTGGCCATCGGCAAGGGCGGCCACGACGTCTTCCGCCGCCTGCAGTCCCTGGCGGTGCCGACGTTCGCGTACTACAACGGCGCGGCCATGGGCGGCGGCGTCGAGGTCGGCCTGCACTGCGGCTACCGCACCGTCTCCTCGGCCATCCCCGCGTTCTCCCTGCCCGAGGTCTTCCTGGGCCTGGTCCCGGGCTGGGGCGGCTGCGCGCTGCTGCCGAACCTGATCGGCGCCGAGCGCGCGGTGAGCGTCATCATCGAGAACTCGCTCAACCAGAACAAGCAGCTCAAGGGCGGTCAGGTCTACGACCTGGGCATCGCCGACGCGCTGTTCGACGGCGCGGACTTCCTGGAGCAGTCGCTCTCCTGGACCGCCGCCGTCCTCAAGGGCGAGATCCAGATCGTCCGCCCCGAGGTGGACCGCGGCGCGGCGTGGGACGAGGCCGTCGCCAAGGGCCGTGCCTTCGCCGACTCCAAGGTGCACGGTGCCGCCCCGGCCGCCTACCGGGCGCTGGACATCATCGCCGCCGCCAAGGACGGTGACCTGTCCGCGGGTTTCGACGCCGAGGACGAGGCCCTGGCGGACCTGATCATGGGCGGCGAGCTGCGCTCCGGCATCTACGCCTTCAACCTGGTGCAGAAGCGCGGCAAGCGCCCGGCCGGCGCCCCGGACAAGAACCTCGCCCGCCCGGTCACCAAGGTCGGCGTCGTCGGCGCCGGTCTGATGGCCTCCCAGCTGGCGCTGCTCTTCGCGCGCCGCCTGGAGGTGCCGGTGGTCCTCACCGACATCGACCAGGAGCGCGTGGACAAGGGCGTGGGCTACGTCCACGGCGAGATCGACAAGCTGCTGCTCAAGGGCCGCGTCAACCAGGACAAGGCGAACCGCCTCAAGGCCCTTGTCTCCGGCTCCCTCGACAAGGCCGCCGCCTTCGGCGACGCGGACTTCGTCATCGAGGCGGTCTTCGAGGAGATCGGCGTCAAGCAGCAGGTCTTCGCCGAGGTCGAGGCGGTGGTGAAGCCGGAGACGATCCTGGCCACCAACACCTCGTCCCTGTCGGTCTCCGAGATGGCCTCGAAGCTGGAGCACCCGGAGCGGGTCGTCGGCTTCCACTTCTTCAACCCGGTCGCGGTGCTGCCGCTGTTGGAGATCGTGCGCGGCGAGAAGACCGACGACGCGTCCTTGGCCACCGCGTTCGCCGTGGCGAAGAAGCTGAAGAAGACCGCCGTGCTGACCAAGGACGCCTCGGCGTTCGTCGTCAACCGCATCCTCACCCGCTTCATGGGCGAGATCCAGAACGTCATCGACGAGGGCACCCCGGTCGCGACCGCGGAGAAGGCCATCGAGCCGCTCGGTCTGCCGATGTCCCCACTGGTGCTGCTGGAGCTGGTCGGCCCGGCGATCGGTCTGCACGTCTCCGAGACGCTCAACCGCTCCTTCCCGGACCGCTTCACGGTCTCCCCGAACCTGGCGGCGGTCGTCAAGGCGGGCAAGCGCGGCTTCTACGTCTACGACTCCGGGAAGCCGGAGCTGGACCCCGAGGTCGCCGCGCTCCTGGTCCAGGGCGACAGCGTCCTGACGGAGCAGCAGGTGCGCGACCGCGTCCTGGACGCGGTCGCGCAGGAGATCGGCATCATGCTGGAGGAGGGTGTCGTCGCCGAGGCGCAGGACATCGACCTCTGCCTGATCACCGGTGCCGGCTGGCCCTTCCACCTGGGCGGCATCACACCGTACCTGGACCGTGAGGGCGTCTCGGAGCGGGTGCACGGCAAGCCGTTCCTGGCCCCGGGCGTGGCGAGCGTGCCCGCGTAGCGGCACCTCCCGTACCCATGGGTCCGCCCCGGCGCCGTCACCGGCGCCGGGGCGGACCCATGTCGGGGGACGTCACCACCGGCCCGCGAAGGGGTGGTGGTCGCATGTGTCCCCGCAGCTCACCCGGGCGTGCACCGACTCCTTGATCCAGTTCCCGTCGGGGATGCCGTGGACTCTCAGCGTGTGCCGGGTGGGCGGCGAGGAGAGCGCGCTGAAGACCGCCACGAACTCCACCGTGTAGGTGCCCGGCCGCCAGTCGTGCGGGTGGGTGACGCTCCAGGTCCCGTCGTCCTTCACCGCGGCCTCGGCGATCAGCCGCTCGCCCTCGAGCAGCATCACCTTCGAGACCCCCGCGGCGGCGGTGCCGGAGAACCGGGGACGCGGGCCGCTCCACGCGCCGTCGGCGGGTCCGGCCACCACCGGGGGTTCGACCCGGTCCAGCACGGTGAACGGCAGGCCCGTCGCGTGCGAGGGACCCTGTGCGGTGATCGCCACGGCCTGCAGGACGTGGTCGCCGGCGGCCCAGCCGACCAGGCGCCGCCACTGCCAGACCCCGTTCTGCCCCACCCGGGTGCCGCCGAGGTAGGTCCCGTTCTCGAAGAACAGGATGTAGGACGTGCCCGCGTCGGCCTTGCCCGTGAACTTCACCTGGGGGCTGACGAGGGCCGACGGGGACGGCGACGCATGGACCGGCGGCGCCGCGGACGCAACGGGCGAGTGGAGCGCCGACTCCGGGTTCTCCACCGTGAACTCCGGCACGACGGGCGGGAACATCGACGGGGTCAGCGTGCGCGGGTCCACCAGCCCCGGGGGGACTCCCGGGGTGTCCACGAGTGCTCCGGCGAAGCGCCTGGCGACCTCACGGGCCCCGGTCTCGTTGAAGTGGGAGGAGTCGACGTTGCCGTCCGGGTAGTTGGGGTGGTCCCCCGCGTCCAGCCAGTTGTAGTACTGCCGGGCCCTGTTCCAGCCCAGTTCCTGCAGCATCGACGTCGTGATGGCGTTCAGGTCGACGAGCGGGGCACCGGTCTCCGCGGCCACCTCGCGCACGAGCTGCGGGTAGCCGTCGTGCGTGTCCAGGACGGCCCCGTGGGGGTCGAAGACGCAGCGCGCGGACGGCGTCACCAGCAGCGGCACCGCGCCCTCACCGCGGATGCCGTCCACGTACAGGTACAGGAACTCCTTGAACTCGCGGGGGCTGTGGTACAGCTTCGCAGCGTTGATCCGCTGGTCGGCCGCGCCGAACTCGATGGCGACCAGATCCCCCGGCTCCAGCATGTTCAGGAGGTCGACGAACCGGGTGGGGTAGTAGTCGCGGAGGGTCATCGCGTCACGCGCGTAGTTCCGCACGGAGCACGAGGGCTGCAGGAACTCGGCGAGGCACTGCCCCCATCCGGCCAGCGGCGACTCCTGCGGCGTCCGCGAGGCGGCCACGGAGTTGCCGACGATGCAGAGCTTCATCCTGACGTCCTTTCAACGCGCCCGGTGGGAGCGGAGGTCCGGGCCGCGGTGACGATCACAGCGGCCAGTCCGGGAGTCGGCCGGCGTGGTGGCGCGCGTTCCTGGGCGATCCGGTCTCGAACTGGCTGGCCACGGGGAAGTAGCTCGGGAGGAAGGCGGCGAGGATCGCGTCCTGCTCGTCCTCGGGGACGTCACCGTCGTGGAAGTCGTTGAGGCAGAACACGTCGTTCGGGCGTGTGGTCAGCAGGCGGTTGAGCCGCGTCCGGTGCTCGCTGAGGCCGACGTTGACGAATCCGCAGGAGATCGAGCCGGGCACGCCGCGCCGGGTGTGGTAGGCGAAGTAGTGGTGGAGCGACGAGGCGACCGAGACGTCGCTGTGGCTGCGCAGCCTGCTGGCCGCCGTGGCCGCGACCGCCTCGGGGTAGGCCTCCTCGAGGTCGGTCATCACGCTCCGCCGCAGCGCGTACGGCGCGTGCAGGAAGGAATGTGTCAGGTACTGCCCGAAGGAACCGGCGATGAGCTCGCGGTTGTTCTTCGCGGCACTGATGTTGAAGTCGTCCGTCTCCGTGGCCGGCACCATCGGCACCGCGGTCGGCGACAGGAAGTGCTTGGCCTGCCCGTTCCCGTGGAAGAACAGGCCCGGCTGCACCGTCCTGCCCATGAAGAAGTCGTCGTTGAAGTAGAGGAAGTGCTCCGACAGGCCCTCGATGTGGTGGAGCCGGCTCTCGATCGCGTGCGAGTTGAAGGTGGGCAGCGCCCCCTGGTCCCCGAAGATCTCGGTGTGGTCCACGACCCGGACGCGCGGGTGCGTGGTGTCCAGCCACGACGGTACCTGACGGTCCGTCACAATGAAGACGTTCCGGATCCACGGGGCGTACATGTCGATCGAGCGCAGCGAGTAGCGCAGCTCGTCCCGGCTGCGGAAGCGCGCCGCGCTGGCGGCGGCGTCCACGGTCTCCAGCCCCAGCCGGGCCAGCACCTCGTTCTTGCGCTCCAGCCACTCCACGTCCGAGCCGTCGACCCAGGTGTACACGGCGTCGATCGGGAAGGTGACGTCCTCGTGCAGGGGGCGGGTGTAGGGCGCGATGGAGGAGTACGCGCGTCCGGACAGGGTCATGGGGGCCCGTTCCATGGCCCGCTGGGAGACCCGGTCGCCGATCAGGGTCCGCGCGGGCGAGACGAAGACCGTGCTGTCCTCGGGATCGTCCTCCCAGAAGGAGACGGTGCACCCGTAGACCTCGCCGAGCCGCAGGGTCTGCGAGACAGAGACGACGCTCTGGTAGATCCGGACGCCGGAACACGGCAGCTCGACGAAGTCGCCGGCGAGTTCGGCGAACACGGTGGTGATCGGGTTCTGCCGATCGTCCAGGAACGCGGCGTACACCGCCTCGTCGCGGTAGCGGTCCGCCAGCTCCTTCAGGAACGCCTCACGGTGCGAGGCGTGGACCGCGATCGTGCGCCGGACCATCCTGTCGCGAACCAGGAAGTACGGGATCGACGCGGCCTCCAGCACGTCGGCGGCGAACGCGAGGTTGGCCTGCACGATGTCGAAGGGCGACTCCGCGTCCGTGACGCGGCAGAGCTGGCCGCCGTTGTGGACCAGTGACGGCCGCTTCCTGGCGATCCGCTCCTGGATCCCGCGCTGCCTGCCCGACCTCACCTGGGTGGCGGGCGCGGGTGTCGCCGCCTTCACGGCGCCGTCCGAGCCGCTGTGCACCGCGTGGAGCGCCTGGCGGTCCGCCTTGGCCAAGGCCCTGCCGCCCCGGTCACGGCGGTCGACGAGCTCCTGGAAGAAGCCCTCCCACTGCGCCGTGACGACGGGGGGCGCGAAGCGCGCGATCGCCTCCAGGGCGTTGGCACCCAGGTGACGGCGGAGCGGAGCGTCACCCATGAGCTGGTCGAGGCGGGTGGCGAGGGTGCCGACGTCGCCGTGCGGCACCAGTAGCCCGGTCTGCCCGTCGAGGATGATCTCCCGCGGGCCGTTGGGGCAGTCGTAGGAGACCACCGGCACCCCGGCGGCCTGCGCCTCCATGAGGACCAGCGGGAAGGCCTCGTTGCGGGAGGTCATCAAAGCGATGCTCGCCTTGGCCCACTCCTCGGTGAGATGCGGGGAGTTGCCGTTCAGCTGGACGCTGTCGTGCAGTCCTAGCTGGGTGATCTGTCGGCGCAGGGCCCCGCTGAGCGGTCCGTCGCCGAAGATCCTCAGCGTCCACGTGGGATGGCGCGGGGCGACCAGCGACCACGCCTCCAGCGCGTGGTCGATCTGCTTCTCCGCGACGAGGCGGCCGGCGATCACCACCGTCCTGGTCTCGAGCGTCGACCTGGGGCGGAACCCGGCGGGCAGCGCGTTGGGGATCACCGCGATCTCGGGCGCGCTCGCGCCCAGGGTCTCCGCGAACCAGTCACGCGTACGGCCGCTCAGCACGGCCAGCGCGTCGAGGCGCGCGGCGTGGCGCAGCAGCGGCTCTCCACTGGTGCCGCGCAGTTCGGAGACGCGGTGCTCCTGGTGGACGGTGATCACCCGGGAGGGTGCGAGGCGCACGGCGAGCGCCATCAGCGCCGGAGTGGTGGTGACCAGGATGTCGGTGTCGGTGTCCTGCAGGGCGAGTTCGAGTTCGATGTCCGAGAGCCTGTTGAACGCCGCCTCCCAGTCCCGTTCGACGATGCCGCTGGGCAGCCCCGTTAGCGCGGCGCAGGACGGGTCGTCCAGGCCGGTGCTCCGCAGCGGCCGCTGCACCGGCCCGGTGGTGTCGACGAGGTAGTCGACACGGACCCGCTCGTCCGGCGTGAAGAACAGTTCGGCGCGGCTCTTGAACACGCTCAGCACGCGCACGTCGTGGCGGCCGGCGAGTTCGGAGGCCTGGTTGAACACCGCGCGCTCGGTGCCGCCCACCGCGTCGGCGGTGGTCAGCAGGAAGGTGATCCGCATCAGGCCCTCCCCTCGGCCTCGGGCATGCGGGTGCACGTCACCCGGAAGTTGCCCGCGGGGGTGTAGCGGGGATGGACGACCAGCGGGTCCTGTCCCGGCGGTGCGACCACGGCCTGCTGGACGGCGAACACGCGTAGCGGATTGCGCACGTCGTGCAGACGGCGTCCGAGCCGCATCGGCCGCCGCCCCCGGGAGCAGAGGGCGACGTCCCAGTGCTCGGTCGCCCGCCGGCGCGGCGTCATCTGCTCGAGGGGCACGACGACGTGCCAGGACCCGTCGCCGGACACGGTCACCGGCTGCTGGATACGGCGTCCCGACGCGATGAACTCCGCCCACGGCTCCGCGACCTCGGTGCCGAACACCCGGAAGGCGACGGAGAGGCCCGCGTGTGAGAGGTCGACCTTGAGGATTTCGGCGCCCGGCCGCGCGGCCGAGGTGACCACGCGCGCGTTCCCGGTCACCGTCCGCCCGATCCGGTAGCGGCGGCCGCTGACCGGCGAGGCGGCCATCGGCATCGTGGGACCGTCGTAGGGCACGGGCGGCTCCACCAACAGCAGGGGCAGCGTCCGGGAACGCCCTCCCGAGCGCAGCCGCAGGCGGATCTTCCACCGGCCGGCACCGACCGGGGCGCCTCCCGCCTCGTCACCGAGCAGGACCGCGGCGTCCATCAGCAGCCGCCCCTCGGCCCCCTCGTACACCCGGGCCGGGGTGCGGTGGCTCTCCCGGCCGCGCCTCAGCTCGATCTCGGCGTCGCCGACCCGGGTGACGGAGCCGGGGAGCTCGGCGTGGAGGTTCACGGTCTGCCCGTCGAGGACGGCCGCGTACCGCAGGCGCGCGGTCCGCCTCGCCCTCAGGGGGAGGAAGAACCGCAGCATGAGCGCCGTGCGCAGGACCGTGGCACGGCGGTACAGCTTCTTGCGTACGGTGGCCGCCCTGCGGCGCAGGCCGAGGCGGGGGGGTCGGACGGTCATTCGCGGGTGGTTCCCAATTCTGCGGTGCGCCGCGGTGCGGGCAGCCCTTCGGAGCCGGGGTTCTCGTAGGGGCTGGGGACGGGAAAGTAGCTGGTGAGGAAGGTGTCGAGCATCCGCGCCTGGGCGTCGCGGTCCTCGGGCACCACGGTGTCGTTGACGCAGAACGTGTCGAAGTTCCGCCTGGCCAGCAGGCCGTTCAGACGCCGGCCGGCCAGCTCGTCGGCCAGGTCCACGTAGAGGTAGCGCAGCTCGCCCGCGGTCGCGCGGGCCGAGTGGTACGCGTGGTAGTGGTGCAGCGACGAGGTGATGGGGACGTCGTGGGGCGAGCGGAAACGCGAGTTCTGGGTGCTGCGGTGCGCCTGGGCGTAGACCTGCTCGATCTCGGCCAGGACGCTGCGCCGCAGCGCGTGCGGCGTGTGCTTCATCTTCTGGGAGATGACCGTGCCGAACTGCTGGGCGATGAGGCCTCGGCTGTTCTTGCCCGCGGCGTTGACCGGGAGGTCCTGCGAGGTGACCGTGCCCGGCGGGATGAGGGCCTTGGACGTGAAGAACTTGCTCAGCCCGTTGGGGTGGAAGAAGTGCCCGGGCTGCACGGGGCGGCCGAGGAAGACGTCGTCGTTCAGATAGAGGAAGTGCTCGGAGAGGCCGTCGATGTGGTGCAGCTGGCTCTCGATCGCGTGCGAGTTGAAGGTCGGCAGCGCGCCGGGGTCGGAGAAGATCTCCCGGTGGTCCACGACCCTCAGCCCGGGGAAGGTGGTGTCGAGCCAGGCGGGTCGCTGGCCGGCCGTGACCAGGTAGATGTTGCGCACCCAGGGCGCGTACTGGTGCAGCGACCGCAGTGAGTAGCGGAGTTCGTCCCGGCTGATGTACCGGGCGTCGTTGGCCGCCTGCTCGTGCAGACCGTGCTGGGAACGGGAGACCAGGGCCCGGCGCGCCCGGTCCTTGGACGCGCGCCAGACCGGGTCGGAGTCGTCGACCCAGGTGTAGACGACGTCGATCGGGAAGTGGTGGTCCTCGGGCAGCGCGGCCGTGAACTCCGGGAAGGTGCGGGCGTGGCCCGAGGAGTAGGCGTCCGGCAGCGGGCTGAACAGCCGCTGCGGGGCCCAGCAGCGCTCGGCGGCCACCGGGGTCTGGGTCATCACGCGGTTGGGCCGCGGCGCGACCAGCTCGCCGTTCTCCTCGGCCCAGAACTCCAGGTCGCAGCCCGACCCACTGCCGAAGACCAGGTGCCCGGAGGGGTCGCAGACGTTCCACACGACGCGCAGGACGCGGTTGCCGCGCAGGCTGCGCCAGACGCCGGCCGAGCCGCCGGTGCGCATGTGGCCGCCGGTGACCGGCCCGACGTATCCGGGCTCGCGCTCGAACGCCCGCTGGAGCACCTCCTCGGCCTCGGCGCGCAGCCGGACCGGCACCGCCACGCAGGGCGTGGCCGAGGAGGTCCCGCGGACACAGAAGTAGTCGATGCCGGCTTCCTCGAACGCCGCGACCAGCAGGTGCAGGTTCCGCGCGCGGGCGGCCCAGGCGGTCACTTCGGGGACGACGACGGCACGCATGTGCCGCCCGTCCACGCGGACGACGCGGGCCTGACCCGCGAGGCTGTGCCCGCCGGCGCCGCGCCTGCCGCCCAGCGCCCGCACGACCACGGCGGACCGCGTGTCGTCGGCGATGGTCAGCGAACGCTTGACCGCGTTGCGCAGCGGCTGGGGGACGCCCCGGACGATCCGGCGGCGCGCACGGGCAGGCACCAGCGATCGATAAGTCGACACAAGTGCGCTGGCCTCGGGGTTGTTGAGGCTCACCACCGAACTACCGCACCACCCAGGACATCGCGGGCGCCATCCGAATGCCACGCCGCCCGACACGGGAACCCGCCGCCCGCAGCACTGCTGACGTCATCACACCCCCCGCCCCCGAGGGGCGCACCGTCTCCGCTCACTACCGCCGCCGGCACGCCGTCACGGGGCGCAGCCCGCGACGGCCGTCTGTGCCTTCGAGCCCCCTCGCACACAGACGCCGACCTCACGGAATGTTTACATGGCCCACGCACTCTGTCCAGATCGAGTTATTGAAAACGCAAAGTCTGTCACGCAATCGAAATCCGGTGCACAAACGGCTCATATCCGGACCCACTCGGAGAGCGTCAGCCCGCTGTCGCGCTCCTGCCGGGCGAGGCGGGGCCGGCCGTCGCGTCCGACCACGGCGAGCACCACCCGTCCGAACGCGTCGTGCGCGAGGGCCGGCCCGCCCAGGCACGCGACACCGGTGTCCGTCCACGCCACACCGTCGCCCTCCGACTCGGTCAGGTACGCGCCGATCATCGCGTTGCCGTTGCGTCCCCGGTGGGCCAGCACGGTGCAGTCGTATCCGTCGAGCGTGCCGCGCAGCGCTGCGTGGGCGCCGTCCCCCGGATCCCCACCCAGCGGGTAGATCCAGCCGCCCGGCCTGTGCGCGACGACCCCGGAGCCCCCCGCGTCGGTCCAGAACCAGGTGAGCCGGTCCGGAGCGGTCTCGAGTGCTGTGACGGACCCCGCCACCGGCGCGGGCAGGATGTCCGACGCCCGTTCCATCGCGCCGCCGGGTGTCGCCCGCACCCAGCGCAGGGCCGACTCCGCGCCCGCCGCCAGCACCTCGACACGGCCCGAGGACGCGGCCGCCGGGGCGAGTCCCTCCTGGACGTCGGTCCCGCGGAGGTCGCGCCAGGGCTCCCAGGCACCGCCCTTGCCCTCGCGCCGGAGCATGACACCGCCACCGGCGTTGCGCACGAAGACGTGCACCGCGCCCGAGGCGTCGACTGCGGCGGCCGGGGCGCCCAGCCGCGCCGCCCGTCCGGGCTGCTTGTGCGGATTGCCCACCGACACCCACTCGGTCGGGGGGCGTCCCGTCTGGTACTGCAGGGCGTACACCACGTCGACCGCCACCCCGCCGTCGGCGCACGGTCGTTCACGGCGGCCCAGGAAGTGCACGAAGGCGTCGGCGCCCTGGGTCACCGCCAGGTGCGTCAGCCCGTCCGCGGGGAGGACGTCCGGCCCGGTCCACGCGTCGCCGCCCGCCGCGGTCTCCGTCCAGCGCAGCAGGCCGCCCTGGCACGGGGCGTACGCGGTGAGCCTGCCGTCGGCGCCGCGCACCAGCCATGTGCCGGCGGCCGTACCGGTCGCGGCCCTCCCGGCGTCCGGTGCGTCCGGGCGCCCGCCGGCCTCCCGCCGCTGCGCCGCGCGCGCCGCTCCACCCCTCATGACGTGCGCCCACCCCTTCACCCCTGTGGGCCCGCCACGGATCCGGAACCCCAATTCTTCACATGATATGCATGCGGGCTACACTTCCGCGGATCTCGATCACGAGGGGGAGGGGCTGCGACGCGGTGCGTCGCGACCGGTTCCCGGACCGCGCACCACGGAGGACAACGCACGCGATGCCGCACGCCGTCGAAACCGACCACGAGGCCGCCACGGTCACCGCACCGCCGAAGGCACGCGTCCCCCGCACCCGGGGGCAGAGGATCCGCAGGGTCGTGGCCTGGACCTTGCTGGCCCTGGTACTGCTCGCCGGTGGCACGGCGTGGTGGGCCTACGCCCACCTGAACTCCAACCTCACCAGCATCGACCTGGACCGGGAACTCGGCCCGGACCGGCCCGAGAAGCTCGCCACCGGCGCCAAGGACATCCTGGTGCTCGGCTCCGACTCCCGCTCGGGCGCGAACAAGGGCCTGGCCGGCGGCAACACCGGCGGCACCGCGCGCTCGGACACCGCCATGGTCATCCACCTCCCCGAGGGCCGCAGGAGCGCGGTCGCGGTGAGCATCCCGCGGGACACGCTGGTCACCCGCCCCGAGTGCAAGGCCCGCGACGGGAGCACCCTGCCGTCCGCGAAGCGCGTGATGTTCAACTCCGTCTACACGACGGCGGGTCCGGCCTGTGTGGTGAAGACCGTCGAGCACATCTCGGACGTGCGGATCGACCACTACGTCGAGGTGGACTTCGCCGGTTTCCAGAACCTCGTGGACTCCCTCGGCGGGGTCACGGTGACCATCGACAAGACCATCCACGACACGTCCAGCGGCCTGGACCTCGAGGCCGGCACGCACCGGCTCGACGGCACCGAGTCGCTCGCCTTCGTCCGCACCCGGCACGGCATCGGTGACGGCAGCGACCTCGGCCGCATCGGGCTGCAGCAGCAGTTCCTGCTGGCGACCCTCGACGAGATCAAGCGGCAGGACCTCCTCGGCAGCCCCGCCAAGGCCTACCGGATCGCGGACTCGGCCACCCGCTCCCTGACGACCGACTCCGGGCTCGGCTCCCTGGTGAAACTGGGCGACTTCGGGCGCAGCCTGAAGGGCCTCGACCCGGGCCACCTGCGCACCGTCATGCTGCCCGTCGTCTACGACAAGGCCGACCCCAACCGCGTGGTGGCCGCCGAGCCGCAGGCCTCCCGCCTGTGGAAGGCGATCCGGGAGGACACCGCGATCCCCCGGTCGGTACTGGAGTCCACCACGTCCAACTGAGCCTCAGGCGGGGGGCGCGGCTCCCTCCGCGGGACGGGCGGTGCAGTAGGCGACCGTCAGGTCCCGCACCAGGGCCTTGCGTTCGTAGTCGTCGAGGTCGACCAGTCCGCGGTCGAGCAGGCCGCGCACGGTCTCGCCGACGGCGGTGAGTGCCTCGTCCAGGGCGGCCCGGCGGTGGCGGGCGTCGAGCGCCGCCACCTGGGCGCGGCGCATGGCGGCGGCCACGGCGGGCGCGTAGTCGACGCGGACGGGCTGGGCGGAGAACACCTCGACGCCGACCGGCCGCAGGTCCTCGACGAGGATCCGGGTGAGGTCGTCCGCGAGGCGGTCGGTGTCGCGGAGCGTGGGACCGGGGCCGCGGAAGTCGTCGGCGGGCAGCCGGGACACACAGCGGGTGACCGCCGCCTCGACCTGTTCGCGCAGATAGCGGACGTGGTCGTGGACGGTGAAGGCGGCCCGCGCGGTGTCCCTGACCCGCCACACCACCAGCACCGTCGCCTGCAGCGGGGTGCCGCAGGCGTCGGTGGCCTCGATGGGGCTGCTGCGCCAGTGGCGCAGGCTGGTGTCGACACGGCGGCGGACGAGCAGCGGGCTGATCCAGAGCAGTCCGGTGCGGCGGACGGTGCCGCGGTAGGCGCCGTGCCGGGAGAGCATCCAGACGGAGCCGGGGCGGCCCCGGGCCAGGCCGAGCGCGGTCAGGGCCGTGAGCGCCGCGAGGACGGCCACGGCGCTGCCGCGGACGGCGGGCGAGGACCCGGCCGGACCGAGCAGGAGCGCGGCCGTGCCGCCCGCGGCCACCAGGGCCGCGAGCACGGCCGCGCCGCCGGGCAGGCAGCGTCCCGGACGCTCGGCGATCTCGGACGGCGGCTCCGCGTCGGCCGGTCCGCCGGCGCCGTACGCGGCCGCCCGGACGGGGACGGGGAGTTCGGCCGGGCTCCCCTGCACGGTGACGGTCATGAGAAGAGCCGCTTCCACGTCTCGGGGCCCGGGTAGCCGTCCGCCCGGCTGCCGGTCCAGCCCTGGGCCCGCTGGAAGGCCTCCACCGCGCGCCGGTCGGCCTCGCCCCAGCGCGGCCCCGGTCCCTTCGCGTAGAACCGGCCGAAGCCCTTGGCGGCCAGCCTCCGTCCCAGCGCGAGCACGTGCGGGCCCGACTGGCCCGGCCGGAAGCCACCGATGCCCGGGTAGGCAGGCGGTGCCGGAGCCGATGCCGGTGCCGGTGCCGCCGGGCTCCCGGCGCCACGGACGTCGGCCCCCGCGCCCTGGGTCAGGTACCGCCACGTCAGGGGGCCGGGGAAACCGTCCGCCTGATCACCCTTCCAGCCCTGCGCGCGCTGGAAAGCGCGGGTGGCGAGGCGGTCGGCGTCGCTCCAGTGGGGCCCCGGCCCGTCGTGGTAGTACTCGCCCGCACCGCGCCGGCGCAGCATCGTGCCGAGCCGCGTGATGTAGCCGTTGGCGGCGCCGGGGCCGAAGGACCGGCTCCCCGGATAGGCGAGGGAGGCGAGGTCGCCGAGGTCCAGATCCCCGTCGAGGTCCTCGTAGAGGTCGTCGTAGAGGTCGTCGAGGCCCTCGCCCCGCAGGTACTTGTAGCGGTAGGGGACGTAGCGCTTGGAGTGGTCCCAGTAGGCGTACGGCGTCGTGCGGACCCGGGCACGCGGCCGGGTCTCCTCGTAGGCCGTGTAGCGGGTGTGCGCGGCGTTCGCCCAGCCCCCGAAGATCGTGACGTGGGAGCCGTCGACCGGGTCGCGGGGGTTGTGGAAGAGCAGGATGTCGCCCGGTTCGAGTTCGTCGCGGCCGATCCGCTCGGCGAAGCGGGGCAGTGTGCCCGTCCACTGGCTGGTGCCCAGGCCCCAGGCCATGGAGACGAATCCCGAGCAGTCCTGCCGGTAGCCGTCCCGCCAGCGGCGGCGCATGTCGTACGGGACCTTGGCGTCGATCCAGCGCCTGGCCCGCTCCAGGATCTGATCGCGGGTCAGGCGGAGCGGGACCGCGGAGCCGATCAGGTCCGGCTGCGCCTGCTCGGTCCGGCCGGCGGACATCGCCGCCTGGCCGGCGTCCTCCGCGGGAGCCGCCACGGCGGCGGGTGCGATGACGGCCGCGCCGGTCGTGGCCAGCACGACCAGAGCCGTGGAGGCGGCCGCCGGTGGCGCGCACGGCGGGGTGACGCGGGTCGCCGCCCGGATCAGCCGCCGCCGTGCGCAGTCCTCACAGACGCAGCCCGGCAGCGGCCCGACCTCGTCGAACACCGGTGTGGACATGTGCACCACCACTCCTCGCGATCGAGTGCCACATGCCCTTATTACCCGATTTCCACACAAATCTGATGGAATGACAGCGTGGCCGGTGTGGTCAGCCGTTCGCGGTGGTGCCGTCCACGACCTCGGCGACGGCCTTCTCGACCAGCTGCGTCAGCTTGGCGGGGGTCAGCCCGGACGCGCCGCCCGCGGAGTCGGTGACGGTCTCGCCGTTCACCTGCACCACCGGCACGGAGGTGAACCCGGCCGCGGCGAACTCCTCCTGGGAGCGTCGCACCCAGCCGTCGTGGTCCCCGCCCTGGACGCACGGGACGAAGTGCGTCTCGTCCACGTCGCCGGCCTTCTTCGCCAGGCCCTTGAGGAACACGTCGCTGGTGAACGGATCGTCCTGGGCGTCGGCGGGCTGGGCGTCCCAGACCTGCGCGACGAACTCCTGGAACCGGCCCACGTCCTGCGCGCACGCGGCCGCGTTGGCCGCCGCCAGGGAGCCGCTGCCGCCGTCCGCGGCGTCGGTCGGCGTCACCAGGCGGTAGTCGATCCCCACCTGACCGGTGGCGACCAGATTCGCGAGGGTGTCCGCGTACTCGGCGGCGAAGGCCTTCGACTCCGGGCTGCGCAGGTCCTCGTACACGGTCAGCGTCACCGGCAGCTTCGCCGGCCGGACCGGCACCGCCAACTGCTCCTCGCCCGAGGCACCGGCCGGCACCTTGACCTCGTGCTGCTTCTCACTGCGCACATGCGCCCCGAGGACGGCAGAACCCCCGAACACCACACCCAGGACGATCACCGTCCCGGCATAGGACCGCCAGCGCTTGGACTTCGTCTGCTTCACCGGGACTTTCTACCACCGCGTACGACCACGCCCCCTGGGGGGTGGGGCCTCACGCCCACGGTCGCGGGGGCGGGAGGGCTCCGGGCCGGTCGTGGGAGGGTGGGCCGGTGAACGATGGGACAGCGCCTCTGGTCGTGGTCGACGCCGCCAACACCGTGGGGTCCGTGCCCGACGGATGGTGGCGGGACCGGCACGGGGCGACGGAGCGGGTACGGGACGCCCTCGCCGGGCTGGCGCGGACCGGCCTGCCCGAGCGGGCGGACGTGCCCCAGTGGGCCCGCCGGGCGCCGCTCGACATCGTGCTCGTCGTGGAGGGCGCGGCCCGGGGCGTGGCGCCCGTGCCGGGGGTACGGGTCGAGGCCGCGTCGGGCAGCGGGGACGACCTCGTCGCCGAACTCGTCGCGGCACGGGCGCCGGAGCGGCCGTGCCTGGTCGTGACGGCCGACCGAGAGCTGCGCCGGCGGGTGACCGCCCATGGCGCGGAGGTCGCCGGCCCGCGGGCGGTGCGCGGCTGACTAGCCGCGCGGCGGCCGGACGTACAGCACCGCGCCGTCGGCGGTGCCGGCGCGCTCGTAGCCGCCCCGGTCGAGCAGGCGGCGCAGGCCGGGGACGTGCGCCGCGCCGTAGGGGGCTCCCCGGGAGTCGTCGACGACGACGTCGGGGGGCGCGGCGGCGAACTCCCCGCGGAAGTCCGCCCAGGCACCCGGCACGGCGTACCGCTCGCCGACCCGGGCCCCGCCGCGGCCGCCGCTGAAGTTGGTGAGGAATCCCGCGGTGAGGAAGCGGCCGGCCGGTGCGCGTCCGGACAGCCAGTACTGCTCCGGGTGCATGCCCCAGACCAGGACGGTGCCGTCCGCGTCGGTGCGGGCGCGGATCGCGGCGGCGACGGCCCGGGCGTGGTCGAGTTCGGCGCGCGGGGCAGCGAAGCCCCAGCCGGTGAAGACGGTCGCCGCCAGCACCGTCCAGACGGCGGCGGCCCTCAGGGCGGGCCCGCGGGCGGGCAGCCGGCGCAGCGCGGCCACCCCGACGAGCGTGAGCGGGGGCAGCAGTTGCAGGTAGTAGTGGCCGTAGAACTGGAAGCCCACCACGACGGCGACGGCGGACGCGCCGAGCCAGATCCACAACTCGGCCCCGGCCCCCGCCCGCCGGCGCGCGGCGAGCCGGACGGCCGGCAGTAGGAGCCCCGCCCCGGCGGCCGCGAGGATCGCGGCGTTGCCGAGCCCCCGCCCGACGGCGAGCAGCCAGGCGCCCTCGGGAGACATGTAGGTGCCGGACCCGGTGACGGTCCAGAAGACGAAGCGCCCCGCACCGGTCACCAGGGCCACGGCCGCGACGGGCAGCGCGCACCCCGCCGTCAGCCGGACCCAGGCGCCCGCGGGCGCGGCCCCGCTCTCCCGTCCTGCCCGCCACAGCATCCAGACCACCGGGAGGAGCACCACCGCGCCGGTCTGCTTGGTCAGCGCCGCCCCCGCCACCGCCATTCCCGCCGCGCCCCAGCGCCGGCGGTCGGCGCAGAGCACGGCGGCCGCCGTCCACGGGAGGGTGAAGACCTCGAAGGTGGCCGCCTGTGTGTCCTCGGGCGCCAGGCCCACGGACAGCAGCAGGTAGCCGAACCCGGCGGCCGCGCCCCACCGGTCGCCCCAGCGGCGCCGGGCGAGGACGACGAGCAGCGCCGCGGTCGCCACGTGGGCGAGGACCGCAGCCACCCGCAGGGGCCACAGCGAGCCGTCCCCGAAGAGCGCGAACGCGCCCTGGTAGAGCCACGGCAGGAACGGGGGTTTGCGGTCCACGACGGTGTCGTAGAGGACGCCGCCGGAGGCGAGCACACGCGCCTGGGTCGCGAGGAACCCCTCGTCGGGGTTCCAGACCGGGCGTACGAAGGAGGGCAGGTGGACCAGCGCCGCCACGAACGTCAGCAGCGGGAGCAGCACGGGCCACGAGAGCCGGGTGAACGCCGAGGGCGCCCGGTACGGGGCCGCGCCCGTCCCTCGTTCCGGAGGCGCGGGCGCGGCGGCGCGGGCGGTCTCGGGACGGGTCGGCACGCGCCCAACGTACCGGGCGCCCTCCCGCCGCGTCAGCTCACCCCTGGCGGGCCGACTTGCGCACCCGGCTGTGCCGGTAGCCGTAGAGGAAGTAGACGACGCAGCCGATGACCATCCAGACGGCGAACCGCAGCCAGGTCTCGGCCGGCAGGTTGAGCATCAGCCACAGGGTGGCGAGCACCGACACCGCGGGCAGCCACGGCACGAACGGGGTGCGGAAGGCGCGAGGCAGGTCGGGACGGGTGCGGCGCAGCACCACGACGCCGACGGCGACGACGACGAAGGCGAACAGGGTGCCGATGTTCACCAGCTCGGCCAGTTCCTCGATGGTGGTGAAGCCCGCGACGATCGCCACGATGCCGCCGAGCAGGATCGTCGAGCGGTAGGGCGTGCCCCGCGTGGGGTGCACCTGGGAGAAGAAGCGCGGCAGCAGTCCGTCGCGGCTCATCGCGAAGAAGACCCGGCTCTGCCCGAGCAGCAGGATCATGCAGACCGTCGTCAGGCCCACCACGGCGCCGAAGGCGATCAGCCCGGCCCAGAAGGGGTGGCCCACGGCCTTGAAGGCGTCGGCCAGCGGCGCGTCCACCGTCAGTTGGCTGTAGTGCTGCATGCCGGTGACGACGATGGACACGGCGACGTACAGCACGGTGCAGATGATCAGCGAGCCGAGGATGCCGCGCGGCACGTCGCGCTGCGGGTTCCTGGTCTCCTCGGCGGCGGTGGCGACGATGTCGAACCCGATGTAGGCGAAGAAGACCACGGCCGCCGCGGTGAAGATGCCCATGACGCCGAACTGGGACGGTTCGAAGCCCGAGATCAGCTGGATCAGCGGGGCCTTGATGCCGGCCTCCGCGCCCTCGGACCGCACGGCCGGCGGGACGAACGGCGTGTAGTTCTGGCCCTTGATGAAGAACGCGCCCACGACGATCACGATGAGCACCACGGTCAGCTTGATGGCGACCACCACGGAGGTGACCCGGGCCGAGAGCTTCATCCCGGCGACCAGGATGGCGGTCAGCACCGCCACCAGCAGGAAGGCCAGCAGGTCGAAGTGGAAGCCGCTCTGCTGGCCGCCGGACAGCACCGAGGGCAGGTGCCAGCCCCAGTTGTCCATGATCGAGCGCACGTACCCCGACCATCCGACCGCGACCACGGCGGAGCCCAGGGCCAGTTCGAGGACGAGGTCCCAGCCGATGATCCAGGCGGGCAGTTCGCCGAGGGTCGCGAAGGAGAAGGTGTAGGCGGACCCGGCCACCGGCACGGTGGAGGCGAACTCCGCGTAGCACAGGGCGGCGAGCGCGCAGACGACGCCGGCGGCGACGAAGGACAGGGCGACGGCGGGGCCCGCGTTCTCCTTCGCCACCTTGCCCGTGAGGACGAAGATGCCGGTGCCGATGATCACTCCGACGCCGAAGACCGTGAGGTCGAGGGCGGACAGTGACTTCTTGAGCGCGTGCTCCGGTTCCTGTGTGTCCCGCAGGGACTCCTCGACCGATTTGGTACGGAAGAAACCGCTCCGACCCTTCGCCGTGTTACCGCCCACGTCCACCGGCGCACCTCCACAGTTGTTCCTGCATCACAGCACCCGCAGATGCTTGTGACCGGATCTGGCGCGCGTACACATCGGCAGAAGGGCCGGGCGATCACCCGTAAGGGTGTCGCCCGGCCCGGTGGTGCCGAGGGCGGGAAGCGGGCGTCAGTCGCCCGCGACCTGCGGTGCGGGCTCGTCGGCGTAGCGGTCCCCGAGCCGGCTGACGAGACCGGTCACCTGGCGCGCGATGTCCGGGGCGGTCAGGCCGATCTCGGCCATGACCTCCTTGCGGCCGGCGTGGTCGAGGAACTCCTGCGGGATGCCGAAGTCGCGCAGCGGCACGTCCACGTTCGCGTCGCGCAGCGCCTGGGCGACGGCGGAGCCGACACCCCCGACGCGCCCGTTGTCCTCGACCGTGACGACGACCCGGTGGCCGGCCGCGAGACCGGGCAGGGCCGCGTCGACGGGCTTGACCCAGCGCGGGTCGACGACGGTGGTGGTGATGCCCTGGGCGTCGAGCAGGCCGGCGATCTCCAGGCACATCGGGGCGAGCGCGCCGACGGAGACCAGCAGGACGTCCGGCTTGGCGCCGTCGCCCTGGGGCTCGGCCGTGCGCAGCACGTCCATGCCGCCGACCTTGCCGACGGCCTTGACCGCCGGGCCCACCGCGCCCTTGGAGTAGCGGACCACGGTCGGGGCGTCCTCGACCGCCACGGCCTCGCGGAGCTGGGCGCGCACCTGGTCGGCGTCGCGCGGGGCGGCGATCCGCAGGCCGGGGACGACCTGCAGGATCGACATGTCCCACATGCCGTTGTGCGAGGCGCCGTCGGTGCCGGTGATGCCGGCACGGTCCAGGACGAAGGTCACACCGCACTTGTGGAGCGCGACGTCCATCAGCACCTGGTCGAAGGCGCGGTTGAGGAAGGTCGCATAGACCGCGACCACCGGGTGCAGGCCGCCGGTCGCCAGACCCGCCGCGGACACGGCGGCGTGCTGCTCGGCGATGCCGACGTCGTAGACGCGCTCGGGGAAGGCCTTGGCGAACTTGTCCAGGCCGACGGGCTGCAGCATCGCCGCGGTGATGGCGACGATGTCCTTGCGCTCCTTGCCGAGCTTGACCATCTCCTCGGCGAAGACCGAGGTCCAGTCCGCGCCCGAGGCGGCGATGGGCAGCCCGGTGTCGGGGTGGATCTTGCCGACGGCGTGGAAGCGGTCGGCCTCGTCCTGCAGGGCCGGCGTGTAGCCGCGGCCCTTCTCCGTCAGGCAGTGGACGATGACCGGGCCGCCGAAGCGCTTGGCGCGCTGCAGCGCGGACTCCAGGGCGGCGAGGTCGTGGCCGTCGATCGGGCCGACGTACTTCAGGCCCAGGTCCTCGAACATGCCCTGCGGGGCGATGAAGTCCTTGAAGCCCTTCTTGGCGCCGTGCAGGGTCTCGTACAGCGGCTGGCCGATGACGGGGGTGCGCTCCAGCAGCTCCTTGGTGCGGGTGAGGAAGCGCTCGTAGCCGTCCGTGGTGCGCAGCGTGGCGAGGTGGTTGGCGAGGCCGCCGATGGTGGGCGCATAGGAGCGCTCGTTGTCGTTGACGACGATGACCAGCGGGCGGTCCTTGGCGGCGGCGATGTTGTTCAGCGCCTCCCAGGCCATGCCACCGGTCAGCGCGCCGTCACCGATGACGGCGACGGTGTGGTCGCGCTTGCCGAGCCGCTCGTTGGCCTTGGCCAGGCCGTCGGCCCAGCCGAGCACCGTGGAGGCGTGGCTGTTCTCGATGACGTCGTGCTCGGACTCGGCGCGCGAGGGGTAGCCGGACAGGCCCCCCTTGCCCTTGAGCTTGGAGAAGTCCTGACGGCCGGTGAGCAGCTTGTGGACGTAGGACTGGTGCCCGGTGTCCCACAGCACCTTGTCCTTCGGCGAGTCGAAGACGCGGTGCAGGGCGATGGTGAGTTCGACGACACCGAGGTTCGGCCCCAGGTGCCCGCCCGTCTTGGAGACCTCGTCGACCAGGAAGGTACGGATCTCGCCTGCCAGCTCGACCAGCTGCTCCGGGCTGAGCCGGTCGAGGTCGCGCGGTCCCTTGATACGGGTCAGCAGCGCCACCCGTGCCTCCTTGTTGTCGCTTGCCGGTTACCCGAGTGTATGTGTTCGCGTTTTCAGCTCCGCACACACCTGTGCCCGGCGCTGGGATGATCTTCCCTGCGCCGGGCACGTCACGCCACTGGTGCGGTGAGAACCGTCAGCCGCGGCCGGCGGCCTTCTGGCTCTTGCGGGACACCGAGTCGATGACCACGGCGGCGAGGAGCACCGCGGCGGTGATCATGTACTGCAGCGCGGTGTTCATGTTGAGCAGGTCCAGGCCGGTCTGGATGGACTGGATGACCAGCATGCCGAGCAGGGCGGACCAGACGGTGCCGCGGCCGCCGAAGAGGCTGGTGCCGCCGATGACCGCGGCCGCGATGGCCAGCATCAGGGTGTTGCCGCCGCCGGCACCGAGGGTCGCCGTGAAGGTCTGCGCGGCGAAGAACAGACCGCCGAGCGCCGCGAAACCGCCGGAGATGGCGAACACCGAGATGCGGACCATGGCGACGTTGATGCCGGCCCGGCGGGCCGCCTCGATGCCGCCGCCGACCGCGAACACCTTGCGGCCGTAGGAGGTGCGCCGGAGCACGAAGTCCGTGATGACCAGGGCCGCCAGGAAGATGACCAGCGCGTTGGGAACGCCGCTCGCCTGGTTGAGGACGTACGCGGCGACGAAGGAGACGACCGCCAGGGCGCCCACGCGGAACGCGATCTCACCGGTGGGACGGAACGGCACGCCGGCCGCGCGACGCCGCCGCTGCTCGATCAGGGAGCCCGCCAGCATGGCCACGGTGCCGAGTCCGGCCAGCAGGTAGGCGCCGGAGATGTCCTGGTCCATGAAGAAGGAGCGCTGGCCCAGGATGTGCAGGGGGCCGTTGTCCGGGATCGAGAGGCTTCCGCTGTCGCCGAGCAGCTGCAGCATCAGGCCGTTCCAGCCGAGGAAGCCGGCGAGGGTGACGACGAACGCGGGGACGCCGATCTTGGCGAAGAACCAACCGTGCAGGGCGCCGATGAGGATGCCCGTGACAACGGCCAGCACCAGGGCGAGCCACGGGTTCATTCCGTGGTTCGTCACGAAGATGGCGAAGACGGCCGAGGCCAGGCCGCTGACCGAACCGACCGACAGGTCGATCTCACCGAGCAGCAGCACGAAGACCAGACCGATGGCGAGCATGCCCGTGGCGGCCAGGAAGAAGCCGATGTTGGCCAGGTTGCCGGCGCTCAGGAAGCTGCTCGACTGGGTCTGGAAGATGGTCCAGATGATGATCAGGCCGATGATGACGGGCAGCGAGCCGAGCTCACCGCCGCGCACCTTGCGCTTGAACTCCGTGATGTAGCCCTTGAGGCCCTCTTCACGGACGAGCAGGCGCGGGTCGACCACGGGCACGGCCGCCGAGGACGCGTCCTCGACCGCTGCCACCGCGTCCTTCTTTACGGTCTTCGACGTGTCGCTCACTTTGCATCCTCCGTGCGCCGCGCCTGACGGCGGGTCACGGCGTTGTCCGTGGCGCCCGTGATCGCGGAGATGATTTCTTCCTGGGACGTGCTCTTGACGTCGAACACACCGTTGTTGCGACCGAGCCGCAGTACCGCCACCTTGTCGGCGACGGCCTTGACGTCCACCATGTTGTGGCTGATGAGGATGACGGCGAGGCCGCGCTGACGCAGCCGCTCCACCAGGTCGAGCACCTGGGCCGTCTGCTCCACACCGAGGGCGGCGGTCGGCTCGTCGAGGATGACCAGCTTGGGGTCGCCGATCAGGGCGCGCGCGATCGCGACGACCTGACGCTGACCACCCGACAGGCTCGCGATCGGGATGCGGACGCTGGGGATGCGGATCGACAGGGTGCTCAGCAGCTCCCTGGACCGCGCCTCCATGGTGACCTCGTCGATCACGCTGGCGCGCTTGATCTCGCGGCCGAGGTAGAGGTTGGCGACGACGTCGAGGTTGTCGCAGAGCGCGAGGTCCTGGTAGACCGTCGCGATTCCGAAGCCCTGGGCGTCGTGCGGCTTGTTGATGCTGACCGGCTTGCCCTCCCACTCGATGACGCCTTCATCGATGGGGTGGACACCCGCGATCGTCTTGACCAGGGTCGACTTACCTGCGCCGTTGTCGCCGACGAGCGCGACGACCTCACCGGCGTGGACCTCCAGATCGACATCGGTGAGTGCCTGGACCGCACCGAATCGCTTGGAGACTCCGCGCAACGCCAGCACGGGCGTAGCGGACACGTGAACCATCTCCTTCGCCGCCTGACCGGCGGGGATGCCGCGCTTGCAGGGGCGCGGAGTTTTGTGCAAACTGCACAGCTTTACATGAACGGAAGCGAACTGTCTGTCCGGCGCCCGCCCCGTCAGCGGGGTCTGTTGGACGGGGCGGGCACCGGACAGGTACGCGTGGCGGCCTCCGGTGGGAGGACCTGCCGTGTTACTGGAGGCCGGCAGCCTTGCAGGCCGCGGCGAACTCGGCCGTGCAGATCTCCTCGACGGACCACAGCTTGTCGGCGACGACGGTGTCCTTGACGTTGGCCTTGGTCACCGAGACCGGGGTCAGCAGCTGGGACGGGACCTTGTCACCGGAACCGCTGGTCAGCGAGGTGGTGGCCAGCGAGTCGATGGCCTTGCCCTCGATCAGGTTGACCGCGAGCTGGGCGGCCGCGTCGGCCTCGGGCTTGAACGCCTTGTAGACCGTGCTGGACTGCGTGCCCGCGACGATCCGCTGGATGCCGGCGAGTTCGGCGTCCTGACCGGTCAGCGGGATGCCGCTGATGCCGGCGCCCTTGAGGGCGGTGGCGATACCGCCGGCCATGCCGTCGTTCGCGGCGTAGACGCCCGCGATCTTCTTGGCGCCGATCTGGGTGATGGCCGCCGTCACCTTCTGGTTGGCGACGGTGTCCTTCCACAGACCGCTCTGCTCGTAGGCGATCTTGACCTTGCCGTCGAGCACCTTGTGGGCGCCCGCCTTGAACATCGCGGCGTTCGGGTCGGCGTCGTCACCGTTGATCATGACGACGTTCGCCGACGGCTTCGCCTTGTCGCCGAGCGCGTCGAGCAGCGCCTGGCCCTGCAGCTCGCCGACCTTCTCGTTGTCGAAGGAGACGTACGCGGAGACCGGGCCCTGGGCGAGGCGGTCGTAGGCGACGACCTTGATGCCCTTGTCGACGGCGGCCTGGACGGAGGTCTTGATGGCAGCGGCGTCCTGGGCGCTGATCACGATCACCTTGACACCCTTGGTGATCATGGTCGAGACCTGCTGGGCCTGCTTGCCCGAGTCGCCCGCGGCGTTCGCGTACTGTACGTCGCAGTCGGCGCACAGCTCCTTGACCTTGGCCTCGAACAGCGGCTTGTCGAACTTGTCGTACCGCGCGGTGACGCTGTCGGGAAGCAGCAGACCGATGGTCTTGCTCTTGCTGCCGGTGCTGCTGCTGCCGCCGTCCGCCTTGTCGTCGCCGGCCTTGCCGCACGCCGCAACGGAAAGGGCCATGGAGACGGCCGCGGTGCCGATCACGACGCGACGCATCATTGCGTTCATGTGGGGTTGCCTCCCTGACAGGGCCGCAAAAGACTGCGGCCGAGGTGAGCGTGAGTCAACTCGGCAACAGCCTTGACGTCAAGAAGTAAATACTTAACGAGATGGCAACGGTGCGTTTCGTTATCTAGATGAACGCAGAGTGATCTCTACGACACAGCGACCGCTGCAGGGGCATCGGCATCCAAAAGGGTTGAATCCCCCACCTCACTGAGGGCCAGCGCCAGGGCGCCCAGCACCTCCGCGCGGGCCCCCAGGCCCCCGGAGACAACGGACAGGCGCCGCGCCGCACTGGGGATCGCGTACCGTGCCACGGACTCCCTGAGGGGCGCGAGGACCAGTTCCCCGGCCTCGGCGAGGTCGCCGCCGAGCACCACCCGGCTCGGGTTCAAGAGGTTGGCGAGGCTGGCGACGCCCATGCCGATGTGCCGGCCGACGTCCGCGATGACCCGGCGGCAGCCCGGGTCGCCCTCGCGGCCCAGCTGCACCATGCGCGCCAGGGTGAGACCGGGGCCGTGGCTGCCGCGCAGCAGGTCCAGTACGTAGCGGGCGGCGGTGAAGGTCTCCAGGCAGCCGCGGTTGCCGCAGCGGCACACCGGGCCGGACTCGTCCAGCGTGATGTGACCGATCTCGCCCGCGGTGCCGCCGGGCCCGCGGTAGATGCGGCCGTCGATCACCAGCCCGGCGCCCACGCCGCTGGCCACCTTGATGTACGCCAGGTCCTTCACCCCCCGGCCGCCGCCCCAGACCAGTTCGCCGAGGGCGCCGAGGTTGGCGTCGTTGTCCACCTGGACGGGCATGCGCAGCCGCTCGGCGAGTTCCTGGCGCGGGTTGATGCCGCCCCACCCCGGAAGGATGGCGGTGGACCCCAGCGCGCCGGTCTCCACGTCGATCGGGCCCGGCACGCCGAGTCCCACGCCGATCACCTTGTCGGCGTCGATGCCGCTGGACTCGATCAGCCGCGCGACCAGTTGCTCGGCCCGGTCGAAGCCCTCGGAGGCCGAGGCGTCCACGTCGATCGGCTCGGACTGCTCGGCGAGCACCTGGTGGGCCAGGTTGCCGACCGCCACCCGCAGGTGGGAGTGCCCGAAGTCGACGCCGACGACGACGCCCGCGTCACCGGACAGCGCCACGGCGCGGGCCCGGCGCCCGCCCGAGGAGGTGGGGGTGACCTGCACGGTCCCGTTGTCCCGCAGTTCGCGGACGATGTTGGAGACCGTCGCGGCGGACAACCCCGTCGTACGGGCGATCTCCGCCTGCGTCAGCGAACCCGCCAGGCGTACGGCCCGGACCACCCGCTCGAGGTTGGCCCGGT
This sequence comes from Streptomyces sp. BoleA5, assembly GCF_000373665.1. Classification (NCBI taxonomy): domain Bacteria; kingdom Bacillati; phylum Actinomycetota; class Actinomycetes; order Kitasatosporales; family Streptomycetaceae; genus Streptomyces; species Streptomyces sp. BoleA5. The sequence continues at coordinate 248,508 of NZ_KB892135.1, forward strand.
GCAGCGACGACTGGGATCCCGGAGTCTCCACGACCATTCCACTCCTGCCGAACCGGACGGGAGCCACGCCGATGAGACCCCGTCGTCTACAACATGTGAACTCTAAGCAAGCCTTTAGGCTCGCTTCCCGTCAAGGGGCAGAACCAGACCGCCGACCTAATGCCCGAAAAATCCAGAAGCGGCCCCGCACACGGCGGGACCGCTTCCGCTCCGCCGCCCGGACGGCCGGGCGGCGGCCACGTGGAGTGACCTTCCGGTTACTTCAGGGTGCCGGCCGTCAGACCCGCCTGCACCTGCCGCTGGAAGGAGAGGTAGACCACGAGCACCGGCAGCATCGCGATGGTCATGCCCGCGAAGAGCGCCGGGTAGTCGCCGGAGTACCCCTGCTGCTGCGCCAGGTTCACCAGGCCCTGGGCCAGCATCGAGCGGTCCGGGTCGCTGCTGGACTGCTGCTGCATGAGGGTCATCGGCAGGATGTACTGGTTCCACTGGCCCAGCACGTTGAAGATTCCCACGCTGATCAGGCCCGGCTTCGCCATCGGCAGCATCACCTGGAAGAAGGCGCGGGTGTGCGAACAGCCGTCGATCATCGCCGCTTCGTGGACCGCCGTGGGCAGGGTCCTGAAGAAGGAGTGCATGAAGAAGACGGTGAAGGGCAGCGAGTAGGCGACGTAGACCAGGATCAGGCCCTGGTAGGTGTTGAGCATGCCCAGGTTGCTGACCATGAAGAACAACGGCACGAGGGCGAGGTACACCGGGAACATCGCGCCGCCGACGAACAGGTAGAAGATGATCCGGTTGCCGGGGAATTCGTAGCGCGCCAGCACGTACGCGGTCATCGACCCCAGCAGCATGGTCAGCGGGACCGAGAACACCAGCACGATCACCGTGTTCACGAAGAACTCGCCGATGCCCTTCTCCCAGGCCCGGGAGAATGCGTCGAAGGACCAGTGCGAGGGCCAGGACCAGGCGCTCGCGCCGATCTCCGTGTTGTTCTTGAAGGAGCCGAGGACGATCCATGCCAGCGGCAGGAGGATCATCACGCCCCACAGGACCAGGAAGCCGTGCGAGAAGACGTTGAGCGTCGTGCCGCCGTCGGCGAAACGTTCCCGGTCGGTCTTCTTGCTGCCGATCGTGGTGGGCTGCCCCTTGAAGACCGGTACCGGAGTGGGCTGCTTGATGGGAGTGGCCATGGGATGCGCTCCCCGCTCAGTACTCGATGCGATCGCGGCGGGAGACCCGCAGCGCGATGGCGGAAAGGATCAGGGTGAGGAAGAGGATGACGACGCCCATGGCACAGGCGTAGCCGCTCTTTCCGAAGGTGAGGAAGTTGCGCATCAGGTAGGTCGCCATGACCTCACCGTGGTAGTCCGGGCCGCCGCCGAAACTCGATCCCGGAGTGAGGACCGAGGCCAGCACGAAGAAGTCCATCGCGGCGATGGCGAGGTACACCCAGGCCGTCTGCACGCTGTCCCACAGCAGCGGGAGCGTCACCTTGAAGAAGGTCTGCAGGCGGCCGGCGCCGTCCAGCAGCGCGGCCTCGTAGATGTCCTTCGGAACGGACTGCATGGCCGCCGAGAACAGCACCAGGTAGAAACCGACACCGGCCCAGATCTGCACGCCGAGCAGGCACCACATCACCAGGTCGGGGCTGTTCAGCCATTCGACCGGGGCACTTGGGTCCTGCAGGTGCAGTTTGATGAGGATGCCGTTCAGGAGGCCGCTTCCGTCACTGCGGTAGACCGCCTGGAACAGCACGACGAGAATGGCGACGGAAAGCACCTGGGGAAAGAAGAAGACCACCTTGTAGAGGGCGGATCCGCGCACTCCGCGCACGCCCGTGGTACCGCCGCGGCCACCCACGTTGAGCATGAAGGCGAAGAAGAGCGCCAGCAGGATCGTGATCACCGGCAGGAAGACCAGCAGCAGCACATTGTGCCGGAGCGCCTGCAGGAAGACGTGGTCCCCGAAGAGCTTGGTGTAATTCTCCAGGCCGACGAAGTGCATCTCCTGGGACTGCCCGGACCAGTCCGTCAGGGAATACCCGAACGTCTGGAGGTACGGCCAGATCACGAAGACGACGTAGAGCACGACCGGAATGACGAGGAATCCCGCGATGAACGGGTACTTGCGGTAACGCATGGCGCTGCTCCTGCCATCGGGTAGACCGTCGCACCGGGGCCCCGAACGCCCCCCGGACCATCAGGGGGCACCGGGGCCCCGGTGCGCAAGGGCCGGGCGAACTAAGAGCCCTTCTTGGCCTTCTCGGCCGCCGCCTTGACCCGCTTGAGCCAGTCGGCGGGCTTGATGCGCTTGGCCATCAGCTCGGCGCTGGCGTTCTGCACGTCGGTGTCGAAGGCACTCTGCGTGTTGATGTAGTTGTAGTTGAAGACGTTGCTCCCGGCCGCGGTGAGCGCGGTGACGGTGGACGCGGTGCCCGGGCGCAGCTGGACGTCGGAACCGACGCCGTCCTTGAGCACGGTCAGCGAGTTGGCCGTCTGGGCGAACTTGCTCGAGGCTTCCTTGGTGAGCATGATCCGCAGGAACTCCAGGCCGCCCGCCTGGTTCTTGGCCTTCTTCGGGACGATGAAGGGCTCACCGGCGCCGGCCCGGATCGCCTCGAAGGGCAGCTTGTCGCCGTCCAGCGAGGGGATCGGCAGGAAGGTCATCTCGAAGTCCGAGGGGGTGGCCTTCAGCTGCTCGTTCTCCAGCCACGAACCGCAGGGGATGAAGGCGGCCTTGCCCTCGTTCCAGGCGGTCTGGGACTCGATGTGGGTCATGCCGTTGGTGCCGGGGAGCAGGTAGCCCTTGTCGGCGATCTGGTAGACGGCCTCGACGGCCGCCTTGGCGGCGGGCTCGTCCCAGACGGTCGCGTCCATGTCGTCGATGCGCTTCACCAGGTCGGGACCGCCGTGCTTGGCGATGAGGTCCATGACCACGATGTTGATGTAGTACGGGTACTTGCCCTGGTGGCAGAAGGGCGCGATGCCGGACTTCTTGATCTCCTCGCACAGCGACATGAAGTCGGCCCAGGTCTTCGGCGCGGTCCAGCCCTTCTCCTTGAAGAGCTTGCCGGAGTACCACAGGCCCCAGACGGTGTAGATGTAGGAGAGCTGGTACATCTTGCCGTCGTCGAAGCTGCCCGTCTCGATGGTGCCGGGCTGCAGGACGTCCCTGATCTTCTTGCTCGGGTCGTCGATGTAGGGCGCGTCGAGCAGCGGCGTGAGGTCGGTGAGCTGGCCGCTCTTGTAGAGCACGTCCAGCTTGATCTGCTGGGCGCCGGAGTCGTCGACGACGTCCGGCGGGTTGCCGGCGTTGAAGCGGGGCTGGAGCTTGCCGGTGATCTCCTGGGTGCCCAGGTGGCTGACCTTCGACCCGGCGAACTTCTTCTTGTAGATCTTCTCGAACTCGATGGCGTACGCGTCCCCGTAGCCGCCCTTGAAGATCACGACGTCCAGAGGGGCGTCGTTGGCCGCGCCGAAGGGGTTCTCCTTGGACTTCTCGCCCTTCTCGGTGCCCTTGTCGTTGCCGCTGCCGCTGGACGCACAGGCACTCAGCAGACCCGCGGCGGGAGCGGCCAACAGGCCCACCGCTGCGGCTCGCTTGATCAGATCACGCCGGTTGACGTCGGATCTCATGCTCAAGTCCTCACCTTCTCCAGGACCCATGCGGTGCGGAGTTGAATCTGTGCACGGGCCACGCACCCGTTGTTCCCCCCGCGCAAGCCCGCGTTCAGCGGGCCTCCTGGACGCCGACAGGTATAGTCCACTTCCCGCGAGGTGGGCAAGGTCATGCGCGCTTTTGACAGACAGCTTTCCCTAGTTGAGACCTGCCGGTAACGCGGACGGGCCCGCACCCCCGGCGGGGATGCGGGCCCGTTCGACGGGTCCGGACGCGGTGATCCTTACTTGCGGATCAGGGAGCGCAGGACGTACTGCATGATGCCGCCGTTGCGGTAGTAGTCCGCCTCACCGGGGGTGTCGATGCGGACCACGGCGTCGAACTCGACGCCGGTGTCGGTCGTCACCTTGACGGTGCGCGGGGTGGTGCCGTCGTTGAGCTCGGTGATGCCGGAGAACGCGAAGGTCTCCTCACCGGTCAGGCCCAGCGAGGCCGCCGTGGCGCCCTCGGGGAACTGCAGGGGCAGCACGCCCATGCCGATCAGGTTGGAGCGGTGGATGCGCTCGTACGACTCGGCGATGACGGCCTTGACGCCCAGCAGCGCGGTGCCCTTGGCGGCCCAGTCGCGGGAGGAGCCGGAGCCGTACTCCTTGCCCGCCAGGACGACCAGCGGGGTGCCGGCGGCCTGGTAGTTCTGCGACGCGTCGTAGATGAAGGCGACCGGGCCGCCCTCCTGCGTGAAGTCGCGGGTGTAGCCGCCCTCGGTGCCCGGCGCGATCTGGTTGCGCAGGCGGATGTTGGCGAACGTGCCGCGGATCATGACCTCGTGGTTGCCGCGGCGGGAGCCGTAGGAGTTGAAGTCGCGGCGCTCCACACCGTGCTCGGTGAGGTACGTGCCGGCCGGGGTGTCGGCCTTGATCGCACCGGCCGGGGAGATGTGGTCGGTGGTGACCGAGTCGCCCAGCTTCGCCAGCACTCGGGCACCGGCGATGTCGGTGACCGGGGCCGGCTCCATGGCCATGCCCTCGAAGTACGGGGGCTTGCGGACGTAGGTCGACTGCGGGTCCCACTCGAAGGTGTTGCCGGTCGGGATCGGCAGCGACTGCCACTGGGCGTCGCCGGCGAAGACGTCCTGGTAGGAGGTGCTGAACATGTCCTGGCCGATCGCGGAGGCGACGACCTCGTTGACCTCCTGCTCGGAGGGCCAGATGTCCTGCAGGAAGACCGGCTTGCCGTCGGTGTCGGTGCCGATGGCGTCCTTGGTGACGTCCACCTTCATGGAGCCGGCGATGGCGTACGCGACGACCAGAGGCGGGGACGCCAGGTAGTTCATCTTGACGTCCGGGTTGATCCGGCCCTCGAAGTTGCGGTTGCCCGACAGCACCGAGGTGACCGCGAGGTCGTGCTCGTTGACGGCCTTGGAGACCTCGTCCGGCAGCGGGCCGGAGTTGCCGATGCAGGTGGTGCAGCCGTACCCGACCAGGTTGAAGCCCATCTTGTCCAGATACGGGGTGAGGCCGGCCCGGTCGTAGTAGTCCATGACGACCTTGGAGCCCGGGGCCAGGGTGGTCTTCACCCACGGCTTGCGGGTCAGGCCCTTCTCGACCGCCTTCTTGGCCACCAGGGCGGCGGCGACCATGACGTACGGGTTCGAGGTGTTGGTGCAGGAGGTGATCGCGGCGACGGTGACGGCGCCGTGGTCGATCTCGTAGGTCGAGCCGTCGGGGGCGGTGACCAGGGTCGGGCGGGTCGGCACACCGTTGCTGGCGGCCGGGGAGTCGGAGGCCGGGAAGGACTCCTGGCCCGACTCGTCGGCGGTGTCCACGTAGTTGCGGACGTCGCTCTTGAACTGCTCGGCCGCGTTGGCGAGGATGATGCGGTCCTGCGGACGCTTCGGGCCGGCGATGGAGGGTACGACCGTGGAGAGGTCGAGCTCCAGCTTCTCGGAGAAGTCCGGCTCGGCGGCCGGGTCCAGCCACAGGCCCTGCTCCTTGGCGTACGCCTCGACGAGCGCGAGCTGCTGCTCCGAACGGCCGGTCAGCTTCAGGTAGTTAATGGTCTCCGCATCGATCGGGAAGATCGCCGCGGTGGAGCCGAACTCCGGCGACATGTTGCCGATCGTGGCGCGGTTGGCGAGCGAGGTGGCGGTGACGCCCTCGCCGTAGAACTCGACGAACTTGCCGACGACACCGTGCTTGCGCAGCATCTCGGTGATGGTCAGCACGAGGTCGGTGGCGGTGGTGCCGGTGGGCAGCTCGCCGGTCAGCTTGAAGCCGACGACGCGCGGGATCAGCATGGAGACGGGCTGGCCGAGCATGGCGGCCTCGGCCTCGATGCCGCCGACGCCCCAGCCCAGCACACCGAGGCCGTTGACCATGGTGGTGTGCGAGTCGGTGCCGACGAGGGTGTCGGGGTACGCCTGGCCGCCTCGGACCATGACGGTGCGGGCCAGGTGCTCGATGTTGACCTGGTGGACGATGCCGGTGCCCGGCGGGACGACCTTGAACTCGTCGAACGCGGTCTGGCCCCAGCGCAGGAACTGGTAGCGCTCCTTGTTGCGGCCGTACTCCAGCTCCACGTTCTGCGCGAAGGAGTCCGGGGTGCCGAACTTGTCGGCGATCACCGAGTGGTCGATGACCAGCTCGGCCGGGGCCAGCGGGTTGATGCGGGACGGGTCGCCGCCCAGCTCCTTGACGGCCTCGCGCATGGTGGCGAGGTCGACCACGCACGGCACACCGGTGAAGTCCTGCATGATCACGCGGGCCGGCGTGAACTGGATCTCCTGGCTCGGCTGGGCCTGGGAATCCCAGCCGCCGAGCGCGCGGATGTGGTCGGCGGTGATGTTCGCGCCGTCCTCGGTGCGGAGCAGGTTCTCCAGCAGCACCTTCAGGCTGTAAGGGAGGCGCGCGGAGCCCTCGACCTTGTCCAGCCGGAAGATCTCGTACGACTCGTCGCCCACCTGCAGGGTGCTGCGGGCGTCGAAGCTGTTCGCCGACACGACAGTCTCCTTCGTAACTTTGCGCGTACCACCGCAATGCTGCCGCTTCGACCCCTGGCCGATCCGCTAAGGTAAGGCTAACTAAGGAGAGCCTTACCTCTGGCGGCAGCGGTGCGCCTTGGCAGATATCTCGATGTCGAGATAACTCTAATACATCACCGCTGCCGGGTCATGCGCCGGGCCGTCTGTGTGCGGCGTCACGCTCCTTCCGCCGTGCCCGGGCGCCCTGGGGTGCCCCTCCCGCTCCTCCCCGCCGCGCGCCGAGGGCGCTGTCCACGAAGGCCGGACGGCACCCACCCCGGGTGAGGCTTTGCCGTCACCCTTCCGGGAGCATCAGGGCATTGAGCTCGCCCCAGGGGATGCCGCCCGCGACGGCCGCATAGGTGCCGGTGGCGAGCAGTTCGCGCGCGGCCCGGTCGACCAGCGCGTAGGCGGCCTCGGCGACCGCGCTGCCGAGGCTGACGCGCGCCGCGCCCGCGGAGGCCAGGACGGACACCGGCGGCGCTCCGGGGCCGGCCAGGATGCCCACGGGGGCGCCGATGCCCTCGGCCAGGGCGGCCACGACGGCCGGGTCGCTCACGCCGGGCACGAAGATGCCGTCGGCGCCCGCCGCGAGGTAGCCGGCGGCACGCTCCAGGGTCTCCCCCAGGTCGCCCGCGCCCCGCAGGAAGGTGTCGGTGCGGGCGTGGACGAACAGCGGCACCCCCTCCTCGTCGGCGGCGCGGCGGGCGGCCGCGATGCGGGCGGCCTGGTCGTCCACGGCGCGCAGGGCGGCCGGGCCGCCGTCGTGGGAGTCCTCGATGTTGATGCCGACCGCGCCCGCGGCCAGCACCGCCCGCACCGTCCGCGCGACCCCCTCGGGGTCGGCCGCGTAGCCGCCCTCGATGTCGGCGCTGACGGGCACGGAGACGGCCGCGGCGACCCGTGCGGTCTGATCCAGCGCGAGGCCGCGGTCGACGTGGTCGCCGTCCGCGGTGCCCAGGGTCCAGGAGACCCCGGAACTGGTGGTGGCGACGGCGGCCGCCCCGGCGCGCTCGGCGACGCGGGCGCTCGCCGCGTCCCAGGCGTTGGCCAGCAGCAGCGGGCGCCCGGGGACATGGAGGGAGCGGAAGAGTTCGGCCTTGGCCTTGAGTTCGCTGATCACGGACCGCAGTCCATCACCGGCCGGGGGGCGGGTCCGGCGGATTTCCGACACCTACGTCCCGGGCCGCCCGCCCGCACGTCCGTGTCGGATTCTCGCTAGCCCCGGCCCGCGCCCGCCGCGGATGCTGGGGATGTGCATGAGGACTTCGAGCGCTGTGTGCGCGCCGTGCAGTCGAAGGACTCCCGTTTCGACGGGTGGTTCTTCACCGCGGTGCTGACCACCCGCATCTACTGCCGGCCCGGCTGCCCCGCGGTGCCGCCGAAGCCGGAGAACATGAGCTTCCACCCGAGTGCGGCCGCCGCCCAGCAGGCCGGCTTCCGCGCCTGCAAGCGCTGCCGCCCCGACGCCGCCCCCGGTTCCCCGCGGTGGAACGAGCGGGCGGACCTGGTGGCCCGAGCCATGCGCCTGATCGCCGACGGGGTCGTCGACCGGGACGGCGTGCCCGGGCTCGCGGCGCGTCTCGGCTACAGCACCCGGCAGGTCGAGCGGCAGCTGCGGGCCGAGCTCGGCGCCGGGCCGCTCGCCCTCGCCCGGGCGCAGCGGGCGCAGACGGCCCGGCTGCTGATCGAGACCTCGGCGCTGCCGATGGCCGACGTCGCCTTCGCCGCCGGGTTCAGCAGCATCCGCACCTTCAACGACACCGTGCGCGAGGTCTTCGCGCTCACCCCGAGCGAGCTGCGGACACGGGCGGCCCGGTCGCGGCACTCCGTCCCCGCCGCCGACGTGTCGGGCTCGCTCACGCTGCGACTGCCCTTCCGGGCGCCGCTGTGCCCCGGCAACCTCTTCGGGCACCTGGCCGCGACCGGCGTGCCGGGTGTGGAGGAGTGGCGGGAGGGCGCCTACCGGCGCACGCTGCGGCTGCCCCACGGCCACGGCATCGTGGCCCTGCGGCCCGAGCCCGACCACGTCGCCTGCCGGCTCTCCCTCACCGACTGGCGGGACCTGTCGCACGCGATCAGCCGCTGCCGGTGGCTGCTCGACCTGGACGCCGACCCGGTCGCCGTCGACGGGCTGCTCCGGCAGGACCCGTTGCTCACCCCGTACGTGGACGCGAACCCCGGGCGCCGGGTGCCGCGCACGGTGGACGGGCCCGAGTTCGCGGTCCGCGTGGTGCTCGGGCAACAGGTGTCGACCGCGGCGGCGCGCACGCTGGCCGGCCGGCTGGTGAGGGCGCACGGCGAGCCCGTCGCCGACCCCGGAGGCGGGCTGACCCACCTGTTCCCCTCCCCCTGGGCGCTCACGGGCCTGGACCCGGAGTCGCTGGCGATGCCGCGCACCCGGCGGGGCACGCTGACCGCCCTGGTCGCCGCGCTCACCGAAGGGAGCCTCGACCTGGACGTCGGCAGCGACTGGGAGAAGGCGCGGCGGCAGCTCGAGGCGCTCCCGGGCTTCGGCCCGTGGTCGGTCGAGGTGGTCGCGATGCGGGCGCTCGGCGACCCGGACGCCTTCCCCGCCACCGATTTGGGTGTACGTGCGGCCGCGGAAAAACTGGGCCTCCCGACGACCCCCGCGGCCTTCGTCCGGCGCGCCGCCGCCTGGCGGCCGTGGCGCGCGTACGCCGTCCAGCACCTGTGGGCCACCGGCGAGCACCCCGTCAACGTCCTGCCCTCCGACCGAGCCTGAGGAATGTTCATGTCCCTTCGCACACACGCCCTCATCGACAGCCCGGTCGGGCCGCTGACCCTGGTCGCGACCGGCGGTGTCCTGTCCGGTCTCTACATGACCGCGCAGCGCCACCGGCCGCCGGAGGAGTCCTTCGGCGCGCGCCGCGCCCCGGACGAGTCCCCGTTCGCGCCCGCCGCCGAACAGCTGGGGGCGTACTTCGAGGGCGGGTTGACCGCCTTCGACCTGCCGCTGGACCTGCGCGGCACCCCCTTCCAGCAGCGCGTCTGGGCGGGTCTGCGGGCCATCCCGTACGGCACGGTGATGACGTACGGTCAGCTGGCGGACAAGCTCGGCAGCCCCGGCGCGTCGCGCGCCGTCGGGCTCGCCAACGGACGGAACCCGGTCGGCATCATCGTGCCCTGCCACCGGGTGGTCGGCGCCTCCGGCGGTCTCACCGGATACGGAGGCGGTCTGGAGCGCAAGCGGTTCCTCCTGGACCTGGAGCTCAGGTTGACATCTCATATGTGAGATACGCTCTCCCTATGGGAGACGACTACCTCGCACGCATCGGCAAGCTCATCCGTGACGCCCGACAGCACCGGGGCTGGACCCAGTCGCAACTTGCGGAGGCGCTCGGAACCAGCCAAAGCGCGGTGAACCGTATTGAACGCGGGAACCAGAACATCAGCCTTGAGATGATCGCCCGAATCGGTGAAGCGCTCGACAGCGAGATCGTCTCCCTCGGCTACGCGGGCCCCATGCACCTGCGCGTCGTCGGCGGGCGCCGGCTGTCCGGCGCCATCGACGTCAAGACCAGCAAGAACGCGTGCGTGGCGCTGCTGTGCGCCACGCTGCTGAACTCCGGGCGGACCACCCTGCGCCGCGTCGCGCGGATCGAGGAGGTCTACCGCATCCTGGAGGTGCTGAACAGCATCGGCGTGCGCACCCGCTGGATCAACGACGGCAACGACCTGGAGATCGTCCCGCCCGCGCGGCTGGAGCTGGACGCCATGGACACCGACGCCGCCCGGCGCACCCGCAGCGTGATCATGTTCCTCGGCCCGCTGATGCACCGGACCGACCGCTTCCGCATCCCGTACGCGGGCGGCTGCGACCTCGGCACCCGTACCGTCCAGCCGCACATGACCGCGCTGCGGCACTTCGGGCTGGACGTGACCGCCACCAGCGGGATGTACCACGCCCGGGTCGCCCCCTCCGTGGCCCCGCGGCGGCCCATCGTGCTGACCGAGCGCGGCGACACCGTGACCGAGAACGCCCTCCTGGCGGCCGCCCGGCACGAAGGGGTGACCGTCATCCGCAACGCCAGCTCCAACTACATGGTCCAGGACCTGTGCTTCTTCCTGGAGGAGCTGGGGGTTCGGGTGGACGGCATCGGCACCACCACGCTGACCGTGCACGGCGTCGCCGAGATCGACCGGGACGTGGACTACGCGCCCTCGGAGGACCCGGTGGAGGCCATGAGCCTGCTGGCCGCGGCCGTGGTCACCGAGTCCGAGCTGACCATCCGCCGGGTGCCGGTGGAGTTCCTGGAGATCGAGCTGGCGGTCCTGGAGGAGATGGGCCTGGACCACGAGCGCTCGGCCGAGTACCCCGCCGACAACGGCCGCACCCGGCTGATCGACCTCACCGTGCGCCCCTCCAAGCTGCGCTCCCCCATCGACAAGATCCACCCCATGCCCTTCCCGGGCCTCAACATCGACAACGTGCCCTTCTTCGCGGCGATCGCCGCCACGGCACAGGGCTCGACCCTCATCCACGACTGGGTCTACGACAACCGCGCCATCTACCTCACCGAGCTGACCCGGCTCGGCGCCAACGTCAAGCTGCTGGACCCGCACCGGGTGCTGGTCGAGGGCCCGACCCGCTGGCGCACCGCCGAGATGATGTGCCCGCCGGCCCTGCGGCCCGCCGTCGTGACGCTGCTGGCGATGCTCGCCGCCGAGGGCACCTCGGTGCTGCGGAACGTGTACGTCATCAACCGCGGTTACGAGGAGCTGGCCGAGCGGCTCAACTCCATCGGGGCCCAGATCGAGACGTTCCGCGACATCTGACCCGTCCCGCCCCTCCTGGCCGGGAAACCGGCTACTCCCCCGCAAGGTGGCCGTGATAATCATGCTCCGGGCCGCGGATCATGGCCCATGGGGGGAAACGGCCAGGCCAGGAGGGGGTCTTCATGGTGGCGGTCCGACGTGGTCCCGCGGGCGGGACGGCGGACGGCGGTACGAGAGGCGGATCGGGGCTCTCGCTGAGGCGGTGGGCACCGCGTCCCGTGGCACGGATGAGCCCCGCGATGGGGAACCCGCGCCTCGCACGACTGCTGGCGGCGGCCGAGGCGGCCGACTGGCCGGCGATGCGGGACGAGCTGTCGGCGGTCTCCGACGACGGGGAGCGCGGCTGGCTGATCGCCAACGCCACCGAGGTCGCGGGCTACGAGCAGTGGATGCCCAAGGCCGTCGCGGACGAACCCGAGTCGGGTCTGGCGCTGCTCGTGGCCGGTGCCCGCCAGGTCGCCTGGGCCTGGGAGGCGAGGACCGGACTGCGGGCGAAGCACGTCTCGCGTGAGCAGTTCCAGATCTTCCACGAGCGCCTCGAGGTCGCCGAGGACCTGCTCTACCGAGCCGCCGAGCTCGAGCCCGGCTGGGCGTCCCCCTGGTACTTCCTGCAGATGTCCGCCCGGGGGCTGCAGATGGGCCAGGACATCTCCCGCCTGCGCTTCGAGGCCGCCGCCCGGCGGGTCCCGGAGCACCTGGGCGCGCACCAGCAGCAACTGCAGCAGGTCTGCGCGAAGTGGGGCGGCTCCCACGACGAGATGCACGCGTTCGCGCGCGCGTCCGTCCTGAACGCCCCCGAGGGCAGCGCGCTCGGCGTGCTGGTCGCGGTCGCGCACCTGGAGCACTGGCTCGACCTCGATCGCGGCGCCACCGACAGCCCCTACATGCGGACGGCCCATGTCGTCGCGGAGCTCCACGAGGCCGCCGACCGCTCGTACCGCCACGCCGCGTACGGGGAGCCGGTCAGCCGGCTCGGCACCCTCAACACCTTCGCCCTGGCCTTCGTCCTGGCCGGCGAGAAGAAGGCGGCCGCGGCCGCCTTCACCGCCACCGGCGGGCTCGTCACGGAGTTCCCGTGGCAGTACCTCGACGGCAGCGTCCCGGTGTCGCCCTACCGCACCATGCGGTTCCGCGCCGGACGTCCCTGACCGCCACACGCCCCGTTCCCCGTCCGCGCACCGCCCGGAAGGCCCTTCGGTGTCCCAGTCCCCGTCAGCGCACACGTTCCAGGTCGACCTGCGCGGCCTGGTCGACCTGCTCTCCCACCACCTCTACTCCAGCCCCCGCGTCTACCTGCGCGAGCTGCTGCAGAACGCCGTCGACGCGATCACCGCCCGGCAGGCGGTCCAGCCGGGCGCACCGGCCAGGATCACCGTGCGGACCGGTGACACGCTCAGCGTCACCGACACCGGAGTCGGGCTGAGCGAGGCCGACGTCCACACCTTCCTCGCGACGATCGGGCGCAGCTCCAAGCGCGCCGCCGACGGGGAGATCGAGGCCGCCCGCGGCGACTTCATCGGCCAGTTCGGCATCGGTCTGCTGGCCTGCTTCGTGGTCGCCGACGAGATCACGGTCGTCAGCCGTCCGGCGACCGCGCCCGGCGCCCCGGCCGTTGAATGGCGCGGACGCTCCGACGGCAGCTACACGATCCGCACCCTCCCCGCCGACGCGCTGCCCGAGCCGGGCACCCGCGTGACGCTGACCCCGCGCGCCGACGCCCGCGAGTGGACGGAGCCCGAGCGGGTGGCCTCGCTGGCCCGGCACTACGGCAGCCTGCTGCGGCACGAGGTCACCGTCGTCGACCCGCGCGGCGAGAGCACCGCGGTCAACGAGACGCCGCCGTGGGAGCGGCGCCACGGCTCCCCGCTGGCCCGCGCCGAGGCGCTCGCCGAGCACTGCCGCGCCACGTTCGGCTTCACACCGCTCGACACCATCGACCTCGACCTGCCCGTCGCCGGGCTGCGGGGCGTGGCCTATGTGCTGCCGACCGCCGTCAACCCGTCGGAGCGGGCCGGGCACCGGGTGCACCTCAAGGGCATGCTGCTCTCGGACCGGGCCGCCGAACTCCTGCCGGAATGGGCCTTCTTCGTCCGCTGCGTCGTGGATGTCACCAGCCTGCGCCCGACCGCCTCACGCGAGGCGCTGTACGAGGACGAGACGCTGGCCGCCGTCCGCGACGCCCTCGGCGCCCGCATCCGGGACTGGCTGACCGGGCTCGCCGCCAGCGACCCGGTACTGCTGCGGCGCTTCATCGACAGCCACCACCTCGCCGTCAAGGCGCTGGCCCGCTACGACGACGCGCTGCTGCGGATGCTGCTGCCGTGGCTGCCCTTCGAGACGACGGACGGCAACGTCACGCTGGAGGAGTTCGCCCGCGCCCACCCCACGGTGCTGGTCACCCGCAGTGTCGACGAGTTCCGGCAGGTCGCGCCGATCGCGGCGGCCGCGGGCCTCGGCGTCGTCAACGGCGGCTACACCTACGACCGGGACCTGGTGCACCGGCTGCCCGAGATCCGTCCGGGGACCACGGTCACCGACCTGGACCCGGCCACTGTGACGGCGCACCTCGACCCCGTCGACTCGGCGGCCGAACTCGCCGCCGCCGCCTTCCTCGCGGTCGCCCGCGAGGTCGTCGGCCAGTACGACTGCGACGTCGTCCTGCGGGCCTTCCAGCCGGTCACGGCGCCGGCGCTGCTCCTGGACGACCGCGAGGCCCGCCACGAGCGCACCCGGGCCGGTCTCGCGCAGAGCAGCGACGGCCTGTGGGCGGACATCCTCGGCTCGCTGCGCACGGAGGCCCCGCGGGCCCAGCTCGTCCTCAACCACCTCAACCCGCTGGTGCGCAGGGCCGCCACCGTCACCGAGCGGGGGCTCGCCCTCACCACCGCCGAGGCCCTGTACGGGCAGGCGCTGCTGCTCACCCGGCGGCCGCTGAAGTCCTCCGAGAGCGCGCTGCTCAACCGGGCGTTCATCGGCCTGCTCACCCACGCCATGCACGACCAGGACGCCCCCGCGTCCGGGCCGGACGCCAAGGAGCACTGATGCTGGACACCCCCGAGGCCGTGTTCGAGGCGCTCCGCGAGAACAACGAGCGCCCCTACGGAACGCCCCGCACCGTGACCGCCGAGGAACTGGTCGAGGCGGCCGAGCAGTTCGAGGAGAAGGACGTCCTGGTGACGGCGCTGCTCGAACTGATGTCGGCGTACGAGTACGCCGCCGAGCACCGCAAGTCCCCGGTCGTCTTCGCCCGGATCCTCACGCTGTGGGAGGAGGTGCCCGGCTCCTTCAGCGAGTGGGAGGCCCGCCAGGTGCTGTGGCGCCACAAGTGGGTGACGACCTCGCTGCTCCAGGTGCCGGACGTCCCGCTGGCCACGGTCGACGGGTGGGTCGGCCGGATGCGCGACCGCTACCGCGCCGCCGGTGAGGGCCTGCAGCCGGTGGCGGCGATGCGGCACCGGATCGCCGCCCACACCGGCGCGGACCGCGAGACGGCCTGGGACCTGTGGGTCACGCGGCCCCGGGAGCGGCTCAGCGACTGCCTGGCCTGCGAGACCCGGCACCAGGGGCTGCACCACGTCGACGCGGGCGACGACGAAAGGGCCCTGCGCACCTGGGAACCGGTCCTCGGCGGCGTCCAGAGCTGCGAGGAGGAGCCCTGGGTCACCCAGGCCCACGCCCTGCTGCCGCTGCTGCGCCTCGGCCGCACCGACGAGGCCCGCTCGTACCACCTGACCGGCTACCGGCACGCCCGGGGCCGCGTCGGCATGGCCGAGGAGACCGGTCTGCACGTGGAGTTCTGCGCGCTGTCCGGCAACGAGGGCCGGGCGCTGGAGATCCTCGCCGAGAACCGCGCCCTGTTCGACACCGCCGGAGCCCCGCTCTCGCTGCTCGGCTTCCTCACCGGTGTCCAGGTCCTCACCCGGCGCCTGGTCGACGAGGGGTACGACACGACTCCCGTCGCCGGGCCGGTGGGACGCACCTGGACGGCGCGGGAACTGCTGGACCACGTGAGCGAGCAGGGCGACGCCCTGGCCGGGGCGTTCGACCGGCGCAACGGCACCGGCGCCGTCGGCGAGCGCCGCCGGGCGCGGCTCGCCCGACGGCCGCCGCTCGCCGAGCCGCTGGCGCTCGGGCTGCGCACCGCGGCCGTGCCGTCGCCGGAGGGCGAGCCGGCGGTGACGGCCCCGCCAGTGGCCGCCTCCGCACGGGAGGTGCCCGAGGACTTCGTGGAACTGGTCCAGAAGGCACGTGAGTTGGCCGACGCGGGCCGACCCGGCGACGAGGAGCTGTGGCGCCGGATCGCCGAGCGCGTCGGAGCCGACGGCCATGTCCACGATCCCCGGCTGGGGCCGGAGGAGCGGCTGCGGGGCGAACTGGCCGAGCACCGCGCCTTCGCGGCGATGGAGGACGAGGACAAGGCGGCGGTCAAGGCCGCCCTCGCCGAGGCACGCGAACTGTTCGCCCTGGCCGGCATGCCCGAGCGCGTGCTGACCGCCCGAGCGCGGCTGGCCTCGGTGGGCGTGGAGCCCGGCCCGGAGGCCGACGCGGGCCGGGCGGAGCTGGACACCGTCCTGGCCGAGGCCCGCGCGCTGGCGGACGAGGACACGGCCACCGCCGGGGTCCGGCGCGCCTACTTCGTCGTGCTGCAGTGCCGCGCGTTCCTCGCGCACACCGAGGCGATGGCCGCGCTTCCCGACGTCCCGGCGGAGCTGCGCGAGCGCTTCGAGGCCGCCGTGGCCGAGGCCGTGGCCGAGTCGGAACGGCTCGGCGCCCCGGAGCGCACGGTCAACACCCGGGTGTACGCGGCGGATCTCGCGGCGCGCTCCGGTGATCCGGAGCGGGCCGAGCGGGAACTGCGGAGCGTGCTGCGGGTCGTGGAGGCGGCCGGGACACCCTGGCGCGGCACGCGCCCGCGAGGGCTGCTCGGCCAGGTGCTGCTGCAGCAGCACCGCCCCGAGGAGGCCATGGAGCAGTTCCACGGCGCGCTCGCCTCGGCCGCCGCGCATGGCGACACAGCGTTCCCGGTGGCGCGCACCCACGCGCTGCTCGGCCACGCCGCCGACCACGCGGGCGACCAGGGCGCGGCCGTGCGCCACCTGTCCGACGGCGCGTCACGGCTGGACCGCGAGGGCGACGCGGCGGGCGCCGCCGAGTTGCGGGTGGAGCTGGCGGACGTGCTCGCCCGCGCCGACCGCCAGGCGGACGCCGTCGCCGTGCTGGAGTCGCTGGTCGCGGACGAGGCCGCGGCCGGCATGGACGAACGTGCCCTGGCCCAGGCCCGGCTCCTGCTGGCGCGGGGACTGCGGGAGCTGGAGGAGCACCGCGCGAGCGCCGAGCAGTTCCTGCTGCTGGCCGACGCCGTCGAGCCGTGGGAGGAGCAGTTCACGCACACGCTCGTCGCCTCGGAGGCCGCCGTCGCCCTGCTCGCGGCCGGCCGTGAGGACGCGGCGCGCTCCGCGTACGACCGCGCCGTCGCCTCGCACGCCAAGGGGCCGAACCCGCACGCGGTCGCGGAGATGATGCGGGACTTCGCCGCGTACGCCGTGTCGGCCAAGGGCGCCGACGGCCTGGAGGACGCCCTGGGGCACCTGCGCAGGGCGGACGAGGTCCTGGCGGCACTGTCCGGGGACGACGAGGACGTCGCCCGCTGGTACCAGACCGGCGCCACGCACTACCAGCGCGGCCGGGCCTACGCCGGCGCCGAGCGCTTCCCCGAGGCGCTCGCCGAGCTGGAGCGGGCGATCGCCGCCCACGAGGAGGGCGGGGCGCAGGGCGAGGCGCCGCGCGCCGAGGCCGTCCGGGTCGCCGCGCTGGTCGAGGCGAACGGCCTCGGCCGGCCGGACGCCGCCCTGGCACGGCTCCGCGCCGCGATCACCCGCTGCCGGGAGGCGGGGCTCGACCAGGCGGCCGCGATCCTCTCCCGGGTCGGCGACGAGGTGTCCTCGCGCGGCCGGGGCTGACCTGCGCGGTGCGGGGCGTGCGGGCGTCCGGGCCCCGCGTGGTCGCACCGGGAAGGGCGCCAGGGGCCGTTGACGCCCCTGGCGCCCGGTCCACCGGACCGGTCAGGACAGCACGGCGAGGCCGTCGAGTTCGACCATGGCCTCCTCGTCCCACAGGCGGGTGATGCCGATGACCGCCATCGCCGGGTAGTCGCGGCCGGCCAGGGCGCGCCAGATGCGGCCGAGTTCGGGCGCGTGGTCGCGGTAGGCGGCGACGTCGGTGGTGTGGACGGTGAGCCGGGCGAGGTCGGCGGGGGTGCCGCCGGCGGCCTGGAGCGCGGTGAGCAGGTTGATCAGCGCGTGCTCGAACTGGGCGGGGAGCGTCTCCCCGACGATCTTGCCCCCGCAGTCCAGCGCGGTCTGGCCCGCGAGGAGGACAAGGGTGCTCCCGGTGGCGGTGACGGCGTGGCTGAAACCGGTGGGCGGGGACAGCTCGGGCGGGTTGATCCGGTTGAGGGTCATGCGAAGAGCTCCTTGGCGATGATCGACCGCTGGACTTCGGTGGCGCCTTCGTAGATACGCGGTGCGCGGACCTCGCGGTAGAGGTGCTCCAGAAGGTGGCCGCGCTCCAGGGCGCGGGCCCCGTGGATCTGGACCGCGGCGTCGACGGCGTACTGGGCCGTCTCGGTGGCGAAGAGCTTGGCCATGGCGGAGCTGCGGGCGGTCCAGGCGGCGCCGGAGTCGTAGGCCTCGGCGGCGGCGTAGACCAGCAGGCGGGCGGCCTCGGTGCGGGTGGCCATCTCGGCCAGGGTGTGGGAGACGGCCTGAAGCTCCTTCAGGGGCGCGCCGAAGGCGGTGCGGGAGGCGGCGTGGGCGGCGGCCGCGTCCAGGGCGGCCTGCGCCATGCCGACCGCGAAGGCGCCGACGCTGGGGCGGAAGCGGTTGAGGGTGGTCATGGCGACCCTGAAGCCCCGGTCGACCTCGCCGATCACGTCCTGTTCCCCGACCGGTACCGCGTCGAAGCGCAGCCGCCCGATGGGGTGCGGGGAGAGCATGTCGAGGCGTTCGCCGCCGAGGCCGGGGCGGTCGGCGGGGACGGCGAACGCGGTGACCCCGCGGGCCCCGGCGCCGGGTGTGGTCCGGGCGAAGACCGTGTAGACGTCGGCGTCGGGGGCGTTGGAGATCCAGCACTTCTCGCCGGTGAGCCGCCAGCCGCCGGGCGCGGGCTCCGCGGCCAGTTCGAGGGCGGCCGCGTCCGAACCGGCGCCCGGCTCGGTGAGCGCGAAGGCCGCGACGGCCTCGCCGGAGACGACACGCGGGATCCAGCGGGCGGCCAGCTCCGGGGACTCCAGCAGGGGGTGGGCGCCCAGGCCCTGCAGGGCGAGCGCCGTCTCGGCCTCGGTGCACTCGCGGGCCAGGGACTCCCGGAGCAGGCACAGCTCCAAGGCGGTGCCGGGGAAGAGGCGCGCGAGCAGGCCGAGTTCGCCGAGGGCGGCGAGCAGCGGGCGGTTGACCCGCCCGGGTTCACCGGCCTCCGCCAGAGGCCGCAGCCGTTCGGCGGCCCAATCACGGATCTGTGCACACCACTTGAGCTGTTCCGGGTCGAGCGCGAACGATGCCACGCGGCACCTCCCGTATCGCGTACCGTTGACTGCCGTCACAAACACGTTACGCTGAATCCGTCCGCAACCAGGGGCCAACGAGGGGCGAACCCGCCATGGACCTGCTGCCATCAGCTCACGTGGACACTTTCCCGCGGGATCACCTCCCGCCGCGTGACCAGTGGCCCGTCCTGACCCAAGACCTCCCCGAGCTGGCCTATCCGGGCCGGCTCAACTGCGGTACCGAACTCCTCGCCGCCGGACTGCCCGAGGCGCCCTGCCTGCGGATGCCGGACGGGGAGGTCTGGTCGTACGCGGACCTGCGCGCCGCCTCCGACCGCATCGCGCACGTGCTGACCGACGACCTCGGGGTGGTGCCCGGCAACCGCGTGCTGCTGCGCGGTCCCACCACGCCGTGGCTGGTGGCGTGCTGGTTCGCCGTCATGAAGGCGGGCGCGGTCGCGGTGACCGTGCTCGCGGCGCACCGCCCGCACGAGCTGGCGACGATCTGCGAGATGGCCTCCGTCCGGCACGCGCTGTGCGACATCCGCGCGGTCGACGACCTCGCCAAGTGCGAGGCGCCCGGGCTGCGCATCGCCACGTACGGCGGCGAGGCACCGGACGACCTGCTGCGGCTCGCCGCCGGCCGGCCGGACTCCTTCGCCGCGGTGGAGACCTCGTCCGACGACGTCGCGCTGATCGCCTTCACCTCCGGCACCACCGGAAGGCCCAAGGGCTGCATGCACTTCCACCGGGACGTGCTGGCGATCGCCGACACCTTCTCGGCGCACATACTGCGACCCACCTCCGCGGACGTGTTCGCCGGCAGCCCGCCGCTGGGCTTCACCTTCGGGCTGGGCGGCCTGGTCGTCTTCCCGCTGCGCGTGGGGGCGTCGGCACTGCTGCTGGAGCAGGCCGGCCCCGAGCAGCTCGCCCGCGCCGTCGCCGAGCACGGGGTGACCGTGCTGTTCACCGCGCCCACGGCCTATCGGGCCATACTCGCCTCGCACGGCTCCCGGGACCTGTCCTCGCTGCGTCGCTGCGTGTCCGCGGGCGAGAACCTGCCCGAGGCGACCTGGCACGCCTGGTACGAGTCGACGGGCCTGCGGATCATCAACGGCATAGGGGCCACGGAACTGCTGCACATCTTCATCTCCGCCGCCGACGACGTGATCCGCCCGGGCACCACGGGCCTGCCGGTGCCGGGCTTCCAGGCCCGGGTCGTCGATCCCGTGACGCTGTCCCCCCTGCCGGACGGCGAGCCGGGGCTGCTGGCGGTGCGCGGCCCCACGGGCTGCCGCTACCTGGCGGACGAACGGCAGCGTGAGTACGTGCGGGGCGGCTGGAACATCACCGGCGACACCTACGTGCGCGAGGCGGACGGCTACTACCGCTACGTGGCCCGCGCCGACGACATGATCATCTCCTCGGGCTACAACATCGCGGGCCCCGAGGTCGAGGAGGCGCTGCTGCGCCACCCCGACGTGCGGGAGGTCGCGGTCATCGGCGTACCGGACGACCAGCGCGGCCAGATCGTCCGGGCCTTCGTCGTGCTGCGGGACGGGCCGCCGCGCGACGAGCACACGGTCGAGGCGCTGCGCTCCTTCACCCGTGAGGAGATCGCGAGCTACAAGTGCCCGCGCGAGATCGTCTTCATCGACGCCCTGCCCCGCACGCCCACCGGGAAACTGCAGCGCTTCCGGCTGCGCCACCTACAGTGATCGCGTGACCGAGCACACCCCCAGTTCACTGATCCTGACCTTCTTCGGCGCCTACGGCCGGGCCGACGGCTGGGACGGGCGGATACCCGTCGCCGGGCTGATCCGGCTGATGGGCGCGGTCGACGTGGACCCCCAGTCGGTGCGCTCGGCGGTCTCCCGGCTCAAGCGCCGCGGCCTGCTGGAACCGGACCGGGTCGGCGGCGCCGCGGGCTACGCCCTGTCCGAGGACGCCCGGCAGCTGCTCGCCGACGGCGACCGGCGCATCTACGGTCACCCGGCCGGCGGAACGGGCGGCCCGGACTGGGTGCTCGCGGTCTTCTCCGTCCCGGAGAGCGAGCGCCACAAGCGCCACCTGCTCCGCTCCCGTCTGGCCCGCCTGGGCTTCGGCACCGCCGCGCCGGGCG
Source organism: Streptomyces sp. BoleA5 (assembly GCF_000373665.1). NCBI lineage: Bacteria > Bacillati > Actinomycetota > Actinomycetes > Kitasatosporales > Streptomycetaceae > Streptomyces > Streptomyces sp. BoleA5. The sequence goes on from NZ_KB892135.1 coordinate 269,613, forward strand.
TGTGGATCGCACCCGCCCGCCTCCACGAGGAGGCCCTGCACACCCTGCGCCGGCTCGGCCTGGACAGCTACGTCGACCTCTTCACCGGCACCCACCTCGGCTTCGAGCCGACGGCCGCGGCCGTGCGCCGCTGGTGGGACCTCGACGCCGTCGCCAAGCGCCACCACGCCTTCCTGGACTCCCACGAACCCGTGCTGCGCGCCTGGGCCGCCCGGGAGGCGACCCCGCCGCAGGAGGCCTTCGCCGACTACCTGCGGGCCCTCGACTCCTGGCGCCGCCTCCCCTACGCCGACCCGGGTCTGCCGCCCGCCCTGCTGCCGCCCGACTGGCCCGGCGGCCGCGCCGCGGCGGTCTTCGAGGGCCTGCACAGCCGCCTGCGCGACGCGGGCGCGCAGTTCGCGCGGGCCGCCGACCCCGCGGCGTGACGGGCCTCCCCGGGTGGTCGTTGGAAGGATGTACGCCCACGCCACCCGGCGGGGCATAACCTGACCACGTCGGAGCGGAACCATGACGATCGAGGAGGTACGCGAGATGGCACTGCCCGCGACCGAACGCTCGGGCTCCGGCGGCGACGCCGTGCTCGCCGCCTTCCTCGACCTCACGGTGCCCGAGGGGTACCGCGCCGAGCTGATCGAGGGGGAGATCGTCGTGACCCCGCCGCCCGACGGAGACCACGAGGACATTCTCGGCCGCTTCGTCCGCCAGATGATCCGCAAGTCCCCCGCCGAGTTCTACACGTCCGGCGCCAAGGGGCTCATCACTCCGGCCGGCCGCTTGATCCCGGACCTGACGGTGGGCCCGGAAGGCGTGTTCGCGGGCAAGGACTCGTGGTTCGTCCCGGACGGGGTGGTCATGACCGTCGAGGTGACGTCGAGCCGCCCTGACAAGGACCGCGGCCCGAAGCGACGCGGCTACGCGGCCGCCGGCATCCCCTTCTACCTGCTGGTGGACCGCACCGAAGGCACCGTCACTCTGTACGGCGAGCCGGACGCCGAGGACTACCGGCAGGACGTCCGGGTGCTGTTCGGCAAGGAGCTCGACCTCCCCGAGCCGTTCTCGTTCGCCCTCGACACCTCCGCCTTCCGCTGAGGCGGCCGCCCCTCACACGTCCAGCGTGAGCCGGGGGCGGGGGGCGTCCGTGCGGCCCGTGGGCGGGCGGCGGCTGCCGGCCTGGTACGGGAGGGGCCAGGGGGCGCCGGGGCCGGAGTAGCCCTGTTCGGCGGCGGCGTGGAGCGTCCAGTTGGGGTCGTAGAGGTGGGGGCGGGCGAGCGCGCACAGGTCGGCGCGGCCGGCGAGGATCAGGGAGTTGACGTCGTCCCAGGAGGAGATGGCGCCGACCGCGATGACGGGCAGGCCGAGTTCGTTGCGGATCCGGTCGGCGTAGGGGGTCTGGTAGGAGCGGCCGTAGTCGGGCGCCTCGTCGGGGACGACCTGGCCGGTGGAGACGTCGATGGCGTCGGCGCCGTGCGCGGCGAAGGCCCGGGCGATCTCCAGCGCGTCGTCGGCGGTCGTGCCGCCCTCGGCCCAGTCGGTGGCCGAGATGCGGACGGTCATCGGGCGGTCGTCGGGCCACACCTCGCGGACGGCGTCGAAGACCTCCAGCGGGAAGCGCAGCCGTCCGGCCAGGTCGCGGCCGTAGGCGTCGGTGCGCCGGTTGGTGAGCGGCGAGAGGAAGGACGAGAGCAGGTAGCCGTGGGCGCAGTGCAGCTCCAGCAGGTCGAACCCGGCGCGAGCGCCGCGTACGGCGGAGGCGGCGAACTGCTCGCGGATCGCGGCCAGTCCGGCGTCGTCCAGAGCGTGCGGGACCTGGCTGACGTGCGGGTGGTACGGCAGCGGGGAGGGGGCCGCGAGCGGCCAGTTGCCCTCGGGGAGCGGCTGGTCGATGCCCTCCCACATCAGCCGGGTGGAGCCCTTGCGGCCGCTGTGGCCGAGCTGGAGGCCGATCGCGGAGCCGGGCCGGGCGTGCACGAAGTCGGTGACGCGGCGCCAGGCGGCCTCCTGCCCGTCGTTCCACAGGCCCGCGCAGCCCGGGGTGATCCGGCCCTCGGGGCTGACGCAGACCATCTCGGTCATGACCAGGCCCGCGCCGCCGAGGGCGCGGGCGCCGAGGTGGACGAGATGGAAGTCGCCGGGGGTGCCGTCGGTGGCGGAGTACATGTCCATCGGCGAGACGACGACCCGGTTGCGCAGGGTCAGCCCGCGCAGGGTGAAGGGGGTGAACATCGGCGGGGTGTCCGGCCCGGTGCCGAACTCCCGCTCCACCGAGGCGGTGAAGTCCGCGTCGCGCAGCCGCAGGTTGTCGTGGGTGACCCGGCGGCTGCGGGTGAGCAGGTTGAAGGCGAACTGCCGGGGCGGCTGGGCGGCGTACTGCTCCAGGTGCTCGAACCACTCCAGGCTGGCCCGCGCGGCGCGCTGCGTGCTGGCGACCACCGGCTTGCGCTCGGCCTCGTAGGCGGCGAGCGCCTCGGGGACGCCGGGCTGCTCGTGCAGGCAGGCGGCGAGAGCGAGAGCGTCCTCCATGGCGAGCTTGGTGCCCGAGCCGATGGAGAAGTGCGCGGTGTGGGCGGCGTCGCCGAGCAGCACGATGTTCCCGTGCCGCCAGCGTTCGTTGACGACGGTGGTGAAGGCGATCCAGCGGGAGCGGTTGCCGCGCAGGCTGTGGCCGTGCAGGGCATCGGCGAAGATCTTCTCGCAGCGGGCGATCGACTCGGCCTCGTCCAGCCGGTCCAGTCCGGCGCGCCGCCAGACGTCCTCGTGCATCTCCACGATGAAGGTGCTGACGCCGGGTCGGTACGGGTAGCCGTGGGCCTGCATCACACCGTGCTCGGTCTCGGCGATCTCGAAACGGAAGGCGTCCAGGGCGAGGTCGGTGGCGAGCCAGATGTAGCGGCAGCGGTGTCCGGTGAGGGTGGGCCGGAAGACGGCGGCGTGGGTGGCGCGGGTGGCGCTGCCCGCGCCGTCGGCGGCGACGACGAGGTCGTGGTCGCGGGCCAGCCGCTCGGCGGCCGGGGCGGCTTCGCGGGTGCGGACGGTCACGCCGAGGTCGCGGCAGCGGTCGTGGAGGATCGCCAGCAGCGTGCGCCGGTCCACCGCCGCGAAGCCGTGGCCGCCGGAGGTGACGGCGCGCCCGCGGTGGTGCACGTCGATGTCGTCCCAGCGGGTGAACTCCCTTTGCAGGGCGCGGAAGACGACCGGGTCGGCGTGCTCGATGCCGCCGAGCGTCTCGTCGGAGAGCACGACACCGAAGCCGAAGGTGTCCTCGGGCGCGCCGCGCTCCCAGACGGTGATGTCGCGTTCGGAGTCGAGGCGTTTGAGCAGTGCGGCCGCGTAGAGTCCGCCGGGGCCGCCGCCGATGATGGCCACCCGCATGGTTACCGGCCCTTCCAGTTGGGGGTGCGCCTGCCGGTGAACGCGGCGTGGAACTCGGCGTAGTCCTCGCTGGTCATCAGGAGCGCCTGGGTCGCGGCGTCCATCTCGACCGCGGCGGCGAGCGGCATGTCGAGCTCCGCGGTGAGCAGCGCCTTGGTCTGCGCGTACGCCAGCGCCGGGCCTGTGGCCAGGCGTTTGGCGAGGGCGGCGGCGCTGGCGTCCGCCTGGCCGTCGTCGACCAGTTCGCTGACGAGGCCGATGCGGTCGGCCTCCGCGGCGGGCAGGGTGTCGCCGAGCATCAGCAGCCGGGTGGCGTGGCCGAGTCCGACGATGCGCGGCAGCAGGTAGGCGGCGCCCATGTCGGCGCCCGCGAGGCCGACCTTGGTGAAGAGGAAGGCGAAGCGGGCGGAGCGCTCGACGATCCGGAAGTCGCTGGCGAGGGCGATGACCGAGCCGGCTCCTGCCGCGACGCCGTGGACGGCCGCGACGACGGGGAAGGGGGCCTCGCGGATGGCGCGGACGACCTGTCCGGTCATGCGGGTGAAGTCGAGCAGTTGTCCGGCGCCCATGGCGAGGGTGGCGCCGATGATCTCGTCGACGTCCCCGCCGGAGCAGAAGCCCCGGCCGGCCCCGGCGAGGACCAGCACACGGGTGTCGCCGTGGTGCGGCAGTTCGGTGAGCAGGTCGCGCAGGTCGGCGTAGGCGCCGAAGGTGAGCGCGTTGAGCTTGTCGGGGCGGTCGAGGGTGACGGTGACGACACCGTCGGCGCGCTCGACCCGCAGGTGCCGCCACTCCTCGGTACGGCCTGCGGAGCCTCGGTAGGGGCTCATGGGGACGTCCTCCTTCACGGGGGAGGCAGGCTTGCCACCACCGCGAAGTTATCACCCCTTCGTGACCGCCGTCACGAGCGCGCGATAGACGCGGCGCCTCACGCGCCTCCCAGCGTGGCGACGAGGACGGCCTTGATGGTGTGCATCCGGTTCTCGGCCTGGTCGAAGACGATGGAATGCGCCGACTCGAAGACCTCGTCGGTGACCTCCAGAGAGGTCAGCCCGTGCCGCGCGTGGATCTCCCGGGCCAGGGCCGTGCCGAGGTCGTGGAACGCGGGCAGGCAGTGCATGAACTTCGCGTCGGGACGGCCGGTCGCCCGCAGCACGTCCATGGTCACGGCGTACGGCTTCAGCAGCGCGATGCGCTCGTCCCAGGCCTCGGCGGGCTCGCCCATCGACACCCAGACGTCGGTGTGGACGAACTCCGCGCCGGCGACGCCCTCGGCGACGTCGGCGGTCAGGGTGACCCGGGCGCCCGTGGCCTCCGCGAGGCGCCGGGCCTCGGCGACGACCGACTCGTCCGGCCACAGCCGCTCCGGGGCGACGACGCGTACGTCCATGCCGAGGAGGGCGCCGGTGACCAGCAGCGAGTTGCCCATGTTGGAGCGGGCGTCGCCGAGGTAGGCGTAGGCGGTCTCCGCCAGCGGGGAACGGGAGTGCTCCGCCATGGTGAGCACGTCGGCGAGCATCTGGGTCGGGTGCCACTGGTCGGTGAGGCCGTTCCACACCGGCACCCCGGCGTGGGCGGCCAGTTCCTCGACGACCTCCTGGCCCGTGCCGCGGTACTCGATGCCGTCGAACATCCGGCCGAGCACCCGGGCGGTGTCCTTCACCGACTCCTTGTGGCCGAGCTGGGAGCCGGCCGGGTCCAGGTAGGTCGTGGAGGCGCCCTGGTCGGCCGCGGCGACCTCGAAGGCGCAGCGGGTGCGGGTGGAGGTCTTGGCGAAGATCAGGGCGATGTTCCGGCCCGTGAGCCGCCGGACCTCGGCGCCCGCCTTCTTGGCCTTCTTCAGCTCGGCGGCCAGCTCGACCAGCCCGCGGAACTCCTCGGGGGCGAAGTCCAGTTCCTTGAGGAAGTGGCGGCCCGTGAGGTCGATGGCCATGGGGGCTCCTAGGTCGGGGTCGGCCGGGTGCCGAACATGAGTGCGCCGGGACCGTGGAAGTCTATACGAGTACTCGCATCCTTATACAGCCCCAGCGGCCCGGGCCACGGAATGCCGCCCGTCAGACCGGGTCCCGCTCGATGGGGCAGCTCATGCAGCGCGGACCGCCGCGGCCGCGACCGAGTTCGCTCCCGGGGATCTCTATGACCTCGATGCCGCGCTTGCGCAGGAAGGTGTTGGTGGTGACGTTGCGCTCGTAGGCCAGGACGACGCCCGGCTCCAGGGCGAGCACGTTGCACCCGTCGTCCCACTGCTCGCGCTCGGCGGAGTGGACGTCCTGGGTCGCGGTGAGCACCCGGATGTCGTCCAGGCCCAGGGCCGCCGCGATCGCCCGGTGCATGTGCTCCGGCGGGTGGTCGGTGACCTTGAGGTCGCGCTCCCCGGCGCCGGGCTCGATGGTGTACGAGCGCAGCATGCCCAGGCCCGCGTACTTGGTGAAGGTGTCGCCGTCGACCATGGTCATCACGGTGTCCAGGTGCATGAAGGCGCGGCGCTTGGGCATGTCCAGGGCCACGATCGTGGTGGCCGACCCCGCGTTGAACAGCCGCTGGGCCAGCATCTCCACGGCCTGCGAGGTGGTGCGCTCGCTCATGCCGATGAGGACCGCGCCGTTGCCGATCACCAGGACGTCGCCGCCCTCGATCGTGGACGGGTAGGCCGCCTGGCCCTCCGACCACACGTGGAAGGAGCCGCCCGCGAAGAGCGGGTGGTGGCGGTAGATCGCCTCGTAGTGGATCGTCTCGTGCCAGCGGGCCGGCCAGCGCATCGCGTTGATGCTGACCCCGTCGTAGACCCAGGCCGAGGTGTCCCGGGTGAAGATGTGGTTGGGCAGCGGGTCGAGCAGGAAGTCGTCCAGGTCCATCACATGGAAGCGGACCGAGGTCGGCTCGGCGAAACGGGCCAGGAACTCCCGCTTGGTCATACCGCCGACCAGGGCCTCGGTCAGCTCGGCCGCGGACAGCTCGTCGAAGGCGGCGCGCAGGTGGTCGGTGACCACCGGGCCGTACTCCTTCTCGTCGAAGACCCGGTCCAGCACCATGCTCCGGGCCTGGGGCAGGTTCAGCGTCTCCCGCAAGAGGTCACCGAAGAGGTGCACGGCCACGCCCTGGTCGCGCAGCACGTCGGCGAAGCCGTCGTGCTCGGCGCGGGCCCGGCGCACCCACAGGACGTCGTCGAAGAGCAGGGCGTCCTTGTTCGACGGCGTGAGCCTTTTCAGCTCCAGGTCGGGGCGGTGGAGGATGACACGGTGCAGCCGCCCTGCCTCGGAGTCCACATGGAATGCCATGGAGCTAGACATTCCCACTTGGCAAGGGTTTACCGCCAGGGAGGGGCGGGCACCCGGGTGCCCGCCCCCCGTCCGTCACAGCCGGGGGTCCACGGGCTCGGACTCCAGGGCCAGGAGGGCGAAGACCGCCTCGTGCACGCGCCACAGGGGCTCGCCCGCGGCCAGCCGGTCCAGCGCCTCCAGGCCCAGCGCGTACTCGCGCAGCGCGAGGGAGCGCTTGTGGCCCAGGGCCCGGGAGCGGAGCCTGACCAGCTGGTCGGGCCGGGTGTACTCCGGACCGTAGATGATCCGCAGGTACTCCCGGCCGCGGCACTTGACGCCGGGCTGGACCAGGCGGTTGCCGTCCTCGGTGCGCACCAGGGCCTGGAGCGGCTTGACGACCATGCCCTCGCCGCCGGCCTCGGTCAGCTCCAGCCACCACCGCGTACCGGCGGCCACCGACTCCTCGTCGCCGGTGTCGACCAGCAGCCTGCGGGTCTCCTGCAGGAGCCCCGTCGGGTCGTTCGCGACCAGGCGGTCGATGAGCGCCAACTGGCCGTCGTGCGGGAGCGCGGCGAGACTGCGGCCCTGGACGGCCAGGATCTGGAAGGGCGCCAGCCGCACCCCGTCCAGGCCCTCGGTCGTCCAGCAGTAGCGCCGGTACGCCTCGGTGAAGGCGGCCGCGTCGGCGGACCGGCCGCGCTGCCGCTCCAGCAGGCCCGCCACGTCGGTGCCCCGCGCGGCGGCGGACTCCAGGGCGGCGAGCGCGCCCGGGAAGACCGCGCCGGAGGCGGCGCCCACGGCGGCGTACTGCTTGCGCAGCAGACCGGAGGCCTTCAGGGACCAGGGCATCAGCTCGGCGTCGAGCAGCAGCCAGTCCGTGCCGAGCTCGTCCCAGAGCCCGGCGGCGCTGACGGAGGCCCGCAGCCGGTCCAGGACCTGCTCGGTGACGGCCGGGTCGTCGAAGAACGGACGGCCCGTGCGGGTGTGCAGGGAGCCCGTCACGCCGCCGGTCACCCCGAAGCGCTCGCCGGCCGTCTCCGCGTCGCGGCACACCAGCGCCACGGCACGGGAACCCATGTGCTTCTCCTCGCAGAGCACCTGGCCGACGCCGTCCGCCCGGTAGGCGGCGAACGCCTCCTGCGGGTGCTCCAGATAGCCCTCCAACTGCGACGTCGCGCACGGCGACATCGTCGGCGGCAGGTACATCAGCAGCCGCGGGTCGACCGCGAAGCGGCTCATGACCTCCAGCGCGGCGGCCGCGTTCTCCTCGCGGACGGCCACCCGGCCGTGGTGCGCGGTCTCCACGACACGGCGGCCGGTGACGTCGGCGAGGTCCAGCGGCCGCCCGTCCTGCCCCCCGGGCGCCTCGCTCGCCAGAGGCTTCGCCGGCTCGTACCAGACCCGCTCGGCGGGGACGTCGACGATCTCGCGCTCGGGCCAGCGCAGGGCCGTCATCCGCCCGCCGAAGACCGCGCCGGTGTCCAGGCAGATCGTGTTGTTGATCCACGACGTGGTCGGCACGGGTGTGTGGCCGTAGACGACGGCGGCGCGGCCGCGGTAGTCCTCGGCCCACGGGTAGCGCACGGGCAGGCCGAACTCGTCGGTCTCGCCCGTGGTGTCGCCGTACAGGGCGTGCGAGCGGACCCGGCCGGACGTGCGGCCGTGGTACTTCTCGGGCAGGCCTGCGTGGCAGACGACCAGCTTGCCGCCGTCGAGCACGTAGTGGCTGACGAGTCCGTCGATGAACTCGCGCACCTGCTCCCGGAAGGCGGGGTCCCGCTGGTCCTCCTTCTCCAGCTGCTCGATGGTCTCGGCGAGGCCGTGGGTGTGCTGGACCTGCTTGCCCCTCAGCCAGCGGCCCAGCTTGTTCTCGTGGTTGCCGGGAACGCACAGGGCGTCGCCCGCGGCAACCATGCCCATGACACGGCGCAGCACGCCGGGGCTGTCGGGGCCGCGGTCGACGAGGTCTCCGACGAAGACCGCCGTGCGGCCCTCGGGGTGGACGCCGTCGACGTAGCCCAGCTTGCCGAGCAGGGTCTCCAGCTCGGAGCTGCAGCCGTGGATGTCGCCGATGATGTCGAACGGTCCGGTGAGCTCGCGCTTGTCGTTGTAACGGCGCTCCAGCACGATCTCGGCCGCCTCGACCTCCTCGGTGCCGCGCAGGATGTGCACCTTGCGGAAGCCCTCGCGCTCCAGCTGCCGCAGGGAGCGGCGCAGCTCGCGCTGCTGGCGCTGCACGACGTGCCGGGGCAGGTGGGCGCGGTCGGGACGGGAGGCGTTCCGCTCGACGCAGACCTGCTCGGGAACGTCGAGGACGATCGCGATGGGCAGCACGTCGTGCTCGCGGGCGAGCCGGACGAGCTGGCGGCGGCTCTCCTGCTGGACGCTGGTGGCGTCGATGACGGTGAGCCGGCCGGCGGCCAGCCGCTTGGCCGCGATGTAGTGCAGCACGTCGAAGGCGTCGCCGCTGGCGCCCTGGTCGTTCTCGTCGTCGCTGACCAGACCGCGGCAGAAGTCCGAGGAGATCACCTCGGTGGGCTTGAAGTGGCGCCGGGCGAACGTCGACTTGCCGGAGCCGGTGGTGCCGATCAGGACCACGAGGGACAGATCGGTCACCGGGAGGGTGCGCTTGCCGGTCATACGGGGGTGACCTCCTTCGTGGTCGTGCTGGTCGTGCTGGTCGTGCTGGTCGTGGTGTTCGTGCTGGTCGTGGCGGTCAGGGTGAAGACGGCCATCTGGGTGGGCGGGCCGACCTCGGGGTCGTCGGGGCCGACGGGGACGAAGCGCACGCCGTAGCCGTGCCGGCCGGCGACCTGCTCCGCCCACGAGCGGAACTCCTCGCGCGTCCATTCGAAGCGGTGGTCCGCGTGCCGGACGTGCCCGGCGGGCAGCGTCTCCCAGCGCACGTTGTACTCGACGTTCGGCGTGGTCACGAGCACCGTCGCGGGGCGTGCCGAGCCGAAGACGGCGTACTCGAGGGCGGGCAGCCGGGGCAGGTCGAGGTGCTCGACGACCTCGCTGAGCACCGCGGCGTCGTAGCCCTTGAGCCGGGCGTCGGTGTACGTCAGGGAGCCCTGCACCAGCCGGACGCGGGAGGACTGCCGCTCGCCCATGCGGTCGAGCCGCAGCCGCCGCGCGGCCTCGCCCAGGGCCCGGGACGACACGTCGACGCCGAGGACCTCGGTGAAGCGGACGTCCTTCAGCAGCGCGCCGACCAGCTGGCCCTGGCCGCAGCCGAGGTCGAGTACGCGGTTCGCCCCGGCGTCGCGCAGCTCCGCCAGGATCGCCTCGCGGCGCTGCACCGCCAGCGGCAGCGGCTTGTCCTCGGTGTCCACCTCCTCGTCGACGGCGTTGTCCAGCTCCTCGGCCTCGCTGTCGTCCGCCTCGGCGAGCCGGGCCAGTTCCAGCCGCTCCATGGCCTGCCGGGTCAGGGACCAGCGGCGGGAAAGGTACCGGCTGGTGATCAGCCGCTGCTCCGGGTGTTCGGCGAGCCATCCGTCGCCCATGCGCAGCAGTTTGTCGACCTCGTCGGGCGACACCCAGTAGTGCTTGGCGTCGTCCAGGACCGGGAGCAGCACATACAGGTGCCTGAGGGCCGCGGACAGCCGCATCTCGCCCTCCAGGACCAGCCCCACGTAGCGCGACTCGCCCCACGCGGGGAACATCTCGTCCAGCGCGACCGGTTCGGCCTCGACGGTCCAGCCCAGCGGCTCGAAGAGCCGGCGCACCAGGGCGGCGCCGCCGCGCGCGGGCACGGCGGGGATCTCGATCCGCAGCGGCAGGGGCTGCGCGGCCCGCTCGGGGCGGGCGTCGCAGACGCCCCTCAGGGCGCTGGCGAACACCGTGCGGAGGGCGACCGCGAGCAGCGACGAGGCGGCGTAGGGCCGGTCGTTGACGTACTGGCCGAGCGCGGAGTCCGGGACCCCGCCCCGGCCCTTGCCCTTGCCGCGCCGGACCAGCGCCACCGGATCGACCTCCAGCAGCAGCGCGGCGGTGCACCGTTGCTCGGACGCCACGGGGTAGAAGACGTGGGCGTCGCCGTAGGAGGTCGAGAAGACCTGGGCCTTCTCCGGATGCTTGTGCAGCAGGAAGCCGAGGTCCGTGGCCGGCATGCCGCCGCTGCCGGTGGTCGTTATCGTCAGGAACACCGCCTGAGTATCGCCTGTCCACCCCCGTCCTCAACAGCGGTTTTCCCCGGCTGGACGGCGAGCGCGCGGGCGAGGGCGGATATCTGCGCGGGCCCGACCCGGCAGCATCCGCCGATGAGCCGGGCACCGGCCCGCTGCCAGACGGCGGCAAGGGCCGGGTCGAAGGCCCGGGCCCCGGTCCAGTCGCGGGCCCGTCCGTCCCAGGTCTCACCGCTGTTGGGGTAGACGACCACGGGCCGGTCCACGGTCGCCGCCGCCGTCTGCACAGCGCGGGTGGCGTCCGCGGGGTCGCAGCAGTTGACGCCGACGGCGATCACCGCGTCCGTGTCCGCCGCGATCCGGAAGGCCTCCTCCAGGGGCTGCCCGGCCCGGGTCGCCCCGCCCGCGACGGTGTAGCTGAGCCAGACCGGCAGGCCGAGGCCCTCGGCGACCCTCAGCAGCGCCTCCGCCTCGTCGGTGTCCGGCACGGTCTCCAGCGCCAGGACGTCCGGGCCGGCCTCGGCCAGCGTCTCCATCCTGGGCCGGTGGAAACGCTCCAGTTCCGCGACGCTCAGCCCGTAGCGGCCCCGGTACTCGCTGCCGTCCGCGAGCATCGCGCCGTACGGTCCCACGGAGGCCGCCACCCACACGTCGTCGCGGTCGCGGGCGGCGGCGCGGGCGAGGGCGACGCTGCGCCGCAGCAGGGCACCCGCCTCCTCCCGCCCGATGCCGCGTGCGGCAAAGCCCTCGTACGTGGCCTGGTAACCCGAGGTGATGAGCACCCGCGCGCCCGCCCGCACATAGGCCCTGTGCGCCGCCTCGATCTGCTCCGGCGCGTCGGCGAGCAGGCGGGCGGACCACAGCGCGCCGTCCAGGTCGCAGCCCTGGTCGGCGAGCTGGTTGGACAGCCCGCCGTCGAGGGCGACGGGGCCCTCGGCGAGGGCGTGCGCCAGGGGCCGGGTCGGTGCGGACATCGCGGGTGCTCCTCACGTGGTGCGCGGGGCTCAGCCGAGCTGCGACTGGACCCCGGAGGCGATCAGTTCCAGGTGCCCGAGGTCGCTCAGGTCCAGGATCTGCAGGTAGAAGCGGGTGGCGCCGAGCTCGGCGTAGCGGCCGATCTTGTCGACGACCTCGGCGGGGGAACCGGCGAGGCCGTTGGCCTTGAGCTCGTCGACCTCACGGCCGATGGCCGCGGCCCTGCGGGCGACCTCGGCGTCGTCCTTTCCGACGCACACGACGAGGGCGTTGGAGTAGACGATCTCGTCCTTGCCCCGGCCCTGCTCCTCGGCGGCCTCCCGCACGCGGGCGAACTGCGAGGCGGTGTCCTCCAGCGAGCCGAACGGCAGGTTGAACTCGTCCGCGTAGCGGGCGGCGAGCCGCGGGGTGCGCCGGGCACCGTGTCCGCCGATGAGGACGGGGACCTTCGCCTGGGCGGGCTTGGGCAGAGCGGGGGAGTTCTCCACCGTGTAGTGCGTGCCCTTGAAGTCGAAGGTCTCGCCGAGCGGGGTCTCCCAGAGGCCGGTGACGATGGCGAGCTGCTCCTCCAGCCTGGCGAACTTCTCCTTCGGGAACGGGATGCCGTATGCGGCGTGCTCGTCCGCGTACCATCCCGCGCCCAGGCCCAGCTCGACGCGGCCGCCCGACATCTGGTCCACCTGCGCGACCTGGATGGCGAGCACACCGGGCAGCCGGAAGGTGGCGGCGGTCATCAGGGTGCCGAGCCGGATCCGCTTGGTCTCACGGGCGAGGCCGGCCAGGGTGATCCACGCGTCGCTCGGCCCCGGCAGGCCGTCCGCGTCGCCCATCCTGAGGTAGTGGTCGGAGCGGAAGAAGGCGTCGAACCCGAGCTCCTCGGTCGCCTTGGCGACGGAGAGCAGGGTGTCGTACGAGGCCCCTTGCTGGGGCTCGGTGAAGATTCGAAGATCCATGACTCCATCCTGCACCTCTTCGCCCGGAATCGATCGGCGACCTGTCGTGTGTGGCACCCACCCGGACCGGAGAAGACTGCAGTCCGCCAACTTGGCTTCTGATGTGCGGACTTGATGCTCATGCGCCCTCCCGCTGCCGTGCCTCGACCGCGCGCAGGAGCACACCCACCCGGTCCTTGGACTCGTCGGCGGCGTCGACCGCCTCGATGCACTGCCAGTACTCCGTCTCGCTCTCGGCGGTGCAGGCCACCGCGACCAGGGCCATACCCAGCTCCGACAGCAGTTCGCGCAGCTCGCGCAAGGTCCCGGCGGGTTCGCGCACATCGGTGAGCAGGGACGCGCGCAACGCGAGGGCCGCCACCCCGGGCGGCCCCGTGGCACCGCACGCCCGGCCGCCCGCCTCACAGACGGAGAATCCGGGAGTGCGCAGCTCGGGGGCCCCGTGGAGCGCGAGGTGGCTGCCGATGGCCTCCGTCAGCGCCTGGACCTGCCAGGCCTCCGCCATCAGCTCACGCTCGGTTCCGCCGCTCCTCAGCGCCTCCCGCGTGGCCCGGATCAGCCGTACCGCGTCCATCACGACGCACCTCCCCCGTCTCCGCCCCGTCGGTCCGTTCCTCACTCAGAGTGACGGATCATGACGCGATGGGGAAGTGGCCGGTTCCCGCCTGTGGACAACCCGCTCCCCCGCCCGAGTGAGCGGCACGCGTGTACCCCGGCGCGACCGGCCCGCGGAGCGCGGCCCACCGGCCGGCGCGCCGCCGGCCCGCCGGGCCTCAGTCCCCGGCCCCCGGCAGCGGGAAGCGCAGCTCGTTGCGGTCGATCTTGGCGGACAGCGCCTCCAGCACGTCCACTCCGAGCACCTCGCAGAACTGCAGCAGATACGCGAGCACGTCCGCCACCTCGTCCCGTACCCGGTGCGCGCTGTCGGGGTCCTCCATGACCCCCGCCGCCTGCTCGGGCGTGAGCCACTGGAAGATCTCCAGAAGCTCGGAGGCCTCGACGCTCAGGGCCACGGCCAGGTTCTTCGGCGTGTGGTACGGCTCCCAGCGCCGGGCGGCCGCGAATGCGGCCAGCCTGCGCTGCAGCGCGTGCAGATCCTCGGTCACACCCGCAGGTCTACCCCATCGCCGCCGCGGCGTGCTGCGGCGTGGCCTGCCCGGCCGGCGCCTCCGGGGCCGCCCCCTGCACCGGCACCCGCTCCCGGTCCGCCGGCGCGCCCCCGAGGCGCAGCAGGGTCGTCCCCTCCGCCCCCTCGGCCACGCAAGGGTCGTGGACCGTGCCGAGCAGCCTGATGTGACCGCGTTCGGCGACCTGCGCGGCCAGCGCCAGCAACTGCCGCGACTGCGCCCGGTCCACACCGGCGTCCAGGCCGTCCGCCAGCACGGTGAGGACCTGCACGGCGTCCGGCACCTCGCCGCTGGTGTCCACCTCCAGCACGCCCGGCCCGGTCAGCAGCACCAGCGCCAGCGCGAGGAAGCGCAACTCCCCGTCACCGAGCCGGTCCACCGGCACGAGCCCCAGGGGGCCCCGGTCGACAGCCGCCACCACCGACTCCGCGTACGCCCCCGTGCCGGGTTCCCCGGCGGGGACCACCGTCAGCCCCTCGACGGGCGGGCTGCACACCGCCCGCAGCGCACCGACCAGCGCGGCGTGCCGCGTACGGCACTCGCCCTGGGTGCGGCGCAGCACCGCCGAGAGGTTGTCGCAGCCGCCGCGGAGCAGGCCGTCGGCCACCCGCGCGGGCTCACGCATCATGTGCGGCCGGGGGTCGACGGGGAACACCCCGCGCAGCGCGAGCACCGTCTGCTCCGCGGCGGCGAGCACCAGCCGCTGCCCCTCGGTCGTGCCCGCGACGCGCAGCGGCAGCAGGGAGGTGGCCAGCCGGTCGTCGGGCAGCGGGGCCCGGGTCACCGGGACCAGCCCCGCGGTGTGCCAGGCCGCCTGGACCGTACGCCGCCCCGGATCGCGCAGCGCGGTGGCGAGCAGGGTCTCGCCCGCTCCGGTCAACCGCTCGCCGACGATGCGCAGTTCGGGTTCGGTCTGCACGGCGACGTCGAGTGCGACGGGGCCGACCGCGCCGTCCACCGTGCACCCGATGCGGAAGCCGCGCCGGCCCTCGGCGTCCGGCTTGGCCGCGTGGGGCACACAGGCCGCCACTCCCCCGCGCACGCCGTCGAACGCCATGGCCAGCTCCTCGCCGGCGGCGAGCCGCCCGAGCAGGCCGAGCCCCTCCAGGACACTGGACTTGCCGGTGCCGCTCGCCCCCGCCAGCACGGTGAGCGGCCCGAGCGGGAAACTCGCGCCGCGATGCGACTTGAAGGCGGAGAGCCGCAGTTCGGTGACGACCGGACGGTCACGCTTCGTGCTCATGGACGCGAACGTAGCGGCGGCACCCGGTGGCGAACCGTTCCGCCGGGCCGCCGGTCCTCCGAAAGTGGGTAAGCCCGGCGAGGCGGCGGTTAATGTGGCGGGGTGACCGGATACGTGGCCCTCTTGCGCGGGATCAACGTCGGGCCGACGACCAGGCTTCCGATGCAGGACCTGCGACGACTGCTGGAGGAGATCGGCGGCACCTCCGTGCGCACCCATCTGCAGAGCGGCAACGCCCTGTTCGAGCACGAGCGGGCCGACCCTGCAGAGCTGGCGGACGCGCTGGAGGCGGCGGTCGCCGCCGCGTTCGACGGGCGGAGGGTGCCGTGCGTCGTCCGCGAGGCCGCCGGGCTGGCCGGGGTCGTCGAACGCAACCCGTTCGACATGACGGGCGTCGACCCCGCGCGCTTCCTGGTCACCTTCCTGTCGGGGCCCGTCGAAGCGGACCGGCTCGCCGGGCTGGACCCGGCCGGCTTCGCGCCCGACGAGTTCCGCCCCGGCGAGCGCGAGATCTACGTGCACTGCCCGAACGGGGTGCAGAAGACCCGGCTCTCCCACGCGCTGTGGGAGAAGCGCCTGGGACTGACGGCCACGGCCCGCAACTGGAACACCGTGACCCGCCTGGCGGCGATGGCCGCGGGGTGACGGGGCGGGGCCGGCGCGCGCCCCGTCATCCCTGCCCCGGGCGTCCCCGTGCCGCCCGGCGTCGCCCCCTCCCGCTCAGCCCAGGCCCCAGCCCGTCCCGAGCCGGTACGCCGCGCAGAGGTTGACGTCGAGCATGTACGCGGCGGCCGTGCCGCACTGGGCCGCCCCGCTGCCCGGGTCGACGGGCTGGCCGTGGCCCATGCCCGTGAGGCTGTAGGTCTCGACGACAGCGGCGCCGGAGGCGTCCTTGTACGTCCGGTGCGGGAAACCCGCGACCGTGTCGGAGGCGTCGGCGGTCTGGTCGGTGCCGTGGACGGCCGTCCACTGCCGCACGAGGTCGTCCATGTTGACGGGCTTGACCGTGTAGTCGGCGGTGCCCTGGAAGACCGTCAGCCG
This sequence comes from Streptomyces sp. BoleA5, assembly GCF_000373665.1. Lineage (NCBI taxonomy): Bacteria > Bacillati > Actinomycetota > Actinomycetes > Kitasatosporales > Streptomycetaceae > Streptomyces > Streptomyces sp. BoleA5. Next base: position 285,708 of record NZ_KB892135.1, read on the forward strand.
GGGCCACGGGCCCGTGTGCCCGGGGAAGGCGGCGCGGACCCGGTCGCCCCACTGCGCGGGCGTCTGCGTCGCGCCGACGTACATGCACACGTACGGTGAACCCGCCGCCTGCGCGCAGCCGTACGGCAGCCCGGCGACCACGCCGCCGGCGGCGTACACGTCGGGGTAGGCCGCCATCATCACCGCCGTCATGGCGCCGCCCGCGGAGAGCCCGGTGACGTACACCCGTGAGGGATCGGCACCGCTGTCGGCGATCTGGCGGGCGGTCATCTGCCGGATGGAGGCGGCTTCGCCCTGGCCCCGCGCGATGTCGCCGGTCTGGAACCAGTTGAAGCACTGGCTGAGGTTGTTGGCCGAGGTCTGCCCGGGCAGCACCACGGAGAAGCCCCAGCGGTCCGCCAGCGCGGTCCAGCCGCTCTGGGCGCCGTATCCCTGGGCGTTCTGGGTGCAACCGTGGAGGGCGACGACGACCGGCCGGCCCTGGGGCAGCCCGGTGGGGACGTAGCGGTACATCCGCAGCGCGCCGGGGTTGCTGCCGAAGCCGGTCACCTCCTCGATCGCCCCGGCGGCGTGGGCGGGCCGGACGGGCACCAGCGCGGCGAGGAGGGCGACGAGGACGGCGAGCAGGGCGGCGCGCGGGCGGCCCCTGTGCAGTGCGGCTCTGAGTAAGGTCATGCGCCGGACGGTAGGAGCGGTGCGACGCCCGCGACATGGCCCGGGGCACCACAACGCGGACGCCGCGCGTGGTGCCCCGGACCGCTCGGGCGCACCGGTACCCCGGGCAGCGCCGGCGGCTCGCCGCGGCCCTCCCGGCAGGGCCTGACGCGTGCTCCGGCGGGCCGGGGGCGAGCGGATCGTCCCCGGCGGGAGCCACCCTCGCGGTTCAGGGGACGAGGACCATGCGGAAGCGCGCGGCGCCGGACATCATGCGGGCGAACGCCTCGTTGACCTCCTCCAGCGGCACCGTCTCGGTCATCGGGCGGATCCCCGCGAGCGCGCTGAACTCCATCGTGTGCTCGATGTCGCGCGAGGTGCCGGACGGATGGCCGACGACCGACCGCGAGGACAGGATGAGCTGCGCCGGGGTGATCGGCAGCGGCTCCGGGTCGATGCCGATGACGATCAGCTCCCCGCCGGGCCGCAGACCGTCGACACCGGCCGCCATGGCCTTCGAGTTGGCGGCGGTGGCGAGCACGGCGGTGGCCCCGCCGAGGGCCTGCAGTTCCTTGGCGGGGTCACCGGCCGAGCTGTCGATGTAGTGGTGCGCGCCCAGTTCCACGGCCAGGGCCCGCTTGTCCTCGCCGCGCGCGACGGCGACCGTCTCGAAGCCGGACTTGGCGGCGTACTGCACGGCCAGGTGCCCGAGACCGCCGACGCCGATCACGGCGACGAGGTCCCCGGGCCGGGCGGAGCTCTTCTTGAAGGCGTTGTACGTGGTCACGCCGGCGCAGCCGAGCGGCGCGGCGTCGACCGCGTCGAGCGTGTCGGGGATCCGGGCCAGCGCGTTGACCGGGGCGACCATGTGGGTGGCGTAGCCGCCCTCGTACGCCCAGCCGGGCACCCGCAGGTTCCGGCAGTCGATGAAGTGGCCCTCTCGGCAGGGCGTGCAGTGCCCGCAGTGACCGCCGAACCAGCCGACCTCCACGCGGTCGCCCACCGTCCAGTACCGCACGCCCTCACCCAGCGCGTCGATGCGCCCGGCGACCTCGTGACCGGCGACCAGGGGGAAGGTGAGGTGGGGGAAGGCGTTGTGCACGAAGCCGGCGTCGCTGTGGCAGACGCCCGACGCCTCGACCGTGATCCGGACGTGGCCGGGCCCGGGCTCCGGGAGCTCGCGCTCGACGATTTCGAATGGTCCGCCCGGTTCGGTGACCTGGGCCACCCGCATGGAGTTCATTGCCCGTCCGCTGTGTGTGGGATTGCGGCGCGTAGCGCCCTTCCCACCCATCGTGACCCCGGTGCCGTCTTTTCTCGCGCCGAGCACCGGTCGCCGGGCCGCCCGACATGGGGCGCAGGCTGCGCCCAGCCGACCGAGGGACGATCATGGGACTGCCCGCCGACCTGCTCGACCTCCTGCACCGCCCGAGCCTGTGCTTCCTGGCGACCACCATGCCGGACGGCTCGCCGCAGCTGACCCAGACGTGGGTCGACACCGACGGCGAGCACGTGCTCGTCAACAGCGTGCGCGGCCATGTGAAGACGCGGAACATCGCGCGGGATCCGCGGGTGGCCGTCGCCGTCTCCGATCCGGACGACCCGTCCCGCTACTTCCAGGTGCGCGGGCGCGTCCGCGAGGTGACGACGGAGGGCGCGGAGGACCACATCGAGAAGCTCTCGCACAAGTACACCGGCGGGCCGTACCCCTGGTACGGCGGCCGCGACCAGGTGCGTGTGCTGTTCTTGATCGAGGCCGAGAGCGTCAGCGGCACGGCGTGACCCGAGCGGGTCCGCGGCTGCCGTGGGCGGCCGCGGACCCCGGCCCGTTCAGCCCGTGGCGCCGGGCACGCGCCCGATGACCGCGGCCAGGTCCGTCCCGGCGGGCAGGGTGCCGAAGGCCAGGCCCCGGTCGCCGGCCAGACGGGAGGCGCAGAAGGCGTCCGCGACCGGTGCCGGTGCGTGGCGCACGAGCAGCGAGCCCTGCAGCACGAGCGCCAGGCGCTCGACCAGTCGGCGCGCCCGCAGCGGGGCGTCCTCGGTGAGCACCAGTTCGCCGCGCACCCGGCGCCAGGCCTCGTCGAGGCGGGCGTCGCCGCCCGCGGCGGCCTCGACCTCGGCGCGGAAGGCCTCCAGGGAGTCCGGCTCACGGGTGAGGGCACGCAGCACGTCCAGGGCGTTGACGTTGCCGGAGCCCTCCCAGATGCCGTTCAGCGGCGCCTCGCGGTAGAGCCGGGGCATGCCGGACGCCTCGTCGTAGCCGTTGCCGCCCAGGCACTCCAGCGCCTCCGCGACCGCCGCGGGCTGCCGCTTGCACACCCAGTACTTGCCGACCGCGGTGGCCAGCCGCAGGAACGCCTGCTCCTGCGCGTCCCCGCGCCGGGCCCGGTCGACGGCCCCGGCGACGCGCAGCGCGAGGGTGGTGGCGGCCTCGGACTCCAGGGCGAGGTCGGCGATGACGTTGCGCATCAGCGGCTGGTCGATCAGCCGCGCCCCGAACACCGAGCGGTGCCGTACGTGGTGGGCGGCCTGGGCGAGCGCGGCACGGGTGCCGGAGGCGGAGCCGAGGATGCAGTCCAGCCGGGTCATGGTGACCATCTCGATGATGGTCCGTACGCCCTGGCCCTCGGGACCGACCAGCCAGGCCACGGTGTCGTCGAACTCCGGCTCGCTGCTGGCGTTGCTGCGATTGCCGAGCTTGTCCTTCAGCCGCTGGATGCGGAAGGTGTTGCGGCTGCCGTCCGGCAGCACCCGGGGCACCAGGAAGCAGGACAGCCCCGCGGGGGCCTGTGCCAGCACGAGGAACAGGTCGTTCATGGGCGCGCTGGTGAACCACTTGTGCCCGCGCAGCCGCCAGGTGCCGTCCGGCTGCCCGGTGGCGGTGGTGGTGTTGGCCCGCACATCGGTGCCGCCCTGCTTCTCGGTCATCCCCATGCCGGCCAGGAGCCCGCGCTTGCCTGCGGGGGCGCGCAGTCCGGGGTCGTAGACGCGGCTGGTGAGCAGCGGCTCGTACACGGCCGCCAGGTCGGGTGCGGCGCGCAGCGCCGGCACGACGGCATAGGTCATGGACACCGGGCAGCCGTGGCCGGCCTCGGCGGTGCTCCAGACCATGAAGCCGGCCGCCCGCGCCACGTGCGCACCGGGCCGCTCGTCGGCCCAGGGCGCTCCGGCGAGGCCCTCGGCGAGGGCGACCTCCATGAGCGCGTGGTAGGAGGGGTGGAAGTCCACCTCGTCCACGCGGTTGCCGTACCGGTCGTGGGTGCGCAGCACCGGCTCGTACCGGTTGGCCTCCTCGGCCCAGCGCTGCACCTGTTGCGATCCGGCGAGCCGGCCGAGGCGGTGCAGGTCGTCGGCGTACCACCCGGCCCCCTCGCGGCGCACGCCCTCCAGCAGCACGACGTCGTCGGCGACGTCGTGGCCGACCAGCGGCGGGGCCTGGTTGGTCACCTCGTGCGTGCGCGCGGCGGGGTTGCTGCGCGGCGCGGCATCTGCGATCGCGGTCATGGCAGTCAGGCCCTTCGTGGTCGTGGGGAGTCAGACGGCTGGCGCGGCTCCCGCGCAGCGCAGGGACATCGCCACCAGTTCGGAGACGAGGTGCTCGGCGGCCGCGCCCCCGGCGGGGACGGACAGCGGGTCCACCAGGACCTCGCCGATGGCCCCGGTCAGCGCCGCCGCGGTGACCTCGGGGTCCTGGGCGGGCAGCAACCCGGCGGCGATCCCCTCGCGGACCACCTCGGCGAACACGGCGCGGTAGCGGCGCCGGAATTCCAGCCGCTCCGCGCCCACGGCCGGTTCCGCGGGCGCCGCGAGCAGGGCGTGGGCCAGCCCCCGGTTCTCCATGGCGCGGCGGGCGAAGACGGTGACCCCCTGGGTCAGCCGCCGCACCGGGTCGCCGCTGCCGTCGCGCAGCACCTCGCCGAGCACCCCGACCTCCCGTCCCGAGGCCCGCCGGAACACCTCGACCGCGAGCGCGCCCTTGGAGGGGAAGTGCTGGTACACCGTGCCCACGGACATGCCGGCCGCGGCCGCCACCGCGGTGACGGACGCGTTCGCCCAGCCCACCTCGGCGACGACGGCCGTGGCGGCCGCCACCAGTTGCTCCCTGGCGGCGGCGAGGCGGTCCTGCACCGCGGGCGTCTTCCGGTAGGCCACGGCAACAAGTGAAGCACCGTTCAGACCTTCATGCCAGTGCCCCGAACGCCGCCGGGGCAGACGCCCGGACCACCGGCGGGCGGTGCCGGAGCGGGCCGCGGCCCGCTCCGGCCGGATCACTCCCCGGAGTCGACGGCGGGGCGGCGAAGCTGCACCTCGGCGCCGGTCTGCTTGAAGGACTCGGCGGACACCGGAACGAGCACCGCGTCGCGGTGGAAGTCCCGGAGGTTCGTCGAGCCGCAGCTGATCATCGTCGAGGTGATCTTGGCCCGGGTGCGCTCCACGTTGTCGTACAGGCTGCCGGCGTAGGGCACGTAGCCGTCGACGCCCTCTTCGAAGACCATCCGGCCGCGCTGCCCGTACCGGGCCTCGTTCTGCGCGCGCCGGGAGCCCTCGCCCCAGTACTCCTTGTACCACTGGCCGCCGATCTGGAGCTTCCGCGAGGGGCTCTCGTCGAGCCGGGCGAAGTAGCGGCCGAGCATGATGAAGTCGGCGCCCATCGCCAGCGCCATCGCCATGTGCGAGTCGCTCAGCAGACCTCCGTCGCAGCACAGCGGCACGTACACCCCGGTCTCCAGGGCGTAGGCATCGCGCGCCTGGACGACGTCGAGCAGCGCCGAGGCCTGCCCGCGGCCGATGCCCTTCTGCTCCCGGGTGGTGCAGATGGCCCCGCCGCCGATCCCGACCTTCACGAACGCCGCGCCCGCGTCGGCCAGGTAGCGGAAGGCGCGGCCGTCGACGACGTTCCCCGCACCGACGGAGACCTCCTCGCCGTACGCCTCCCGGGCGAATTCGAGGGTCTTCGCCTGGTACACGGAATAGCCGTCGGAGGAGTCCAGGCACAACACGTCCGCACCGGCTTCCACCAGGGCGGGAATGCGGTCCTTGAAGTCACGGGAGTTGATGCCGGCGCCCACCCGCAGACGCTTCTCGGCGTCCACGCTCGCGCGGTGGTAGGTCTTGTGGGCCTGGTAGTCGCTCTTGAGGACCAGGGAGACGACCCGGCCGCCGTCGACCACCGGCAGGACGTCCAGGTGGTGCTGCCAGATCAGCTCGTTCGCCTCGGACAGCGAGACCGAGGCAGGCGCGGTCACCAGTCCGTTCCGGCCCCGCATCCGGTTGCCCGCGGGCTCGAAGGCTCCGTGACGCTCCAGGTGGAAGTCGTCGAGGCCGATGATCCCCGCGAACTCGCCGTCCGCCTCCCCGTTCTCCGTCACCACGGCGACGCCCTGCTCGGTGTCCGCCAGCAGCCGGGCGACCTCTCCGAGGGGCGTCTGCGGCGCGACCGTGACGTCGCCGGTCCGGAAGCCGGCCTTGTGCCGCTTCACGGCCAGCACGTCCGCGGCCTGGTCCTCGATCTGCTGGTTCTGGTGGATGAACGACAGTCCGCCGACCTGTGCCAGCGCCACCGCCAGCCCCGGTGACGACACCGCCTGCATGATGGCGCTCACCATGGGGGTGGCGACCCGGATCCCCGGCTCCTCGCCGACCCGGTGACGCACCAGGGGCGCCCCGAGGTCCACGTTGTCCGGAGTGCAGTCTTCCGTGGTCAGGCCCGGGATGAGGAGGTACTCGCTGAGCGTGCGGGAAATCTCGGGGAGGATCTTCACGTCGTCTCCAGAAGAGGAGCCTGCGTACCGGTCGGCGACGGACCGGCGGGGCTCGTGCGGGCAGTGCGGGTCGACGCCGGCCGGAGGCGCACTGCAGGAAGAACGCACTCTGGAGATCCCGAGAGCGGGCGCACCCGGCGGGGCAGTGCTCGCACGCGCGGCCGAACCGGCGGCGAGGGCACGCAGACCCGGTTCGCACGGTGCTGCACAGGCGCTGACTTCCATCACGCCATGCGGGATCCTACCGCGCCGCCGGCGTCCGTACGTCCCACCTGATGTGACCCCCAAGGACCCCCAAGGCCACTGCCACAGGCGGCGATTACGATCTGAAGTGATCCACTGACTGCGGGTTCTGCACGGGTGGCGACGAGACGTGGCCGGTGCGGCCCGGCCGCTCCGCCGCCGGCGCGCTCGTCTCGGTCGTGGTGGCCACGGCGTATCTCCAGCGCCGCGCAAGGCACTTGACCTCGGTCACGCGTCCTTCGTCGCCGGCTCCAGGATCGCCACGCACTCCACATGGTGCGTCATCGGGAAGAGGTCGAAGGCGCGCAACCGCCGCGGGGCGTACCCGGCCGCGGCGAAGTAGCCGAGGTCGCGGGCGAGGGCGGCGGGGTCGCAGGCGACGTAGGCGACGCGGCGAGGGCCGAGGGATGCGACGTGCTCCACGGTGGCGCGGCCGGCGCCGGTGCGGGGCGGGTCGAGGACGACGAGGTCGGCCTCGGTGATCCCGGTGCGGGGCAGTGCGGACTCGACCTTGCCCTGCTCGATGCGGACGCGGTCGAAGTCGCCCAGGTTGTGCCGGGCGTCCTCCACGGCGCGCTTGCCGGACTCGATGCCGAGGACGGCGCCGGTCTCGCCGACCCGCTCGGCCAGGGCGCCGGCGAACAGGCCGACGCCGCAGTAGAGGTCGAGCGCGGTCTCGCCCTTGCGCGGCATGAGGCCCTGCATGACGGCCTCGACGAGGAGCCCGGCGGCCATGGGGTGGACCTGCCAGAAGCCACCGGAACCGACGCGCCAGGTGCGGTCGATCGCCCGCTCGCGCACAAAGCCGCGGCCGTGCACGCGGTGGATGCCGCCCTGCTCGTCCACGCGCAGCACGGAGACGGGCCGGTCGAGCTCGACGATGGGCAGCCGGGCACCGGGGCGGGGGGTGAGGATCACCTGGCGGTCGGAGGAACCGGTGGCGGCGATGGCCTCGACCGAGGCGATGCCGGACCAGTCACGGGACTCGACGCCCAGCTCGGAGACGCCCGGGGCGGCGATCAGGCAGCGGTCGACGCGCTCGACCTCGTGCGAACGGTGGCGGCGCAGGCCCGCGTGGCCCTCGGCGTCGACGGCGTACTGGACGCGGGTGCGCCAGGCCGGGACCTCCCCCTTGGCGACCTTGTCGCCGGGGGCGGGCTCGACGGTGCCGTCCCAGCCGGCCTCCTCGGGGGTGAGGTGGGCGAGGCGCTCCAGCTGCTCGGTGATCACCTGCACCTTGAGCCGCCGCTGCGCGCCGGGGGCGGCGTGCTGCCAGTCGCAGCCGCCGCACCTGCCGGGGCCGGAGAACGGGCAGGGTGCCTCGACGCGGTCCGGGGAGGCATCCAGGACCTCCACGGCGTCGGCGCGCAGGAAGCGCGAGTCCGGGCCGCCCTCGGTGATCTGGGCGACGACCCGCTCGCCGGGCAGCGCGTGCCGGACGAAGATCACCTGAGGGCGGTCGTGGCCCGGCAGGACCGTCCGCGCGATGCAGTGGCCGCCGTGCGCGACCGGGCCGACCTCGACCTCGTAGCGCTCGCCGACGAGGGCGTCGGCCTCGGGGGCCTTCGAACGGTGCTGCATGGCAGGACGGGCTCCTGGTTCACGTGGGGAACGGGGACGGCGAAGAACGAGCAGCTGACAAGTCTACGGCCCGGCGCCGTACGCGGTTCACACCCGTCCGCTGGGCTCCCGGCGCCGCCTGCCCGCCACCTCGCCGCGCCGCACGGAGCCCGGCGCGTTCCACTCGGCGCCCTTGCGGGCCCGCAGCTTGGCACGCTCCGAGGACTCCAGCTGCCAGGGCACGGAGGTGACCATGACGCCGGGGGTGAACAGCAGCCGGCCCTTGAGCCGCAGCGCGCTCTGGTTGTGCAGCAGGTGCTCGTACCAGTGCCCGACGACGTACTCCGGGATGAAGATCGAGACGACGTCGCGCGGGCTGCTGCGGCGCAGGCTCTTGACGTAGTCGACGATCGGCCGGGTGATCTCGCGGTACGGCGAGTCCAGCACCTTCAGCGGCACGTCGATGCCGCGCCGGTGCCACTCGGCCTGCAGGGCCTTGGTGTCGGCCGGGTCCACGTTGATGCTGAGCGCCTCCAGCGTGTCCGACCGGAAGAGCTTGGCGTACGACAGGGCCCGCAGCGTGGGCTTGTGCACCTTGGAGACCAGGACGATGGAGTGCACGCGGGAGGGCTTGACCTCCTCCTCGCTGTGCTCCTCGGCGGCCGCGAGCTCGCTGGAGACGCGGTCGTAGTGGCGCCGGATCGCCGTCATCACGCCGTAGAAGACGACCATGCCCAGGACGGCGACCCAGGCGCCGTGCGTGAACTTGGTGAGCAGGACGACGACGAGCACCAGCCCGGTGAAGAAGGCGCCGAAGGTGTTGATCGCCCGGGCGCGGTTCATGCGGCGGCGCGCGGCGGGGTCGGTCTCGGTGGCCAGGTGCCGGTTCCAGTGCCGGACCATGCCGATCTGGCTGAGGGTGAAGGAGACGAAGACGCCGACGATGTACAGCTGGATCAGCCGGGTCGAGTCGGCGCCGTAGATGTAGACCAGCACGCAGGCGAAGGCGGCGAGCAGCACGATGCCGTTGCTGAAGGCGAGCCGGTCGCCCCGGGTGTGCAGCTGGCGCGGCAGGTAGCGGTCCTGGGCGAGGATCGAGCCGAGCACCGGGAAGCCGTTGTACGCGGTGTTGGCGGCCAGGAACAGCACGAGCGCGGTCGCACCGGCCAGGAAGATGAAGGGGATCGACCCGTCGCCGAAGACGGCGGAGGCGACCTGGGCGATCACCGGGTCCTGGGTGTAGCCGGCGCCGACCGGCTTGCCGTTCACCAGCAGGTCGGCGGCCGGGTTCTCGGCCATGCGCACATTGGTGTTGAGGGCGAGCGCGATGATGCCGCAGAACATGGTCACGGCCAGGACGCCCATCAGCGCCAGGGTCGTCGCCGCGTTCTTGGACTTCGGCTTGCGGAAGGCGGGCACACCGTTGCTGATCGCCTCGACGCCGGTGAGCGCGGCACAGCCGGAGGAGAAGGCCCGCAGCAGCAGGAAGACGAGCGCGAAGCTCGCGAGTCCGGTGTGCTCGGCCTTGATGGTGTAGCCCGCGGTCGGCGCGTGCATCTCGTCGCCCATCGCGATCCGGAAGATCCCCCAGGCCAGCATGCAGAAGACGCCGAAGACGAAGGCATAGGTGGGGATGGCGAAGATCGTGCCCGACTCGCGCACGCCGCGCAGGTTCATCAGCATCAGCAGGACGATCATGCCGATGGCGCCCAGCACCTTGTGCTCGACGAAGAACGGCACGGCCGAGCCCAGGTTCTCCACGCCGGAGGCGACCGACACGGCCACCGTGAGGACGTAGTCGACCAGCAGGGCGCTGGCCACGGTGAGCCCGGCGCGTGGGCCGAGGTTGGTCGTCGCGACCTCGTAGTCGCCTCCGCCGGAAGGGTAGGCGTGCACGTTCTGCCGGTACGAGGCGACGACGGTGAACATCAGCACGACGACCGCGACCGCGATCCAGGGGCTGAAGTGGTAGGCCGAGACTCCCGCGATCGACAGGACGAGAAGCACCTCTCCGGGCGCGTACGCCACGGAGGACAGCGGGTCGGAGGCGAAGACGGGGAGCGCCAGCCTCTTGGGGAGGAGCGTCTCTCCGAGCCTGTCGCTGCGGAGCGCCCGCCCGATCAGGATCCGTTTCGGAAGGTCGGTCAGTTTGGACACCCCGCGATGTTAGAGGATCGTCAAGATTTCCGATCCCCCGCCCACCTGTCGAGGGGTTACGTGCGTGTGTAGCTTTGGGCGCGGTCTGAGACCCTGAGAGGGATCGGCCGGAATTGTTGGCAGCCGGAAGGACGGTCGTGCACGTCGTGATTATGGGGTGTGGGCGAGTGGGTTCCACTCTCGCGCACTCCCTTGAGCAGCAAGGTCATACAGTGGCCGTGATCGACCAGGACCCGACGGCGTTCCGCCGCCTGGGCTCCGGGTTCAGCGGACGCCGCGTGACCGGGGTCGGGTTCGACCAGGACACGCTGCGCGAGGCCGGCATCGAGGAGGCGGGCGCGTTCGCGGCCGTCAGCAGTGGTGACAATTCCAACATCATCGCGGCCCGGGTCGCCCGGGAGATGTTCGGGATCGAGAACGTCGCCGCCCGGATCTACGACCCCCGGCGTGCGGAGGTGTACCAGCGTCTGGGCATCCCCACCGTCGCGACCGTCCGCTGGACGGCCGACCAGATGCTGCGCCGTCTGCTGCCGTCCGGCGCGGAGCCGCTGTGGCGCGACCCGAGCGGGGGTGTGCAGCTCGCCGAGGTGCACACGGACACCGCCTGGGTGGGGCACAAGATCAGCAGGCTCCAGGAGGAGACAGGGGTGCGCGTGGCGTTCCTCACCCGGCTGGGCGAGGCCATGCTCCCCACCTCGGAGACGGTCCTGCAGGAAGGCGACCTGGTGCACGTGATGATGCGCACGGGCGAGGTCGAACAGGTCGAGGCCGCGTTCGCAAAGGGCCCTGAGGAGGCGCACCGATGAGGGTCGCCATTGCCGGGGCCGGGGCTGTCGGCCGCTCCATCGCGGGCGAGCTGCTGGAGAACGGCCACGAGGTCCTGCTGATCGACAAGAACCCGACCTCGATCTCGGTGGAGCGGGTCCCCCAGGCGGAGTGGCTGCTGGCCGACGCCTGCGAGATCACGTCCCTCGACGAGGCGGCGCTGCAGCGCTGCAACGTGGTGATCGCGGCCACGGGTGACGACAAGGTCAATCTGGTCGTCTCGCTGCTCGCCAAGACGGAGTACGGCGTTCCGCGGGTCGTCGCCCGGGTGAACAACCCCAAGAACGAGTGGCTGTTCAACGAGGCGTGGGGCGTGGACGTGGCCGTCTCCACCCCGCGCCTGATGTCGGCCCTGGTCGAGGAGGCGGTGAGCGTCGGCGACCTCGTCCGGCTGATGCGCTTCAGCCAGGGCGACGCGAACCTGGTCGAGCTGACCCTCCCGGAGGAGGCCGCGCTGGTGGGCACCCGGGTCGGCGAGGTCACCTGGCCCGAGGACACCTCGCTGGTCACGATCATCCGCGGCCACCGTGTGCTGACCCCGTCCAAGGACGACGCGCTCGAAGCGGGCGACGAGCTGCTGTTCGTCGCGGCCCCGCACCGCGAGGAGCAGCTGGAGGACCTGCTCTCGGTACGCAGCGGCGAGGCCGGGGCGTAGCACTCCGCGGGACGTACGACGAGGGGCGGCCGGAACCCGTGGGTTCCGGCCGCCCCTCGTGCGTTCGCCGCCGGCGCGGGGGCGCCGGGTCAGTTGTTGGCGGCCTCCCTGGCGGCGCGCTCGGCCTTCTCGGCGCGCTCGGCCTCCTCCATCTCCGCGATCACGTCGATCGGCGGCGGCGCCTTCGCCAGGAAGATCCAGGTCAGGTAGACGCAGAGCAGGAACGGCGGGATGCCGAGGGCGACCTTGACCCAGCCGAGCTGGGTGGCATTGCCCCAGAAGTAGAGCGGGAAGAGGATCGCCGACTTGACGAGCAGGATGATGCCCCAGGCCCAGGTGGCCTTGGTGTACGCGACGAGCCGGCCCGGGTTCCGCGTCCGCCAGGACAGGTTCTCCTTGAGGATCGGGCCGAGCAGCAGCCCGATCAGCGGGTACTTCGCCAGCGCGGAGATCACGTAGGCGACCGCGAGCCCGAGGGTGTAGAGCATGCCCGGCAGGTAGAAGTTCTTCGCGTCGCCGGACATCATCGCGAACACCGCGCCGAAGGCCACGCCGAAGACACCGCTGAAGGCGTGCTTGAGCGTCTGCCTGCGCACCAGGCGGGCCAGCGCCAGCACCAGCGAGAGACCGAGCGCGGCGATGGCCGCGATGTGGATGTCCCGGTTGATCGTGTAGATCAGGACGAACACGAGCCCGGGCACCGTCGTGTCGATCATGCCCCAGACGCCGCCGAAGGCCTCCAGGAGGGCGTGGTCGGCGGCCGCCTTCGAGGCGGCCGCGTCGTGCTCCGGACCCTGCTCGGGCCCGGTCGTGGGCTGTGCCCCGGTCCGCTTGTCGATCGACGCCACCAACTACTCCTGTCCGACCGGACGCAACTCGTACTTGGGATTGAACAGCACCGGACGGCCGCGGTTCATGGAGATCCGCCCCGACGCGATGATCCTGCGGCCCGGCTCGATGCCGACGATGCTGCGCCGGCCCAGCCACACCACGTCCAGCGGTGCGGAACCGTCGAACAGCTCGGCCTCCAGGGCGGGCACCCCGGCCCGCGGCCGCAGAGTGACAGCGCGTAGTGTACCGGTCACGGTCACTATGTCACGGTCGGCGCAGTCGCAGATCCGGGTGCACCCGACGTCCGCGGTGTCCTGCCGCAGCTCGTCGGAGTGCAGTTCCTCCTGGGAACTGGACAGTCGGTCGAGCATCCTGCGGAAGCGGCCGACCGGCCGGTCCGAACGGGTGGTACCACTCATACTTCGAAGGGTACCGGGCCCGCGTGAACGGTTCACTGATCACGTCTCGAAGCGGTAGCCCATACCCGGCTCGGTGATGAAGTGCCGCGGGTGCGCGGGGTCCGTCTCGAGCTTGCGCCGCAACTGGGCCATGTAGACCCGCAGGTAGTTGCTCTCGGTGCCGTAGGACGGGCCCCAGACCTCCTGGAGCAGCTGCTTCTGGCTGACCAGGCGCCCGGTGTTGCGGACCAGGACCTCCAGCAGGTGCCACTCGGTGGGGGTGAGCCGGACGTCGGCGCCGTCGCGGTCGACCTTCTTGGCCGCCAGGTCGACGGTGAAGGACTCCGTCTCCACGGTCGCGGCGCCGTCCTCGGGTCCGCCGGGCGTGGCGCGCCGCACGGCGGCGCGCAGCCGCGCCAGCAGCTCGTCCATGCCGAAGGGCTTGGTGACGTAGTCGTCGGCGCCCGCGTCGAGGGCCTCGACCTTCTCGTCGGAGGCCTGGCGGGCGGAGAGCACGATGATCGGCACGCGGGTCCAGCCGCGCAGTCCCCGGATCACCTCGACGCCGTCCATGTCGGGCAGGCCGAGGTCGAGCACGATGACGTCGGGGTGGCGGGCGGCGGCGAGCTGCAGCGCGGTCGCGCCGTCGTGGGCGGCGTCGACCTCGTACTTGCGGGCCCGCAGGTTGATCACGAGAGCGCGCACGATCTGCGGCTCGTCGTCGACCACGAGCACCCGGTTCATGGAGCCTGCCTTTCCTTCACGGTGAGGGGGGTGGAGCGGGGGTGCGGTGCGGGCACGGTCAGGTCGTCGCCTCGGCCGGGAGGTCCGGCGCGACAGGGATGCTGCCGGGCGCGGCGGGGAGGGTGAGCACCATCGTCAGGCCGCCTCCCGGGGTGTCCTCGGGCTGCAGGGTGGCACCCATGGCGTCGGCGAAGCCGCGGGCCACCGCGAGGCCGAGGCCCACGCCGTTGCCGCGGGGGGCGTCGCCGTACCGCTGGAACGGCTCGAAGATCCGTTCCTTGGCGGCGTCGGGGACGCCGGGCCCGCGGTCGACGACGCGCAGGTCGACGTGGCCGCCCAGGGCGCTGGCGGCGACCAGCACCTGGGCGCCTGCCGGGCTGTACTTGACGGCGTTCTCGACGATGTTGGCGACGCTGCGCTCCAGGAGGCCGGGGTCGACGGAGACCATGGGGAGGGTCTCGGGAACGTCCAGGGCGACGCTGCCGTCGGGGACGCCGCGCAAGGCCTTGGGGACGACCTCGTCGAGGTCCACCTCGCGGATCAGCGGGGTGACGGTTCCGGTCTGCAGGCGCGACATGTCGAGGAGGTTGCCGACCAGGTTGTCGAGCCGGTCCGCGCCCTCCTCGATGCCCTCCAGCAGCTCGGCCTCGTCCTCCTCGGACCAGGCGACGTCGTCGGAGCGCAGCGAGCTGACGGCCGCCTTGATGGCGGCGAGGGGGGTGCGCAGGTCGTGCGAGACGGCGGCGAGCAGGGCGGTGCGTATGCGGTTGCCCTCGGCTAGCTTGTGGGCCCTGGCCGCCTCGTCCTCCAGCCGCTGCCGGTCCAGCACGCCGGCGGCCTGGGCCGCGAAGGCGGAGAGCACCCGGCGGTCGGAGGCGGGCAGCACCCGGCCGACGAGCGCCAGGGAGAGGTTGTCGCTGACCGGCACCTCCACGTCCGCGTCCTCGGGGCGCAGGCACTGCCGGCTCCCGACGCCGGCGGCGCAGGTCCACGCGTCGTACTCGCCGGCCCGCTCCAGCAGTGACACGGCCTCCATGCCGAAGGTCTCCCGGACCCGCTCCAGCAGGGCGCCCAGAGAGTGCTCTCCGCGCAGCACGCTGCCGGCCAGGTACGACAGGATCTCGGCCTCGGACTGGAGTCTGGCGGCCTGGTGGGTGCGCCGCGCCGCCAGGTCCACCACGGAGGCCACCGCGACGCCGACCACCACGAAGATCACGATGGCGATCAGGTTCTCGGGCTCGGCGATGGTGAAGGTGTGCAGGGGCGGGGCGAAGAAGTAGTTCAGCAGCAGTGAACCGCCGACCGCCGAGACCAGTGCCGGGTAGAGGCCGCCCGCGAGGGCCGCCGCGACCGTCAGGGTCATGAACAGCAGCATGTCGGTGGCGATGCCCAGGGCGGGGTGCAGCTGGGTGAGGACCAGGCAGAGCAGCGCAGGGCCGAGCACCCCGGTCAGCCAGCCCGCGATCACCCGTGAGCGGCCGAGCCGGGCGCCGCGCGCCACGGGCAGTCCGCGGCCCTTGGCGGCGTGTTCGTGGGTGACGATGTGCACGTCGAGGTCGGGCCCGGACTCGCGGGCCACGGTCGCGCCGACGCCCGGCCCGAAGACGTACTGCCAGGCGGGCCGGCGGCTGGTGCCGAGCACGACCTGGGTGGCGTTGACGCCGCGGGCGAAGTCCAGCAGGGCGCCGGGGACGTCGTCGCCGACGACGTGGTGGAAGGAACCACCGAGGTCCTCGACAAGGGTCCGCTGGACGGCGAGTTCCTTCGGCGATCCGGCCGTCAGGCCGTCGCTGCGCGCGATGTGGACGGCGAGGATCTCCCCGCCCGCGCCCTTGGCGGCCATCCGCGCGGCGCGCCGTATCAGCGTCCGCCCCTCGGGGCCGCCGGTGAGGCCGACCACGATGCGCTCACGGGCCTGCCAGGTGGCGGAGATCCGGTGGTCGGCGCGGTACTGCCGCAGGTATTCGTCGGCCCGGTCGGCCACCCACAGCAGGGCGAGTTCGCGCAGCGCGGTGAGGTTGCCGGGCCGGAAGTAGTTGGACAGGGCCGCGTCGACCTTGTCGGAGGCGTAGATGTTGCCGTGCGCCATGCGGCGGCGCAGCGCCTGCGGCGACATGTCGACCAGTTCGATCTGGTCGGCCCGCCGGACCACCTCGTCGGGCACGGTCTCGCGCTGGCGCACGCCGGTGATCGACTCGACGACGTCGCCGAGCGACTCCAGGTGCTGGATGTTGACCGTCGATATGACGTTGATGCCGGCCTGGAGCAGTTCCTCGATGTCCTGCCAGCGCTTCTCGTTGCGGCTGCCGGGGATGTTGGTGTGGGCCAGCTCGTCGACGAGGGCGACCTCGGGCCGGCGCGCGAGCACCGCGTCGACGTCCATCTCGGTGAAGACGGTGTCCCGGTACTCGATCTCCTTGCGCCGCACGGCCTCCAGGCCGTGCAGCATGACCTCGGTGCGGGCGCGGTCGTGGTGCTCGACGAAGGCGACGACGACGTCGGTCCCGCGCTCCATGCGCCGGTGGGCCTCGGAGAGCATCGCGTAGGTCTTGCCCACTCCGGGGGCCGCCCCCAGGTACATCCGCAAAGTCCCGCGTGCCATGGCTCCACGTTCCGCCTCGTGGCGTGCCCCTTCCGGGCGCGTCCGACACCAAGAATCCTATGGTCCCAGCAGTGGACAAAACGGGCGTGCTGTTCCTTGGGGGAACACGTTGACGCGTCCTTGACGTCCCCTCGCCGGCCGCGCCGGCGAGGGCGGCCGCCTCCTGCCCCGCGTCGGGGAAGCCGGTGGGGCGCGGGCCCTCGGGAACGGCGCGGCAGGCGTCGAGGGCCCGGCGGGGGCTCCGCGAGGGCGTCCCGGGGTCCGGTCGTCGCGTCGTCCGCCCGGGCCCGTGAGGCCCGCGACTTCACGGGCGGCAGCCGAGGGACGCCTCGGGCCGGACGCCTCGGGCGGGACGCGGAGCGACGGGTGCGACGGGCGCGAGGCGCCGGGGCGGCCGCGCAGCGACGCCGCCAACGTGCGACGCGCGGCCGGCCCGGCGATCCCCCCGCGGAAGGGAGGCCCTCGCGGAAACGCGGTGCCCTCTCCCTGACCCGGAATCCCCACCGCCGTCCGGATCCGGACCGGGGTGGCACCTGCCGCCGCTGCCCGGCGGTGACGGTGTGCGCCATTCCGCCGCCCCCCTCCGCACCGCCGAGCGGCCTGCGCAGGCCTCCCTCCGCACCTCCACTCTCACCCCGCCGGCCGCGTCCCGAGCCCCCCTTTGGCGGTCTCCTGACGGCGGGCGCCCCGTGCTTGACGCCTTTCTGACGTGGCCTGTCCCCGGGGCCCGTCCCGGGGGGTCAGCCGGCCAGTTGCCTCAGCGCGATGTTGAGTTCCAGGACGTTGACGGTCGGCTCGCCGAGGATGCCGAACTGCCGCCCGTCCGTGTGCTCCACGACCAGCCGGGCGACCTGGGCGGTGCTCAGCCCGTTGGCCTTGGCGACGCGTGCGGTCTGGATGTCCGCGTACGCCGGGGAGATGTCCGGGTCCAGGCCGGAGCCGGACGCCTGGACCGCGTCGGCGGGCACCTCGGACTCCGGGACGTGGTTGAAGGCCGCGACCTCCTTCTTGCGCTCCTTGACCAGGTCGGTGAGGGGCTTGCCGGTCACCGCCAGGTTGGAGGCGCCGGTGTGGGTGGGGTCGTACGGCCCCGCTCCGGCGCCGGCGTCGGCCGCCGAGGGGCGAGGCTGGAACCACTTGGGGTCCGGGGCGAAGTCCTTGCCGGTGGTGAAGTTCTGGCCGATCAGCGCGGAGCCGACGACCCTGCCGCCGGCCCTCACCTCGGAGCCGTTCGCCTGGTCGCGGAAGGCCGTCTGGGCCACCCCCCACACGGCGAGCGGATAGACGACGCCGAGCACGACGGTCAGCACCAGCAGAGCGCGCAGGGCGCTCCAGACCAGCCGGGCGGAGTTGCGTACGGAAGTGTTCATGACCGGGTGCACGCCTCCCGTCAGTGGATTCCGGGGATCAGGGAGATGAGCATGTCGATCAGCTTGATGCCGGCGAACGGGGCGACCAGGCCGCCGAGTCCGTAGATCCCGAGGTTGCGGCGGAGCATCCGGTCGGCGCCGGTCGGCCGGTAGCGCACGCCGCGCAGGGCGAGCGGCACCAGGGCGATGATGATCAGCGCGTTGAAGACGACCGCCGAGAGGATCGCGGACTGCGGCGAGGACAGCTGCATGATGTTGAGCTTGTCCAGGCCCGGGTAGGCGACCGCGAACATCGCGGGGATGATCGCGAAGTACTTCGCGACGTCGTTGGCGATGGAGAAGGTGGTCAGCGCGCCGCGGGTGATGAGCAGCTGCTTGCCGATCTCGACGATCTCGATGAGCTTGGTGGGGTCGGAGTCCAGGTCCACCATGTTCCCGGCCTCCTTGGCGGCCGAGGTGCCCGTGTTCATGGCCACGCCCACGTCGGCCTGGGCCAGCGCCGGGGCGTCGTTGGTGCCGTCGCCGGTCATGGCGACGAGCTTGCCGCCCGCCTGCTCGCGCTTGATCAGCGCCATCTTGTCCTCGGGCGTNGCCTCCGCGAGGAAGTCGTCCACGCCCGCCTCGTCGGCGATCGCCTTGGCCGTCAGCGGGTTGTCACCGGTGATCATGACCGTGCGGATNCCCATCCGCCGCAGCTCGTCGAACCGCTCCCGCATGCCGTGCTTGACGACGTCCTTGAGGTGGATCACGCCCAGCACCCGGGCGGTGCCGTTCTCCTTGGCG
>NZ_KB892136.1:0-26431 GCF_000373665.1 Streptomyces sp. BoleA5
GCCGACCTGGCCGCTGCGATTCGCGGGCACTGGGGAATCGAGAACTCCTCGCACCACATCAGGGACGTCACCTTCGCCGAGGACGCCTCCACCGTCCACACCGGGACCGCACCGCGTGCCATGGCGACCTTTCGCAACCTCGCCATCGGCGTGCTGAAAATCCTCGGAGCCGACAACATCGCCAAGACCACCCGCGCAATTCGCAACGAACCCGAGCGAGCACTCCGCATCCTGGGCATCACCAACGATCCAGACACCTACGGAACTTGATCAAGCCCTGGGTTGCCGACGGTGTGCTGGCGGATTACCGGGTGATCGTGCCGACCATCAGCGACGACGATCTGCGCACCCGCCTGAACCTGGCCCCCACCACCGCCCCCACCGCCACGGGGGCCGGGGATGCGCTGCGTACCACTGCCCTGCATCTGGCCGTGCTGAAGACCATGGCCGCACACGGCCTGAAGCGGGTGCTGGTGTATTTTCAGCTCGTCGCGGACGCGAAGAGGTTCACGCGCGAGCTCGGCCACACCCTGCGCCTGCTGCGCACCACTGCTCCTGAGCTGTGTCCGGATCTCGACCCGGTGACGCTGTATGTCGACGGCGACCACACCCCCGCGGAGCGTGCCGAGGTCTTCGCCCGTTTCGCCCAGGCCCCGTGCGCGATCATGGCGAACGCCAAGGTCGTCGCGGAGGGCGTCGACATTATCTAGAGGTGGGGGAAGCGTGAGTGACGTTTGTCCTGGTTGTTGGAGAGTGCTCCTGGCGGAGAGCTGGGCGAGCAGGGGACCACGCAGTCTGACGGCCTCTTCACGGGCAGGTAGAGCTTTGTTCGCCCGTATTTGAGCCGAATGAGTCAAGTACCCGCTATGCGGGGTCGTGGGTACAGGTGAACAGCATCTGGGTTAATTCCTTCGAGGCCAACGACACTTTGTGCGTAGTGCAGAGATACTTGCAGTCCGTCGATCCGCTCAAGGGGAGTGATGTCAGTGATATCGGGTAGCGATGCGCGGCAGTTGACGAAAAGTCTCTTCAGGTTAGGGAATATGTCAGGGACAAGGTGCAATTGCGCATCTGCGTCGAGGGGTGACAATTGCAGGTATGTCACGTGGGGTATGGGTGCGGCCTGCGCGAGATCGTACTCAGAAATGTAGAGTTCCGTCAGGTGTGGCAGGGAGGAGATTTCTCGCCACTCTGTAGGCGTGGGTGCTGAGTTGATCACCAATTCCTCCAGGTACTGCCACTTGGAGATGCCTCGTAGAGGTGTATCGATCCAGCGGGCTAGGCGCAGTGCGGTCAAGTCCAGCGGTGCAGGCATCTCCCCCAGGCTGGTCCATGGCAGGCGAGCGTAAAGGGCAAGCTTCGTGAGTTCCGGCAGTGAAGCCAGAGCATCGAAGGAGACCCCGTTTGGAAACTGTAGGAGGCTCAGGCCTGATAGTGGGAGTCCGGCAAGATCTTCAATGTGTGTGAGCTGTTCACACTCAGATAGGGCCAGCTCCTTCAAAGCGGAGAGTTGCCGGACGAATTTCAAGTCCTTCAGTGCTTGGCCGGAATAGATATTCAGCTCATGGGTGTGCTCGGGTGAGAGGTGTTCGATTATTTCTTCTGCGGTAAAGGCTTCTTGAAAGGTGACATCGTAAATGGGGGCCAGTAGGCGCAGGGCGTTGCGCTGCTCATGAGTGTGTACGACTAGAGGTAGACAGTCCCTGAAAGGGAGAAGGATGTCCCGTGCGTATGGGACAGAATCGAAGTTCTTCCAGCCGTGGACGAGTTCGTAGGGTGCTGACTCAGAAGTCAGTGACTGAGCGAAGCGGCTGAGGAAGGCGTAAGCATGGTCGCCCCCAATGGTGGCAGCAGTCTGGATGACGGGGCCTACTTCGTCATGTTCTAGGCCTTCGGGCCCCGGCAGTAGATCCAGGATGCCTGGCCCGAGCGCGGCAAGTGTCGTCGCCTCTTCCGGGGAGCGGGGAGGCATCAGGACACGCGCACGTTGTTCGACCAGTCTGCGGACCTCGGGTTCGATTTCGGTGGCGTACTGCAGGCTGGCAGCCGCCAGGAGGTGGAGTCTGCCCCTGTGTTCGCCCTCGGCATCACCGCGTTCGACGAGGCGGCGGAGTAGATCAGCGCTTTCGGCTGGGCGGGCGTGGGCGACGGACATGCGTACGACGTCCTCCCACTGGTCGTCGTGTGCATTGTTGACCAGCAGGGGAAAGTCGTGGGCTTCGATGGCGGCTTTGGCCCCGAGGTAGTCCTGGAAAGTGCGGTGGACGAAGTCGATGGTGTCCGCGGTGGGCTGGCGCAGGAGCCCGCTGCGGCCGACCAGGTGGCTCAGGACCTGGTCGGCTGCGCCCTGCTCGGCCACGGCCTGCATGGCCGGCAGCGCGTCGTCGACCAGGGCCATCGCGGTGGTCCGTTCCATCTCGGTCTGGCGGTTGCGGATGAGCCAGTAGGCCAGACGCTGCAGTAGCTGGACGCTCTGGTGTTCGGTGAGCTGTATGCCTTCCGGGACATCGATGCTGCGTTCAAGGTCGCGGCGTACCAGCAGCATCGACAGTGCTGCCTCATACAACTCCATGCGACTGTGGGGCAGGTGACCGCGGCGGTCCCGGTGCAGCGCGCAGATCAACGCGCACATCAGGGGTGTGCTGGACAACTGCGCCAGGTCACGCTGAGCACGCACTGTCACCTGGAGCGCTGTTTCGAGATCATTCAGCTGTGACCGTTCGGCGTCGGTCGCTGCACTGTGCCGGGCGGCGGTATGCCACCGGCCGACGAAGACTCCAATGTCAGCGGTACTCATAGGCCGTACTGACAGTTCGGTGAAGCGCGACGAAGTCAGCCAGCCTTCTGGTACAGCGGACGGACGCGTGGTGACCACGAACCGTGCGTCCCCGTAGGCCGCCAAGAGCCGCTCGAGCCAGTCCCGGGTGGCGCCTCGGTGCTCTTGAGGAACCTCGTCGATGCCGTCGACCAGGACGAGTGCCTCCCCCCTGGCGAGTACGGCATCGGCCCAGCCTTCAGGTTGTGAGGCGGCCAGGGGGGTGCCGACCGCAGAGAGGAAATCGTGTGGCTCCGGAAGGGGTCCACGCCTCACCAGTGTCCGCAGCGGCAGGACGAACGGAATCCGCCCCCTCCAGTCCGCCAGTTCTGCCGGCAGTTCATCGCGCGCCGTGGCGACAGCCAGCCACTGCAGCAGCGTTGTCTTTCCGCTGCCAGCGAGCCCTCGCAGAAGCACGCGTCGGCAGTCGGCCAACGCGTGTTCGGCACGCTTCACCACGACGGATGGCCGGTTCGGTTCCTCACTGCCTGCAGGCCAGTCTTCCGGACGCTCCGCCAGTTCCAAGCTCAAGTACGCCGCGTCCAGCGGCCAGCGCGCACGATCCGGCCGGCTCAGGTCCAGTCCTACGACGGTCAACTGGGAATGCCGTTCCGTCACGTAGCTGAGGTACCGCTCCTCGAACGAGGGCTGCACTCTGGGCCACACCGGCCTGTGGGTAACTCTCCTTGAAGAGCCCTGGTACACCTGCGGTACGCGGGCAGCGGCTTCGCGAAGGGCCAGCAGCGGGCTCACATCCGTGCCCAGCGCCTTTGCCAGGGCCACCAGCGTGGTCTCGGAGGGCACCACTTGGCCGTTCAGCGCCTGGCTGATCGTTGTCCGCCCCAGCCCGGTCCGCTGCTGCAACCCACCCATCTGCAGACTTCGCTGCGCCCTGAGGGTGCGTAACCGTAGCGCGAGTTCCGCCAGCGGATCCTCATACACGTCCCCCATGTCCTGCTTCTCCGTCTCCCAGGCGACCGTCTTCGTTCATCTTTGTTCGCCCTGAACCCCGGTGAACACCAGAACCGCGAAATTCGCCGAAGTATCCGTTGTCGGTTGTCCTGGGAAGAAGGCATGAACACCTCATCCATTCACCTGCTCCTGCTCGCCCTGCTTCTGGCCGTCGTCGGTCTCTTCTGCACGCTCGTAGGAGCAGCGGCTGGTCTGCTCGCTCGTATCGACGGAGCCACCTACGCCACCGCCCTGATGCGTGGTGCCGTGGCCTTCGCGGGCAGCGCCACCCTGTCCCTGGCGCTGCTGACCTTCGTCCTCGCGGTGCTGTGAACCGAGAATGGCTTTGTCCCACTTGTGCAGGCGAGAGCATGGCGCCCGCCCGTGGCGGGCGCTGTTACTCCTCGGCGCTTGAGCGCGGCCAGCGTCGACTACAGGACAGAGATTATCTAGAGCTGGTCTGGTTGTGAGGGACGTTTGATGTGGGTCTGAGCTGGGATGATGAGGGCCTGTAGCTCCTCGGGCCAGTGCGTGGGGGACGTTTGGCGTGGATGTCACCTGCGGGGATGAACGCCTTCGTCGTCCTCCGGCCCGGTAGGTCTGTGGTGGCTAGGGTCCCGGCATGGATCCAGGGTTCATGGCGGAGCGGGCGGTCGATCCCACCACTGGTGAGGCGAGGTGGGTCGTCGCTCATTCCGCGACGCTCGACCTGCAGGTGGAGGCGACGGCGTTCATCGCCTCGCTGCGCTCGCGCGGACTGTCGCCGAATACCGAGCGTGTATACGCCGGACGGATCGCGCTCTACCTGAACCACTGCGCCGAGCGACGCCTGGACTGGCGTGCGCCGAGCTTTCTGTCGCTGTCGGGGTTTCAGCGATGGCTGGTGACCGAGCCGTTGCCGCCTCGCGGTCGCCGCCCGCGACAGGGCAAGCCGGTGTTCCGGTCGCGGAACACGGCGAATGCGGTGATGACCGCTGTTGCGGGATTTCTGCGGTTCGGCGTCGCGAATGGGTGGGTCGCGCCGAGGGTGGCCGGCCTGCTGTCGCAGTCCAAGTACCTGGTCCATGCCCCGGCCGGCTACGACGCAGGTGAACGGGACCAGTTCTGCGTCATCGACGCTGCGGCGTTCCGTTTCCGGATCACCGAGCCCGGCTACGAGGACCTGACACCCGACCAGATCGCTCACATGATCGACCTCGCTCCCCGGGCGAGGGACCGGTTCTTGATCTCTCCGCTCGCCTGTACGGGGGTGCGGATCGGCGAGGCCCTCGGGCTGCACCGCCAGGACGTACACCTGCTCGCCTCCTCCCGCGCGCTCGGCTGCACAACGGAGGGTCCGCATATCCACATCCACCGGAGAACCGACAATCCGAACCAGGCGCTGGCCAAGGCCCGCAAACCCCGCACCATCCCCGTCACTGCGGATCTGGTCGCCCTTTACACCGACTACCAGTACGAGCGTCATGCCGTACCGGAGGCCGCCGATGGCGACATGGTGTTCGTGAACCTGTTCCGCCCGCCGCTCGGGCGGGCGCTGTCCTACCCGAACGCCAAGGACATGTTCGACCGGCTCGCCCGCGCGGCCCGCCACGCCTGCCGCCCCCACATGCTGCGCCACTCGGCTGCGACCGCATGGCTTCGCGCGGGGGTGGATCGCGATGTCGTGCAGTACCTCATGGGTCACGTGTCGCCGCTGTCGATGGAGCGCTACCGGCACGTCGACGACATCGAGACGCGCGCCGCGGTCGACCGGCTCGAGGCGCTCCGGGGGCGCCAGTGACTGCGCGCTCCGTCGCCGATCAGCCGCACCTGCTGCTGGTTCTGCCGGACACGCCATCGGTACCGCGGCTTGCACCGAACCGGGCGGTTCTGCCAGGTGGTGCGGACCCGGCCGCCTGGGCTGCCTGGCTCGGCGAGCACACGGACCCGACCTGGCGGGCGGGGGAGTGGGACCAGAAACACTGGCTGTTCACCGGTCGGCTCGACAACCCTCACACCACCGCCTCCACCTGCCGTACGACGGCCTGCGGCATGGTCGTCAACGCCCGCAACATCTTCTGCGCGATGTGCGCGGACCGCCTCAAGGCCTCCAGCCTCACGGCCGAGGAGTTCGCCACCACCCACGTTCCCCAGCGCGACAAGGCGCCCAACGGCCTCGCGATCGCACGCTGCGCGGTCACCCGCGACGGTGTGCAGTGCGTACGTCCCAAGCACTGCCGAAACCTGTGCTCCACGCACTACGGCACCTGGCACTACCACCAGCGCCGCAGTAACGAGGACCGGTGGTGGAGCCATATCGCTATCCCTTTCACCGACGAGGTCCCCTGCCTGGTGCCGGCCTGCCCCAGCCCGGCCTTCAACTCAGGCGGGCTCTGCGGCTTTCATTCGCGGGCGTGGACTCGCGACAACCGCACCGCCCCCACCCCGGCCGCCGAATGGGCACAGAACCAGCCGCCCTACGTCGCCGCCCACCAGTTCAGCCTGGTTCCCCTGACCGACCTGGTGCGCCGCGAGGTCCTCTACGCCCTGCAGCAGGCCGACCGGTGGGCCCGCGTCCTGAACCCGAGCAGCATCCGCAGCCTGGTCCGCGACCACGCCGACGTCACGACCCTGCTCTGCAACGACCCCCGCCCCCTCTCCGCGCACAAGGACGCCGCCTACCGCCGCACGCTCAAGCAACTTCACACCGCGTTGCGCACGGGCTTCGACGAGTTCACCGGCCGCAGAGATTTCAACGAAAACATCTTGGATTTGCGCGAGATCGGCCTGCGCGCCGTCAGCGGCCAGGAACCCCGCCAGTTCGCCGCCACCGTCGACCTAACCCAGAGCATCCACCAGCCCTGGCTGCGGCGCCTGCTGCGTTTCTGGGCGTGCACCGAACGCCCGCGGACCGACGACTTCACCCGCACCCTGCGCGCCACCACCATCGCCTCCCGCGCCCTGGCTCAGCGTCCAGGAGCCGGCAACGACCCCACCACTTTGCGGTTCGCCGACGTAACCGCCGTCGTCGACGCCTTCCGCACCGCACTGAAGCTCAACGGCACCCCCTACAGCTCCGGCCACCGCAACGCCCTCACCGGCCGCTTCTTCCAGCTCATCGACTACGGACGGCGCAGCGACGCACTCAATGATCTCGCCGGTACCTTCACCCGCGACTCCGTCCACCACACCGTCGGCCGCGACGACGAGAACGAGGACGAGATCGGCAAGGCCATCCCCGAATCGGTCATCCGCCAGCTCGACACCCACATCGAGGCCATCGGCCGCGGCAGCGTCGCCGGCCGGCGCGACATCCCTGAAGCTGACCTCCACCTGCTCTACCGCACCGTCTACATCGTCCTGCGCGACACCGGACGCCGACCTCTGGAAGTCGCCTCACTGTCCCGCGACTGTCTGGAGAGCGACCGCGGCCAGACCTCCCTGATCTGGGACAACCACAAACGCCGCCGCCACCGTCGGCGCCTGCCCATCACTGCCGCAACGGCCCAGGCCATCCGAGAGTGGCAGCAACGCCGCAACCACCTGGACCTGCCTGCCTCGGGCGACCGTTTCCTTTTCCCCGCCCTCACCGACCAGAGCGCGGTCGGCCACCTGTCCTCCAGCTACATCAGCGAGACCCTGCGCCTATGGGTCGCCTCCATCCCCGACATCCACGCCGAGGGCGTCGACGCCGATGGCAACCTGCTGCCCTTCGACCGCACCCTCATCTACCCCTACGCTTTCCGCCACTCCTACGCCCAGCGCCACGCCGACGTCGGCACCCCCGTCGACGTCCTGCGCGAACTCATGGACCACAAGTCCATCGCCATGACCCAGCGCTACTACCAGGTCTCCCTGAAGCGAAAGCGCGCCGCCGTCACCACCCTCAGCGCCCACGTCGTCGACCGCAGCGGCCAGGCGGCCCCCACCTCCGCCACCGCCTACGAACTCCGCTCCGTGGCCGTCCCCTACGGCGGCTGCACCGAACCCAGCAACGTCAAAGCCGGCGGCAGCTCCTGCCCGATCCGCTTCCAGTGCGCCGGCTGCGGCTTCTACCGCCCCGACCCCTCCTACCTGCCCGCCATCGAGCAGCACATCAACGAACTGCGCGCCGACCGCGAAACCGCCCTGGCGATGGACGCCGCCGAGTTCGTCACCACCGCCCTCACCGCCCAGATCACCGCCTTCGAACAAGTCCTCACTCGCATGAGCAGATACCTGACCGCCATGCCCGCCCACGAACGCGCCGAACTCGAAGAAGCCAGCACCGTCCTGCGCCGAGCCCGTGCCGGAGCGCCGCGCCCCCTCTTGCCCCTGACCGTCGTCAACCGCACCCCCACCGGAGCCCAGTGAATCCCCACGGCAACCCGGCCACCCTCGCCCAAGCCCGCGCCCGCATCAGCGCCGACAAACGCCAACGCGCCCTCGACGCCATCACCACCCTCGAACGCGACGGCCACCCCGTCACCCACACCACCGTCGCCCGCACCGCCGGCGTCTCCACCTGGCTCACCTACAACGACACCATCCGCCAGCACATCCAAGCCGCCCAGCACCGCCAGGCCGCCCGACCGGCCCCCAGCCAGACACCCCCCGCCACGAACCCCTCGACCACCACCACGCTGCGCACGGAACTCGAACTCGCACGCCAGGAGATCAAACAGCTACGCCAGGAACGCGACCAAGCCCAGACCGCAGTACGCCACCAACTCGGACGCCAACTCGACGCCCTCGCCACCCACGACCTCACCACCCGCATCGACGAACTCACCCACCACAACCACCAACTCGCCGACCAACTCCAACAAGCCACCATCTGCAACACCGACCTTCAGCAACAAGTCGCCGCTCTCGAGACCGACCTCGCTGCTGCCCGCACGAGTTTGCGTCGCGTGATCCGCCAGGAGAACCGCATTAGCTGACCCCGACGCCCGCTGGGTGCCCACCCCCCATGGCCTGAAGCGACACCAGCGACCACCCGCCGCCTTGCGTGGCGGTATCGGCTTCCGGCACCCTCAGCCGGTCGGCACGGTCGTTGCTCTGCCCGGCTCAGTCGTCGGCCGCGACCAGCAGCGTGATCCGCCCGGCCGATCGGTCGATGAGCACGAACTCGTGGAATTCCTCATGTACCCGTCCCCAATCATGGAGGGCTTTGTCCCCGAGTTCGCCCAGGTAAAAGATGTGGTCCGCCGCGGCGACACGGTCGAACACCTCCCGCTGCAGGTCCGCCTCCAGGTCGGCGGGCACTTTCTCACGCGGGCCTACCCACTTCCGGAGGATTCCGGCGCCCTTCTCGAGGCTGACCGTCTCGTAGACGGCAGGGGTGACCAGCCTCAGCCAGTACGGACCGTGCCGGGGCCCGTCTGCCAGCACCCCGCCGCCGGCGTAGTCGTCCCGGAACTGTTCATGCCGGATGAGCGCCGCGAGTAGCTGCACGTCACCACTGGCTTCACCGATGAGACGTAGGTGTTTGCTGTCTACCCACCGGAAGCCGTGCTCGCGCGGATCCTCGAACGTGTAGTGCCGAAAGTTGATGAAACCGCTGGCCTCGTGGACGAGAGCGTTCCCCATAGCCTGTCAACCTACGGGAGCGGACTGGCTGCCCATGCTGCGGCGCTCCGGAATGGCACAGGCGGCGGCCGACGGACATGGCCACCGGGCTCGCCTTTTCGTGCCTGAAGTTCAGTGCGGTTCGGGGTATCCGGGCAGTCCGAGCGGGGTGGGCACCAGCCGCCGGTGCGGATCGACACTCTCCAGACAGAAGTGGAAGCGCTGCCCGTCGACGGGGCGCATCACCACACGGTGCCCTTCGGCCTGGCCCGCGTCCAGGGCGGCCAGGGCAGCGGGACCGTCTTCGGCGACGACCTGGGTGTGGAAGGCCATCACCTCGCCGAGCGGCAGGGTGCGCCCGGCCAGGGGCAGCGTGAACTGCGGGTCCAGGACGCGCACCGACTGGGGTTCGCCGCTGAGGACCGCCCGCAGCGCCGGGTGGTCCTCGCCGTTGAGGGTGACGGTCAGGGCGCGGGCGAACGGGGAGATGACGCAGTGCCCCTCGACGATCAGCCGTGCCACGCGCAGCGCGATCCGCTCGGAGCTGGTGATGTCGTCGGGCAGTGGGAATTCCTGCTCGCAGTGCTGCTGCAGGACCTCCAGGTCCTGCGCATACAGCCGTAGCTGCTCCATCTCGTCGCGCTCGCCGGTGCTCGCGGCCGCCAGCTGGCCCCCGCCGGCGTCCTTGCCGTCGACGGTCAGAGCGAAGGTGCCGCCGGACATCAGCCTGCGCCGCAGCCCCAGCCGCTTGAGCGCCTGCGCGGGGGTGGCCCCGGCCAGGTCGAAGGAGAAGTTCAGCTTGGCAGGGCGGTCCAGGTCGTGGGGGAGCATCAGCTGCAGGCGGCAACCATGCAGGTCCACGTCGACCGAGCGGCCCACGCTGCCGCGCCCCAGGCCGTTCAGGCGCCCCGTGAACGACGCGACGGTGGCACCGCGCTCGTCGTGGAAGGCCAGCTCCGCCGGGGCGCCGGCCCCGGGCAGCGGCCCGACGGGCCGCCAGACCACCTCCACGTCGGTCAGGGTCTTCGCCAGCCACTGAGGCCCGTTGACGGTCAGCGACGCGATCGCCTCAGCGGGCAGCACGACCTGTTCAGCGAGCCCGAAGCCGAGCGACCTGGACAGCGCGGCGGTCAAGTCCGCGCCCATCCCACCGGGCCTGCCCTTCAGCTCCAACGTGATGGGGCTGACCTCGTGGGCACGCGGATGCCTGGCCCGCAGAGTGTGCACCACCATGTCCCCGGAGCGGGAGAAGTCCACCGTCCAGTGATCATCCATGCCGTCGGCCATCGCGCCCAGCGCGGCGACCCGCTCGGCAAGGTCCCGCTCGCCGCCCAGCAGCACGGCCTTCTCCTGGCTGAAGACCTTCGCCTTCTCCATCAGCTGGTCCCGGGTGAAGAAGTCCACCAGGTCCGGGTGCGCGGCCATCCGGTCATCGAGCTCGGCACGGTCCATCACCCTGACCCGCACGCCGCACCCGGCCGACAGGCCGTCCACGAACGCCTGCTCGCCTGGGCCCAGGGTGCACGGCACCACCAGCACCCACTCGTACGGGGTGTGCGCCATCGCCCGGGCGAACGACCGCTTGATCGAGGTCTGCCGCCCCTTGAACGACGACGCGGGGAACCCGTCCGGGTAGTACTTCAGCTGGAAGATCCGCAGCCGCCCGCCGCTGACGACCGTCGATGTCGATCCCGCCGTCCCCGCCGCGCCCGTTGACGGCGCGCACCCGCGCGGTCTGGTCGTACAGGCGGTGCACCAGCGCCTCCACCACCCGGTCGAACACCGGTTGCCCGATCCGGTCCCACTCGATGGCCACAGCCTCGCCCTCCCCCAGGAAACACACCATCATCCCACCGCCCACCGACACCAGAGATCCGTCTGCGGCCTCGTGGCGGTACACGTGGCGGTCGGTGGAGTGAGCACCGGAAGGTCATCAACGGGGTCTTGTTCCGGGTCAGGACCGGTGTGCCGTGGCGGGACCTGCCGGAACGCTTCGGACCGTGGGAAACGGTCTACAAGCGGCATCGTCGCTGGTCGGCGGATGGTACGTGGGAAATGTTGCTGGCGCGGGTGCAGGCGGCCGAGAACGCCGCGGGCAGGATCGACTGGGATGTGTCGGTGGACTCCACCACGGCCCGGGCCCATCAGCATGCCGCCGGTGCCCGTAAAGCCGCCCCGCCGGTGATTGTTCCTCAAAAGGGGGCACACGGCGGTGCAAACCTGGGCGATCCGATATTTCGGAGCCTGTCCGTCCGCCTGGCGGAGGTGGTGAAGCAGGCGAGTGCTTAGGCCGTTCACGCGGCGGCTTCACCACGAAGATCCACCTGTCGGCCGACGGTCGGTGCCGTCCGCTGTCGATCGTCTTGACGCCAGGGCAGCGCGGCGACAGCCCGCAGTTCGAGGCCGTGCTGGACAAGATCTGCGTGCCCTGCATCGGGCCCGGTCGGCCCCGCTCCCGGCCGGACAGCGTCAGCGCGGACAAGGCGTACAGTTCCCGCAGCAACCGCCGCTACCTGCGCCGACGCAAGATTCGGCACACCATTCCCGAGCCGAAGGACCAGCGGGCCAACCGCCGCAGACGTGGCTCGGCCGGCGGTCGGCCGAGCGGCTTCGACAAACAGCGGTACAAGAAGCGCAACGTCGTCGAGCGGGCGATCAACCGCCTCAAGAACTTCCGGGCAGTGGGTGAGGTCGACTCGGGGCGCCCTGCTGGTGTTTCCACCAGTGGGTTTCCCCGAGCCGCCTCCCGAACCCGGCGTGCCCGTCTCCGGGCACCGGGCTCTCCACAAATCCCGTTTCGGGGTGTTCAGTTCCTCATGCTGTAGTGGGCCACGGGGTCGGGATGAGTGTTCCCCGGTATCGGTATCTGGTCGTGCTTACCTTTGCCGGGTTAAACAGTTCCGCTTCCTCCGTGGCAGGCCACCAGCCACCGCCGTAATAGCGTCGACGGAGCTGCTTCCAGGTGATCCCGGGATGCTTGCGCCGGATCCATCGTGTCACCCTCATCCACGTGTAGTGGCTGAGGTAACAGAAAGCGACGTTCGACACTCCGGGACGGAAGTACGCGCACCATCCCCGCAACACCGAGTTCAGCCGGTGGAGCAAGGACTCCAGCGACAAGCCGACGTTCTGCCGTCCGGTCAGTTCCTTCACCTTGCCCGTCGCGGAACGCACTGATTTCCGTGCCGGATAGGTGTAGATGTACTGCCGACCAGTGCCTAGTTTCCGGTGACGCTGGATGCGCCACCCGAGAAAGTCAAGGCCCTCGTCAATGTGCGTGATCTTTGTCTTCTCCACCGACAGGCGAAGGCCCATTGGCTTCAACGCCTCCGCGACCTCGTCGCGTAGTTCCCCGGCGTGCTCACGGCGCCCGAAGACAAGCACGAGGAAGTCATCCGCATACCGGACCAGCCGGTAGTTGGGCAATCCCCGGCGCCGTCTCCTGCGCCGATCCTCGGAGGTGCTATCTGTTCCTCCGGGGGCCTGGGCGATGTGCTCGTCCAGGACCGAGAGCGCGATGTTGGCCAGCAGCGGCGACAGGATCCCGCCCTGCGGGGTCCCAGTGCGTGTGTCCGTGAAGGCTCCGTCCCGGGACAGGATCCAGACTTCAAGAACGCCTTCACCAAGGACAGCACCCGCTTATCCCCGATTCGATTCCTCACCCGTTCCATGAGAGCCGGGTGTGAGATCTCGTCGAAGCACGCCGTGATGTCGCCCTCCACCACCCACTCATATCCGTGGCTGGCGAGATAGCGAGTCTCAGCAATCGCGTCATGAGCCCGGCGGTTCGGGCGGAACCCATAGGAGCACGGGAGGAACTCCGCTTCGAACACCGGCTCCAGCACCAGTTTCAAGGACGCCTGGACCACCCGGTCCGCCACGGTCGGAATCCCAAGACGACGAAGCTTGCCGTTCGCCTTGGGAATCATCCGTTCACGGACGGGAACCGGTCGGAAGCTGCGGTCTCTAATCTGGGTCCGCAGCCTGCCGAGAAACATCTCGACTCCCTGCCCGGCCTCGATGGAGCGTGCGGTCTTCCCGTCCACTCCGGCCGTGCGGGCACCCTTGTTTCCCCGGACACGGTCCCACGCCACCAACAGGAAGGCGGGATCGGCCACGAGGTTGAACAGATCATCGAACCTGCGATGAGAATCATCAACAGCCCAACGGTGCAGTTTGGTCTGGATCTCCAGTACCCGGCGTTCGGCCTTCATCAAGGCCCATTCCAGCTCGTCGGTATTCACCGGCGACAGCCTCCTGGCATTCCAGTGTTCTTACTGCTGACTTGCTGGCCCCCTTCCCCATGTGGCCGGCTCTCCCGGCCTCGGAGTACTACGGAGCCTCCGTCCTGCCCGACGGCCATCAGCCGACGATGGGCCTGCCCTCCACCGGACTGGAGGTCCGGCCTGGGGCGACCGCGGGCAGTTCCCACGTTCACCACGGAATCGATCGACGGGTGAGGTGCCCAGCTCTACCCCGGCAGCATCGCCACGCTTACGCCGCAGGCTTTCGGCGTGGCCTCCCCACCGGTAGGTAGATCCGGCTTCGGAGTCGGCCGCCGACCATCGGCGGCCGTGCACTGCATCCGGCCCGCATCCGCCAGGTTGGAGCCGGTGTCGTAATTGCGGGGCGTCAAGCACTGATTCCTCGCGTGCACCTTCCCGTCTCACTAGCCGGACCCGGACCGTCTGGCAGTGCCAGCCCGTCCCGACGTTGTCGGGGCTGCTTACCGCCCGACTCGGCATCCCCCGAGCCGAACTGCCCCCAGTTTCAACCGGATTGCTGCGACAACCCGGCGGTGAAGGTCTCTCACCTCACTCGATTCCATGGCGCCTCGTGGCGCACCCACCCGCTACGACAAGCGCGCCTATACCTACCTCGGAACCGTCACCGTCGCATCCCTGGTGATCTGGCTCCGAACATGATCCAGGAAACAGTGCCTAGCCGAGAGCTATCGAGGAAGCCGATCGTCGATGAGCAGTGGCTCCGAGAGCAGTACGTCCGGCAGGCCCGGACCCTGGCCAGCATCGCCACCGAGCTGGACATGAGCCCAACGACCCTGACACGCCACCTCCGGGCCGTGGGCATCGAGCTCCGTCCACGCGGCGGACGCCGGGCCGTGAGCCGAACGGAACTCGAATCAGTACCGCCGCTGATCAGGCCGGCCCTCACAGATCGGCGCTGTTGGGGCCGCCTTCAGCGGTTTCGAGAAGCCGTGGAGCATCGTACCCTCGCCGAGGCATCACGCCAGCTCGGCACCGCTCGCTCGGTCCTTTACACCCAGTTTGCTGCCCTGGAAAGGGATTTGGGCGTCCAGCTCTACATCCGCCCCCGCCGGGGCGAATCATTCCGCCCCACCAAGGCCGGACAAGCCGTGATGGACGCGCTGACCGACAGCGAAGGCGCTCGACCAGGCGGCAACACCATCGAGACCGGCATTCCTCCCGCCTCCAGGCAGAACCCATGACCAGCCGATCGTTGGCGGTCGGCTATCGAACAGGACCGCACTCATCGACCAGAACGGTCGGCTCCGACAGGAAGACGTTCGGGTCGACGGGCCCATAGGCAACGTTGAACGTGTCGAGCCAGTACGACCAGTCCCGTATTCCGGCGGCGCTACTGAACCGATAGTTCAACTGCCAACGGACCCACTGCCCCGGGACCAGACGCACCGCCGGCGGCCGCCGCGGGCGCGGCGGCAATCCGAACAACGGCTCCACACGCGCCAGCACGCGGAGCCGAGCGCCCTCGTCTCGCAAGCTGAGTCCGACCTGGCGCAAGTCCCTCTCGCTCTCGTGCGGCTCGAAACCGTCACGCTCGGACATCTGGATGACCTGGGCGAAGGAAGACGGCACTGGTGACACCAGGAACCCCGCTGGCGCTGAGTTCCTGCGGGCAGCAGCGTCACCGCCCCTGGAGTGCTTCGTCCACGACGTTCTGATCCACTGAACCGTGATCTCCACTGGAACCGCCTTTCGCCTGGGACACTACGGCGACCACAGCCTGCACGGCACTTTGGTTTCGGCGTGCTGTCCGGCGGCCCGGAAGATTCCGGCTGAGACGGACCTATTGCACGGCCCTAGAGTCCAACAGTGGAGGAGGCGAAGATGGCGCTGAACAAGAAGGGTTCCCGGCGCATAACCGTTGACGGGATCGAGTACCGCTGGCGGATCCGCAGGAAGCCCTCCTACATGCAGGGACTCTGCTGGACACCGATGACCTATGCGGTTGAAGCGGCCAGCGGCAGCCAGCCGGGCACGACGTTGATCGTCACCAGCGGTCAGGCCCATCCCAGCAACTGGGTGGGCGTCGAGACGGAGCCCATTCGTCCGGCTCACGTTGCTGCCAGCATTCGAGAGGCACGGGATCAAGGCTGGGATCCAACCCGGGTCGGTTCTCCTTTCCAGCTCGACCGATCCGCAGGATTCATCGCCCAGTCATGAGATAGAGCGGAGTAGGGCGGCGCATCTGGCCCGGCATCATGGCCTGGTGACCACATGGATGCGCTGCTACTGGGACGAGGAAGACACCTGGGTTCTACTTCGAGGTCGACGCCGAAGGCTGGGTGATCCGGCAGGTCGAACTCGAAGGGCCTGAGCTGATCCCGATCGCAGCCGCTTCCCTCGCCGAGTGGCAGCGGGCCCGCGACGCAGGCCGCCTCGGTGATTACGACAGCAGATTCGGGATCACCGCCGAGCTGCCCGTCTCGGAATGGGAAGGCCACGACCCCGAACAACTCACCTTCGAGGATGTCTGGGGCCCTGCCCGTCAGCAGATCGCATCCCGGCCAAGCTGACCTCTCGGCGCCGCACTGGCTTCTTGGCATCATCGCGACATGACCCCGACCCTTCCCCGCACCGTCCGAGCCGTCGACACCGCTCAGCTCCTGGACCTGGCCCAGGAGGCCGCCATGCATGGCTTCAGCCAGCGGCTCCCGGTCGACTGGCTACGAGAGCACCTCGCCGCAGAAGCGACGCACTACCTGTTCCCGACACTCGTGCAGCGGCTCACGCACCGTCCAGAGGTGCCGCTGCAGTGGAGGTGCCAGCAACTGCTGACCGTCAGCACCGGCGAGCAAATCTGGGGTCTCCTCGACGTCCTTCCCGACACCTTCGACAAGATCCCGGAGACCTTGGACACGGCGTCCAAGAAGGACATCGTCAACCGCATCGAGCGAGCAGTGAAGGTGCGGGAGTGGATGGAACGGACGGCCGCCGATGCAGGTTCATGAGGTCTGGCGCAGCCGGCTGGGCAGTCTGAGGAAATGACATCGATCTGAGACAGCCGCCTGCCGACACGTCGTGAGACTGGAGGGGAACGTCCAGGTCATAGCGTCGGCGCATGACACCGAAAGTGACAACCTACAGCTCAGAACGCCCCATGCGGGCTGCTGGCGGCCGATCATCACCCGGATGGCACATCCGGTCATCCAGGACCATGATCGGCCGCCACAGGCCCGCACAGACGATCAAGCACCACATCACGGAAGGAGATCCCGCGGTGGGAATGCTCGGGGACAGCCTCGACAAGGCCGTGCAGGGCGCGTTCACCCGCGCGATTCCGAAGTCGGCCCCGGCGCAGATGCGCTACCTGGTCAAGCAGCTCAAGGGCACCAAGGCGGTCGCCGAGTTGCTCGGGATCTCGCAGCGGACCGTAGAGCGCTACGTCAAGTACCAGATCAAGCGACCCCGCGCCGACCTCGCCACCCGGATAGACCGCGAGGTACGCCAGCGCTGGCAGCCACAGGTCCGAGCGCGCGCCAAGCAGGCCGCGGCCACCACCGGCGGCATCGTCATCGACACCCGCGCCCGCCTCGGCTTCACCGCCGCACCCGGCAGCACAGATGACGCCCGCCTCCGCCTGATCACCCAAGCCCTCCCACCCGAATACGCGGCCCGCCTCTTCGACGCCCAGGACACCGGCGCCGACGAGCAGCAGCTGCGCGCGATCGCAGCCGAGGGCCTGCAGGAGATCTACTTCCGCGACCGCGGCCGACGGGCTGCCGGGCTGGAGGTGGAGTTCACCGACATCGACTACATCGACTTCGAGCTGTGACAGCAGGTGGAATGCTTGGCCGGCGGATGAGCGGTTGAGTTGGCGAACTGAGCACCCGCGCGTGGGGAGGCCTGGCAAGCCGAAGGCTCAGTCATGAGCAGGGGTGCCTACTTCCCAAACCCTCTGCGGATCTCCTCGGCGAGTACGCCGTCCCCTTCGCTACTGCGGCCCGTACTCCGGCGCCGGCGGCGTTCGCGACCGCCTCCCAACTCGCCCCGGCCTGCCCGGGTTAAGCCGTCAAACCGGATCAGCGCCCTGGCTACACTCCGACTTCATGACGACGATCTACACGACCCAGGAGTGGAAAGGCCACGGGAGGCAGAACTACTACTGGAACGAGTACAGGCTCGAAGGCGACACCGTAGTCAAGTACAAGTGCCACCGGCAGAAGTTCTTCGACGGCGATGAGAACACCTGGCAGGAGGACGAATCGTTCCAGGAGTCCTGGGAACTTGACGACCCGAGCATGCCCGACTGGCTGAGGCGGTATCTCTGATCACGCCCCTATCCCTGTAGCCCTGGAACGCATCACCTCGTGCTTGTACGGCCCGTTGACGGACGATCAGCGCCCCGCCTCGTGCCATGACGCGGCGGCGGGGCCGTCAGCGGGCCGGGGGGCCGCTTGTGGCGTCGTGGCAGGGGTTGCGAGAGCCGTTGCGGCGGCCGTTGCAGCGGGCGTTGCGGCAGGGGTTGCGGCGGGCGTTGCGCACCCTCCGACGGGCGGCCTGTATCCGCCCTGGTCACGGGTGGTTTTGTGGGCGCCAGCCGGTCTGACTTCTCTTGTGTGGGGGTGTGGGCGTGGCGTAGCCGGCTCCCTGCGCGGGGGTGCGCCCGTCTCTCCGGCCGTCGTGGGGGCGGCCTGGGAGCCGCTGCGCTGGGCCGGTGGTGGGATGGCGGCCCGCAGAGAGCGGGCCGCAGGGACCTCACGACCGACCACACCTGAAATGGGATGCCGAACGAGTCGCCGGAGTTCGGCGGAACCGGTGGCCGCCGCTCCCGCGGTGGCGAGGGGCCCAAGGAGGCGGACGCTTCGCGTGTCAGTCAGTCACTTGTAGATCTTGCCGGGCTCGGCCTTGGACGGAGCGAGCAGCTGGGAGACGGTCACGAAGGTGTAGCCCTGCTTGCTGAGCGCCTCCAGGATGGAAGGCATGGCCGGCACGGTGCCCTTGTGCAGCGGGTGGAGCAGGATGATCCCGTCGCGGCCGGCGCCCTCGAGTACGCGCCTGGTGATCAGCGCGGTGTCATCCGTCTCGTAGTCCTTCGCGGTCACCGTCCACAGCACCTGCGCCATCCCCAGTTCTTTCGAGACCTTGGAGACGCGGTCGTCGGTGCGGCCCTGGGGCGGGCGCATCAGCATCGGCTCGCTGCCGGTGATGCCGGAGATGGCCCGTGCCGTGCGGCGCAGCTCGTCGCGGATCTGCGCATCAGAGACATCGGTCAGCACCGCGTGCGTCCAGGTGTGGTCCCCGATCTCGTGGCCGTCCTTGGCGATCCGCCGCACCACATCCGGGAACTTGTGGATGCGCCGGCCCTCAAGGAAGAACGTCGACGGCGCCTTGTACTCCTTCAGGAGGTCCATCAGCCGGTCGGTGGGTTCGCCCGGATTGCCGTCGAAGGTGAGCGCGATGCACTTGTCCTTCCGGCAGTCCACCTGCCCCGACGGTACGCGGGCTCCTGACGCGGCCCGGCCGCGTTCCTCGCCCGGGGAGAGCGTCTCCATCTTGTTCGCCTGGATGACCATGACGACGGTCACCGTCACGGCCGCCACCACGGCCAGGGTCAGGAGTATGAGCAGGCGAGGCCGCCTCTTCAGGATCTTCACTCGAAAGGAGAAGATTCCAGCGGTGGAGAGGTTGCCTAGCGACCTCGATTGTGAGGCAGGACACGTGGTGCAGCGCGTTTCAAGTGAGCTGCGGCGCCACCTCGGCTGCGATCCGCTCCAGCGCCTCCCCGACGTGCTCGGCCGCCGACAGTGGCGCTGGTGTGCCTCGCGCCGGGCGACGGCCCGCCACTGCGGCCTGCTCCAGACGGGCCACCTCGGCTTCCGCCTCCGCCAGTTCCTTGCCCAGCTACTCGAACCGGTCCGCCAGCACGACCCGCCGCCGAATCACCCACGTCAGCACCGCAGCCACCCGCCGCCCCCCTTTCCCGTCCCGTGAACTCCCTTGATTCCGTGCTCAGTAAACGGCACTGACGCCCTGTGGCCGCAGTTCCGGCGAATCGCTCCATGACCAGACGATCACCTGCTACCGATCACGCCACCGACCAGCATGAGCACCCCCACGACCGGCCACACCAGCCCCGTGACCTGCAAGTTCAGGATGAAACGATCTCACTGATTGCCCGCGCCCTTCACCGCACCGATAGCAGCCCCGACGAAGAAGACGTGAGCTGACAGCGTGGGCCCCCGGGCCATTGCCGACCCGGAGGCCCATGTGAGTGGGTGCGTTGGTGGCATTGGGCGGGCGTCAGCGGGGCGGGATGTCGGGTGCCTGGTCACGAGGTCGTTGCGGGCAGGTCTGCTGTCATGAAGTGACCAGGCGGCTGCTGTTTTCTGGCCAGTGTGAGGCGGGCCGGCTGTCATGGAGGTGGCTGCTCTCAGCCGGGTAAGCCCGGAGCGAGTCAGGCCCCGTCCCTGTCCAGGGACGGGGCCTATTCCCAGCGCACTCTTCCCCACCCCCGTGGGGGGCGGCGGCCCGGCGGACAGAAACCGGCCGCGACTGTCAGTGGCGGGATTCATACTGACTGATCAAGCCCGCGGTATGCGGATCAGACAGGGCAACGTGGCCCTTGGAGGGGAGTGCCATGCTGGTGACGTCCGTGGAGATCGAGGCGTTCCGCAACATCACGAACAAGCAGACCATGGCGGTCGACCCCGAGGTCACGTGCCTGATTGGCAAGAACGAGTCGGGCAAGACGACGGTTCTCAAGGCTCTGCATCGGCTGAACCCGGCCAACAACGCCGACGACTTCCATGTCACCACCGACTACCCACGGCGGGACTTGTCCAGGCACCGGCGCACGAAGGATCTCGACACGGTCGCTGCCGTGACGGCCGTCTTCAAGCTGGAAGATGCGGACTTCGACGCGATCGAGGAACTAGTCGGCGTACGGCCGCCGACGAAGGCGTACGTCAAGGCGTCCCGCCTGTACGACGGCAGCCTCCGAGCCGATGTGCACTGCGCCCTCGAGGACGTCCTGGCGGACGTCTTCGAAGAAGCCGGCGTCGACGAAGAGGACGACCAGAAGGCCATCACGGGGGACCACACGACCATCGAGGCCGTGAGCGCCGCGGCGAAGGCCCACGCCAAAGAAGTCGGCGCTGGCAAGAAGACGGCCCGGGTCAAGGCGATCGAGAAGGTCCCGGCCGAGCTGGACCGGCGCAAGCGGTACGTCGAAGGGAATTTTGACGATGAGGAGCAGGACCAGCTGATCGAGCTGCTCCCGAAGTTCTTCTACTTCTCCAACTACGAGATGCTCCCTGGTGACTGCGACCTCCACTCCCTCGCCGAACGCGCGAGGACCCGGCAGTGGGAGCGCGGGGACGAGACCATGATGTCCCTGCTCCGACTTGCAGGAGAGGGGCCGGAGGACTTCCTGGACGAGGACTACGCCAGCCGCAAGGCGGAGCTCCAGGCCGCTAGCCTGGACCTGAGCGCTCAGGTTTTCGAGTACTGGAAGCAGAACGAGGACCTCACGGTCGTCTTCGACACCGACCTCATACCCATGCCCCCGGACGTCAACGGCCAGCCGCAGCCCCACCACCGGCTGCTCAAGATCGAGCTACGCGATGACCGGCACGGCGGCGTGGAGACCAACTTCTCCACCCGTTCCACAGGCTTCCAGTGGTTCTTCTCCTTCCTCGCCGCGTTCAGTGCTTACCGCGACACCGATGAGCGCGTCGTTGTCCTGCTGGATGAACCGGGCACCAGCCTGCACGGGGAGGCGCAAGGCGACTTCCTGCGGTACGTCTACGGTGAGCTTGGGCCCAAGCAGCAGGTCCTTTACACCACCCACTCTCAGCACATGATCGACCCCACGCGGTACGAGACCATGCGCGCCATCCACGACCAGGCGACCCGCACAGACCCGAGCCTGGGCGTGGTCATCACTTCGGTCAGCCTGTCGGCCGATCCCAAGACGATCCTGCCGGTGGAAGCGGCACTCGGATACTCCGTGGCGCAGCACCTGTTCCTTGGAGCCGGACCCCTCCTGGCCGTGGAAGGCAGCAGCGACTTCGTCTTCCTCATGCGCATGTCCGATTACCTGGTCAGCCAGGGCCGCACCGGTCTCGACCCCCGGCTGGCCATCATTCCGGTCGGCGGCATCGGCAACATGCCAGCCTTCATCGCCGTCATGGGACGCCGACTGTCCGTCCGGGCGCTCATCGACGGAGCCGAGACCACCAAGGTGACCGCCAAGGTTCTCAGCGCTGCCGAGGCGGCCGAAGTCGACACGTCCCACATCACCGTCATCGGCCAGCTCGACGGGCTCCCGGACACGGCCGACATCGAGGACCTGTTCTCCGCCAAGGACTACCTCTGGCTCTACAACAAGGCGACCGAGGTGACTATCAACGAGGAAGACCTGATCACCCCCGATACGCCCCTCCCGATCCTCAAGCGCATCGGGATCGCCAGGGAACGTCAACACAAGCCCCGGGACTTCGACCACGTCGGACCCGCACACCAACTCACCCGGGACAAGGACGCTTTCTTCGCGCAGGTCGACGACGAGACCCTCGACCGCTTCGAGACGGTCTTCAAGAAGCTCACGGCCTGAACTGCAGACAGCACGAGACCCCGGGCGGCCATGACAGCCCGGGGTCTCGTGCGGGTCCGGCAGGTTTAACGCCCGCCGACGGCAGATCTCACGCCCACTCGACTCCGAGCTCGGCCAGCGCAGCCCGCTGCTGGGGGGTGAGCCGGTGTCGGCGGGTTTTGGTGTTGGAGATCCATACGCCCAGCCGGACAGCCACCGGCTCCGCCTCGCCTTGGACGGTGATGGGTTCGGTGTGTCCTCTGGGTACGGGCCGGCCTGCGCCTTCCCGTTCCACCCACTGCGTGAGTGCTGCCAGGCCGCGGTGGAACGCCTGTGACGCCTTGCCTGGGCCCTTCGCCGTAGCCTTGGCGGCCGGGGAGGGGGACGGCGCCTCAGCGGGCGTGACGCCCAGCTGGGACAGCCGTTGCTGCTGTTCGGGGCTGAGCTGCGCCCAGTCCCGCGATTGGCGGGCGATGAAGGCCCCAAGATCATCCCCATTGAAAGTGACACCGGGCTCGATACCAGCCACCGAATGGTCGGGCTCGGTCTCTGCCAGGTCCCGTAGTACGGCGTAGTGGCGTTGCCAGTCCAGGGGCCAGGGGCAGTCCCAGTCTTCATCGATCGCGGCCAGCTGTGCGGCGCGTGCCGCAGCCCGTTCGGGGTTTTTGCCGAGGCCGTCTTTGCGGCGGAGGTTGGCTAGGTGCTGCCCGATCGGCACGAGCGTCCCGTCGCTGTCGGCCCATACGGCGTCTTGTCTGGGTGCGAGGTGGCCGTGGGCGCGGTGGTAGGCGCGCAGGGTTGCGAGTTTGGTCTCCCAGGCCTGGTCGCCGGGTTCCCAGACCATGCCGGCCTCGTCGAGCAGCGTCGTGCGGTGTTCTTCGAGTTCCCCGGCCCGCAGCGTCCGGCGTTGCTGGTGGATCCAGCGTCCGAGGGGGAACCGGGTCACGCCCAGATCGACCTGCGTGTCATAGGGGACGGCATACAGGCCGGTGATGCCGTTTTCGGCCCGCCAGCGTCGTAGGGCTTGGTAGCCCTCGAGCCACACCAGGGACTCGGGTCGGTAGACGCGGGTGCGTAGGAACGCGGCGATGGTGGCGGGGTCGCGGGGGGTGGCGAAGTTCAGCAGTGCCGGCTCCATCGCGGCTTCCGTCTCCGTCCCGCGCTCCGTTCCGCCCTGGTCCTCGCCGGCGGTGCGGCCGTCGGCGTTGATGATGCGGCCTTCGGCGTCCCGTATCACGTGGATCGTGCGCGCTCCGCTGCTGCGGGCGCGGTTGGCGAGCTGCTCGACCAGGTGCTCTGAGTGTGAGCGGAGCCCTTGAAGGATGGCTACGAGAGGTGCGTATGAGGCGGAGGCGAGCATGTTGTCGGGGTCTTCGCCGGGTTGGAGGAAGACGGGCACGATGATCCGGGCGGTCTTTGTGGTGCCGTCGGGGTTGGGGCGCAGCGCCCGGCCGATGTTCTGGACGATCTCGACTTGGGAGCCGCGGGTGTCGGCGAAGCAGACGGCTTCGACGCCGCGTGTCCCGACGATGTCGACGCCTTCCCCGAGGACGCGGACGCTGGCGAGGAACGCCCGGTGGACCCGGCGCCCGTGGGCGTCGGTGCCGTTCGCGAACTGAGCGATGGCCTCGCGCCGCTCGGAGACCAGGTGGTCGCCGCACAGCCACTGCGCCCAGACCCGGCCTGGGGGCACGTGCCGGTGCGCCGGGAGTTCGCCGGCCTCGGCGCCGATCGGGGATGTTGGGCGGGCGTCCGCTTCGGCCAGCGCGTACGCCGGGATCTCGTCCTGATGCAGGGCGGCGGCGGTGGCCGGTAGTTTCGCGGCGAACGCTGCGGCTTCCTCGACCCGTTGGTGGAACGTCATGACCGTGGTGAGGTTCCGTTGCGCGGCGTGTTCCAGCAGTGCGGCCTGCAGCAAAGCGAGGCGCCGGCCCCGCACCGCTTCCTCGGATGCCCCCACGGTCCAGTCCGGGTCCTCGATCTCCAGGACGTCGATCTCGAAGCCGGCGAGGATGCCGCGTTCGATCGCCTCGGACAAGCCGAGTTCGTAGATCCACTTCCCGTAGGTCCCGGCCGGGTCGTCGCTCATGGAGGCGATCTCCAGCTCGGTCCCGCCCCTCCCCACCGGTGGGCGTGGCGCGGCCAGGATCCGCGGGGTCGCGGTCATGTACAGCCGGTACGCGACCGGGATGCGGGTGTTGTCGTGGATCGCCGCCCAGGGCCGGCCCATGTCCCCGGCCGTGCCGTGCGCCTCATCCACGACGGCCAGGTCAAACGAGGCCATCCGCTGCCCGTACAACCGTTCCCCGCCCACCAGAGCGGCCTCCAGCGGCCCGCGGACGCGCCCCTCGCCCGTCAGGTCGTCGATGTCGTCGCGGTCCACCAGCGAGGCGTACGTGGCCAGCACCACCACCGGCCCAGACCCCGCCCACAGCGCGAGCCGAACCGGATTCGTCGTCGCCCGCACCCCGAGCTGCTCCAGGACCTCGTCGCCCTCCAGCGAGCACACCGCGACCATCGGCCCGCGGTGCCCGACCCGGCGCCAGGCCTGCGCGGTCTGCACCAGCAGATCCAGCGTGGGCACCATGACCAGAATCCGGCCCTCCCGGAACAGATCCAGCGCGGCCACGGCGGCCGTGATCGTCTTCCCCGACCCCGTGGCAGACACCAGCGTGGCCCGCGCCCCCTCCACCGGAACAGCAGACCGTGCAGGAAATCCCACCCACTGCCGGATACGCGCATGCGCGTCCACCTGGTGCTCACGAAGCTGAATTCCAGGCATTCTCTCGTTTCTCCTGCAGTCTTTCCTACGACCTACCAAACGGACGGTCCAGAGCTGCCAGCAAGCGGCCCCATCATCCCGCACCACGGCTACGCCCCCGGGGGACCGGAACCGATAAACCGGCAGACCACCCCGGAAGGGGCGGCCTGACGCCGGACGCCCTCACCGTGTCCACATATGCTCACCCCCGCCTCCAACAACGAGACAGGAGGCGGCACAGGCGGGGGCAGGGGAGAAGCGCATGTGGGACGGGATCGAACTGTGGCTGCGCAAGGCCGGCGGTCCGCTGCTCCTGGGCGTGTTCGTGGCGGCCAACGCGGTGGCCCGTGAGCAGTGGTGGCTGCCATGGCGCGTGGTGGTTCTCCTCGTGGGTCTCGGGTCGGTGGTGGGGTGTGGGGTCGAGACGTGGAAACTGCTCCGCAGCCGGGTCCCGGCCAAGACGGCCCTGGACCGCCTGGAAGGAGTCGGGAGCGGGGAAAGACCGGGTCTGGGATCGGACGCGCCGCTCCCGGTCCAGGATGCCCTCACCACCCCTCCTCGCCCGGGCCGATAACGGCCTGCCCCACCAGACCGGCGAGGTGATGAGCCCGCTCGTCCTCGCCGCCACGGACATGGACGTACACCGCGTGCCCCACCGCCGGTTCATGCTCAGCGGTGGAGTTGATACACATCTGCACACCCGTCCGCGCATACTCCAAATCCAGCCCCAGCTCCGGCACAGCCGGCCAGTGCAGCCCCATCCACGCCAGCTGCTCACGCGCTTCAGGCGCGGCAAGGGGGAGGAAGCGGCCCAGGACGTCCTCCCCGGCGATCTCCTCCGCATCGAGCTCCCCGGGCAGCAGCCGCGCGACTACTTCCGGATCCTCGGGCAGCTCACCCGCCCGCAAGCGGGATTCACCGAAGGAACACCATGCCTCGGGGAAGAGCTCACGGGCTTTCAGAGTATCCGCAATATGTAGCAGTTCGGCGTCCACGAACACGTTCCCATCCCACTCTCCGCAGTGCACCAGAGCCGAAGCCACCGCCAAGGCCTGTCTCGCATCCAAGGTCCGGAAGACCGGATAGGCTACTGACACCCCCACAAAATTTCACCTCGCTCCAAGGCCTCCAAATAGAAGGCGAGCCCCCCCAGGGGGCATCACCTATTTCCCAACCCTACATGCTGCATCAAACCGATGCATTCGCGATCCACACAAGCCCCGCCATCGCGTAGCC
This sequence comes from Streptomyces sp. BoleA5, assembly GCF_000373665.1. NCBI lineage: Bacteria > Bacillati > Actinomycetota > Actinomycetes > Kitasatosporales > Streptomycetaceae > Streptomyces > Streptomyces sp. BoleA5. The sequence goes on from NZ_KB892136.1 coordinate 26,109, forward strand.
AGCCGGGCCCGCGTCAGCGGGCCCTAACGGCACGAGGCGAAGCCGAGGGCCAGTCAGGGGAGCGAAGCGACCCTGACCTTGAGGACGCGTCAGCGTCCCCAAGGTGGGCTGAAGCGAAGCGGAAGCCCACCAAGGCCCGAAAGGGCCGGCCGAACAAAGTGAGGCCAGCCCCGCGCAGCGGGGCCCAACCCGCTGACGAAGTCAGCGGGTTCACGGACCGCGAAGCGGTCCCCACCGCCGAGCACCGCGAGGCGGCCAGCCCCCCGCGAAGCGGGGGGCTTTCGCTTGCACAGCGCGCAGCGCTGTGGTACCCGCTCCGCGGG